>CAYXQB010000022.1:0-21553 GCA_964466435.1 uncultured Flavobacteriaceae bacterium | reverse complement strand
CTGGCTAACATGCGCATCTTCGAGACGCTTTACTACCAGTACAAAAATGGCACGTTGGACAAGAAGCTGTTCGATGCGGAGTTGAAGACGCTGAAATGGTCCGTAACCTATCCGGGCGTTCAGGCGTGGTGGGCCGCCAACCCGATCTCGCTCAGCGCCGAGTACCGCGCCTTCATCGACGGCCTCATTCGCGAGGCGGAAGCGGCGCCGAAGGATCGCCCATGACCCTCGAAGAGCTCTACTACGTCTCGCAAATCGTCGCGGTGATCGCGATCTTCGCTTCGCTGGTCTTTGTCGGTCTGCAAATCCGGCAGAACACGCTGGCGACGCGCGCCGCTTCGCACAACGCGGTGTCGAACGCGCTGAACGAGATCAACCGCATGTTTGCGGAGAATGCCGATCTGACGCGAATTTGGCTCGCCGGCCAAAGCAGCCGGCAAGCGCTCGCGCCCGAAGAACGATGGCGCTTCGACTCTGTGATGCGCGCCTACATGCACGTTTGCGAAACGATGTTCGTCCAAGCGGCCATCGGCACCGGCGACAAGAGCGTCATGCTCGCGGAAGAAGACGGTATCAAAGCGGCGCTTGCAACGCCGGGCGCCCGCGAATGGTGGACCGAAAACCCCTATGGGTTCTCGCGCGAATTTCGCGCCTACGTCACGAAGCTGAGCCAACATCCCGAGAAGACGCCATGACCCTCTTTACTACGTCTCCCAGATCGTCGCGGTGCTCGCGATCTTCGGCTCGCTCGTCTACGTCGCGATCCAGACGCGCCAGAACAGCCGATTGATGCGCGCGAAGGCGGCGTGGGACGCCGAAGTCTCCTTCATCGAAATCAACGACACCCTGGCCAGCGGCGGCCCGATGAGCGAGCTGGCGTACAAGACGCTCACCAAGCCTGAGAGCCTCACCGACTACGAGAGACACCTGACGCATCGCTTCTTGCGCGGCGTCCTGCAGCGCACCGAAGCGCAGTACGCGCTTTACGCGCACGGCATTCTGGATGCGGAGGTTTGGCACCTGCGTCGCGCTTACGTCAAAGGAGTCTTGAAGAACTCCGTCTTCAACGAGGTCTGGCAGGCCGACAAGGCGAACTCGATGTTCACGCGCGCTTTCATCGCCGAGATGGACAAGGCCGAAGACCGCGACGCGCCGACGTTCCTGGGCGCCGGCGCGAACGAAAGGAAGGGCAGGGAACCGGGATGAGCGACGACCTCACCGCGATCCGGCCGTTCAGCGAACCGTCTCTTTTTCCTTGGGCACCGAAACGCGGCGGGGCGTGCTCTCGGCCTTGGGCTTGGGCAGCAGCCGGAAGCGCGTCTGACACCACGCGAAATCGACGCCTACATCGAGCAGCGCATCGGAACGTCCGCAAGGGCAGGCGAACTCCATGACCTCGAAGACGCGGTAAGTCTCCCCTGCGACCAGCGGCACAGGCTGTCCGGTCACATGGTTCGGAGCGGCATTGACGCACAGCACCAAATCGCCAGGCCCGACGGCGTCGCTCATCGTTTCCATCCTTTGCCTCAGCCGGAAGAATAAACCTCAAAACGCAACCGGCAAGGACGGTAGTGCTATCAGATACGACAGATTTTGACCGGGCGTTCATTTCTGGCAACGTAGATTGAATAGGCCGCCGCAGAAGGGGGGAGGCGATTGTCAGAGTCTAAGTCAAAAGGGCGCGCCCGGGCCGCTGACGGCGAGCTACGCGCGAGGACGGCGGGCGTATCGTCCGCGGGCGGAGGCCTGTCCGCACAGGTGCTAGCCTCAATTGACGACTTCATCGCGCTCGAACGGGAGTGGAGCGACCTGTTCGCACATGCCGCCAATCCGGTTTCCTATCTGTCGCACGCATGGCTGCGGCTTTCATGGCAACTCTCGCGCGGCAAGAGGAACAAGCGGCTGCTCATTATCACCGTACGGGAAGACGGCCTTCTCGTCATGGCAGGAGCCTTCGTTCTGACAACGCAGGAAGACAAACCGATCGTGCGCTTTCTGGGCTCCGGAACGCCGCAGTTGGAGGACGTGCTTTGGCGGAAGACGGCACGGACAGAGGAACAAGCGGATCTCCTGCTCGCGACGTTGCGGGCCGAGAAGGGCGAGCATAGCCGGCTTCGAACCCGGCGCGTTCCTGAGGACTCGGTCTTTCGCGAGGCTGTGGCTAGGGCAGGGCTTCGCGTCACGCAGCTGAAGCAGGCCGAGCATTTCTCCGTCTCGCTTTCGGCGTATCGCGACTTTGAGGCCTACCTTGCCGCTCTGTCGGCGAATCTTCGCCATGATCATCGCCGCCAGATGCGCCGGCTTGAAGAACGGGGCGGCTTTGCGTTCGCGATCGAGAGCGGGCCGCAGGTTGCGGAGGCCCTGGGATGGTTGTTCGAACGCAAGCGCGCGTGGCTCGCGGCGCAACAAATGCCCCTGGCTTCCTTTCAGAACGGGCGCATCGACCGGTTCGTCGCAAGCTTCATCGAGAGCGAGGGGGCATCGAAGTATTGGGTGGCGACGCTGCGCGTGAAGGGAGAGATCATCGCCGCAGGGCTGCTTTTCTTGGAGCGCGACGCGGTGAACTTCAGGATCGTGGCTCACGATCCGGCGTACGCGGTCAATTCGCCCGGTCGATGCCTCGCGATATTGGCGATCGCGGCGACGTTCGCGCGAGGCTCGCCGACCTTCGCCTTTGGCACAGGCGGGATGGAATGGAAGGAGAGGCTTCTGCCGAAGCAAACGCTCGTCTTGTCCGAGCGCATCCGCTTGTAGGTTCGATACGCGACCACGCCGTGCTGCGACGCGCCGGGCCTAGCCCGTCACCCGCACGACGAACTTCATCGCTGGGCTGGCTCCGGGGCACGTAAGCCAAACGCCTCGGTCGCCTCAACAGCATTGAGCATGCGGCTCGCGGAGTGACCGGTGTAGGGAACTTCGACAAGCCGCCAGCCGAAACGCCAGGATCGCTTGCGGCTCAGATCACTCGCCGCGCGATAAACGTTGCGGCCGCGCTCGTACCGGTTCGCGCCTTGGCGAACCGCGGGCTCGTCATCGACCAGCAGCTTCGTGCCGGTATCGTCGGCGCCGAGATAGATGGTGATCGGTAACGCCAAGTACGCTCGCAACCGGGCCTCGCGCGTCGGGGCATCGAATATGCCGTCAAAGCCGTAAGGCGCAGCCTCATCGAGCGAGGGCCAGACGTGCGCCGAAGGATTTGCAATCACGATCCGCGCCGCGTCGAGCGGCGGTGTGTAAGCTGAGACACGCGAAAGAAACTGCGCGCCCGCGGAATGCCCAAACAGAATGTACGGTATGTCGGGCCGCCCGGCCCATTTGCGTCCCCAGGCGATCAACTCGATGAGCAGAGGCCCCGTCCATTTCGATTGAGGTTGCACGCGTCCCTTTCGCGTCACGCCGGCCGTTTGATAGCGCCAGGTCGGGAACTGCTCGCGATCCAACAGCGGCGCCACCACCAACAGGCACGCGCGGTCGGCCAAGCCGCGCGCACGGTCGCGATAGCGGTCCGCGTCGCGATTGTAGCCGGCGAACACGATCAGCAACTTGGGATTGGGGCAGGGCGATGGTCGATAGGTGTAGACCGCCACCATCTGCGTTCCGACCAGTGCGAACTCGCGTCCGGCCTTCGCCTCTCGTGCTGCGTCCGGGGAAGAGCTACTCAGCGCGATCAGCAGCAGTGCGAACAACAGACGCGTCGCCATCGTCCGCTACCGAATGCTCAAGGGCGCGCGCGCAAGAGCGTCGGCGAGACCGGCGATCGGCTGGTCGAGCGCGGCGGCCAGAGCTACGGCCAGCAGGCGCGGTTCGATGCGTTGCGATCGTTGTCCGGTCGAGCTGACGGCGGCCTCGTGATCCTTGGCCGGACCCTGCTCAACCTGCGGGCCACCGGTCACTGGCAGTGACACGACCAAAGTGCCTTTTTCGTGTATCTCGATATACCGGCGTCCGCCGACCCACCGCGCAAGCACGGCATGGCCGCCGAGTTCCAAATGCGCGCGCACGTTCTGGGTTAGGCCGATACGGCTTACGAGCGTGACGCGCTTGGCTCCCAAGCTTTCGACAATGTGGGCAGCCACGGGGTTCTCGGCGCCGACGACGAGCCGCTTCGGATTTGCGGACATCACGACGTCCAATCCCCGGCGATAGGCGTGAAGGTCGGTCTCTTTGCTTGGCGCTGTGACGGCCGCTATGTCGACATTGGTCACGAGCAGGCCGCGCTCGACAATGCCCGCCGGCGCGGCAGTTGCGATCATGCAGTCGACGTCCGGTTCGCGAAGAAGGACGCGAATGCCGCGCACAGGCTTGCGTCCCTTGATCTCTCTGCGTTCGCCATCGGCGAACACCCGGCTCTTGATGGTCAGACCGACCTTGCGCTGCATGTCGCGCAGCAGCGCCTCGAGATCGCGCGCGACGACGGCCGTGCCCCGGTCGCCGACGACGAAGACCGTGTCGATAGAGGCGCGGCTCCCTGGCGGATACATCATGTCGACGACGGCGCCACCGACGTCGCGCGACTGTCCAACCTGGGGCCAAACGTGCATGCCGAGGCCGGGCCTCCCGTTCACCTCGATGATTGCCCCGCCCACGCGCTTGTAGGAGCGAGCGATGTCGGGGGTCAGAAAGTCTACGCCCGCCACGTCGAGACCGATCACGCGGGCAGCTTGCACCGCGATTTTCGCGTTGTCCGGATGCACGTCGTTCGTAACGTCGACCGCAAACCCGCCTTGCGCGACGTTGGCAACGGTGCGAAGCGGCACCGTCTTTCCCGGCGCGAGGACGGTGTCGAAGTCGACCTTCGACTTGGCGAGGAGCCGAGCAAGCGCATCGTCAAGCTCGATCGGCAACAATCGAAAGCCGTCGCGCAACGGTTCCTTGTTCAACTCTTGTATGAGTTGGGTGACCGAGCGGACCCCGTCGCCGGTGATCTGCGGCAGATCCGTTCGTAACGCCGACACCATCTTGTTGTTGATGACCAGAAGGCGAAACAATCTGCCTTCGATGAACTGTTCGACAAGCACGCCCGAGCCTTCTTTGGCCGCGCGCTTGTATGCGGCCGCGATGTCCGCGGGCTCCTGCACGATCGAAACACCGGCACCGCCGTGCCCCTTGATCGGTTTGATGACGACCGGAAGGTGCAAACGCCCCGCCGCATTTGCCGCCGCGTCGGCGCTGTTCACCTGCACATGTTTCGGAACCGGCAGTCCCTGCAGGCGCAGTGTCTTTGTTGCAAGCCGCTTGTCGATCGACATTTGGCTCGCCGCGTGGCTTGTCTTTCCGGTGACAGAGCCGCGGAAATAGGTCTGGTACTTGCCTTGTCCGAGTCGCAGATAAGAGCCACCGACATAGGCAACAGGTATTCCCCGGGCCTTTGCCGCGTCACGGATCACCGAGACCGTCGTTGTCAGCCGCCGCGAGACGGCGAGGCGCTCCAGTGCGGCGAACTGGTCCTCGAACCGAGCCGGGGATGGCGCCGTCCGCTTCGTCGGCACAGCACCGAGAATCTCGTTGATGCCCTCGATCGCCGCTGCAGCACAGAGCTTTGATACGCTAGGCGACTGGGACGACCACCGCAGCTCGACGTACTGCCCGGCATCGGCGAACGACGCGTAATCCACCGCATCCAGGCGGTGCATCCGCGCCGCAACAGCATTTTCGACTGCAACGATTGCCTCAAGCAGGACTTCCGCCAGCGCGGGCGCGTCGGCCTCGGTCAGCAATCTGTCGCAGAAGCGGATCGTCCTCAGCGGCTCAATGATCAAGCGCGGTAAGCCGAGAAAGCGCTCGCTGAAACGCTGTGCGAACTGCTCGCTCAGCTGTTCGGTCCAACGACCCAAATCGACTCGCACGCGAACGACTGTGCCGGTGTGCAGAATGTTGCAACCGTTTAGGGTCGATGCGGAGATGACGGATATGGGGCGCAAGCTGCGCCGTGGTGCGGAGCGCGCCGTCGAAAGAGCGACCGTGGTCATAGGGAGCGCACGCTTGCCATCCTACTGTTCCCTCAACCCGCGTTCGACGGCGCGCGTGATGGGCGCAGTCAAGTACTGGAACGGGGTTCGCTCCCCTGTCTGGATGAAGATCTCGGCCCCCATGCCGGCGAGCACCGCCACCTTCTGCTGCCGCATCGAGGCGGGGTCGAGATGGACGCGTACACGGTAGTACGGCGCCTCCGGACCCTTATCGATGAGGCGGTCGGCCGAGATGCTCTCAACCCTTCCCTTGATCGGGCTGGTATCGCGGCGTCCGGCCGTGGTGAGCTGGACATAGGCTTCCAGCCCCACGCTGACCTCGTCGCGATCCTCCGGTCGCAACCGGCCCTCGACGATAAGCAGATCGCTGCTGGGCACGATCTCCATCAGAGTCTCGCCCGGGGCGATAACGCCATCGCGCGAGTGAATCTGCACGTCGACCACTGTGCCGGCGATGGGTGACCTAATCTCGGTGCGGCGCTTCACGTCCCGCGCGGCAATCAACAGTTGGCGGAACTCCTCGGCTTTGGTCTGTTGCTGGCGCAATTTCTCGACGGCACCGGCAACGCGGGCGGACTTCAGCTCCGTCATTTTGAGCTCGAGTTCGAGAACTTGCTGGCGAACCTGGGCGATCCGGCCTTGGACCTCGCTGTACTTACCTTGCTGCTCTTGTTGCTCGCGTTGCAGCTTCAAAAGACGCGACTTCGCCAACAATTGCTTCTTAAAGAGCGCTTCCGCGTCGCGAATCTCCGTATCGAAAAACCCGAGTTGCCGCGACAGCGAGGAAAGTTGCCCGTTGAGACCGTTCAACTCCGCTTGCGACTGGGCCACCTTTTGCTGCATGACCGAGAGCGAGTGCTGGAACAGCAGCCGCTGGCTCTCGAACACGTTGGTCTGAGCAGCGATTGCCGCTTGCGCCGAGGGATCGGTCGACTCGGCGATCTCCTTGGGGAAGGATATGGCATCAAGACTGTCGCGCTCGGCCATGCACTGTGCGGCAATCGCAAGTGCCTCGTAGTATTGTGACTGCAACATCGTGACGTTGGTTGTCTGCGTCACATCGCGAATTCTCACGAGCAGTTGCCCGGACTTGATCCGCTGACCTTCCCGCACGACGATCTCGTCGATGATCCCGCCTTCGAGGTGCTGCACCTTCTTGCGATAGGACTCGACGCTGACGAAGCCCGGAGCGATCACAGCGCTTTTCACCGGCACAAGCGCCGACCATGCACCGAGAACGACCACGAACGCCCCGCAGTTCAGGAATCCGGCGCGGATCAGCCGCGGCGAGAACGGGGCGTCGTCGCTCTGTTTTTCTGTGTTGTCGGTGCTGTTCGTTGTCATGATGGAGACCGCCCGCTCAACTTCCTTGCTCGTTCGAAGATGTGCCGGCAACGATGCGTGGATTGCTCCGCAGGGTCTGCCGGCGCCACTCTCGCAGCTCCTCGCGGCTCCCATAGACCGCGCCTCTTGAGTTCCTGATCACGACAGCCTTGTCGGCCATGGCGGACACCTCGGCGCTATGCGAGGTGACCACGATCATTGCCCCACGGGCTTTGCACGCCGCGAGCGCCTCGTTCAACAATTGGATCGCGCCGCCATCGAGGTGGGCCTCCGGCTCGTCGAGAACGATCAGTGAAGGCTGCCCAAGGAACGCGCGCGCCAGAGCAACGCGCTGGCGCTCGCCCGCGGAGAGGGCGCCGGCGCCGTCTCCGATTTCGGTCTCATAGCCCAACGGCAAGCGGACGATCTTGTCGTGGATGCCTGCCATGCTGGCGGCGGCGATGATGTCGTCGTCGCTAACCGGGGCGACACCCGCAATATTCTCGCGGATCGTACCCGGGAAAATGTGCGCGTCTTGCGGTAGATAGTTGAGCTGACGCGACAAGTCTTCCGGCGGCAGGCGCATAATGTCGACGCCGCCGTAGCGCACCATGCCGGACCGTGGTGCCATCTTGCCGCTGAGAATGCGCGCAAGCGTCGATTTGCCGGACCCTGAGGGGCCAACGACACACAACAGCTCTCCCGGCTGCAGGACGAGGCTGACATGGCGGAAGAGAGAGCCCGGCTGCTCGTCGTACCGGTGGGAGATGTCGTCGACTTGAAGCGTGAGCGCCGGCCCTCTGGCCTGCGTTACCGGTGGCGCAGGCTCGTCGGCGGCCAAGTAGCGCTTCACGCGCGCGTACGCCGCGCGCGCCGAGACCAAATTGCGCCAACTCGACATGGCACGACGGAATGCCGCGGACACCACGCGCGCCAGAAGGGCGGCGGCGATCACACCGCCGACGCTGAGACTGCCGGCAAGAACCAGCACCACGCCGACGCCGTAGCAGAAGATGCGCAGGCATCCCTCCACGAGCTTCATCCCGTCGCTGGTCAGCAGTCCGACCATACGCGTCGCCATGTTCTCCTGCAGCCGCGTCTCCGCGCTTCGCTGCCAGCGGTTGGCGAGGTTCGTCGAAATATCGTGCGATCCGACGGCCATTGCATCTCGCTCCACAGAGACGAGCCAATCGCTGCTGTCTTGACCGGCTCGCGCCGCAGCACTTCGCGATGAACGCGTGAGCCGCTCGTTCATCGTGCCGAGCGTGAACATGATGACCAGCGCCAGGACGACGATCACGGCGATCACCGGACTGATCAAAAAGATGATCAGCAAGAACACCGGAACGAACATCACATCGAGCCAAGCCGGCACCGTGCCGCTCGCAAGAAACTGCCGGAGCGCCTCGAGGTCTCTCAGCATCTGGCTCGGCCGCGGGCCTGCGTCTTGTCTCAATCCCAAGAGGAGGACGCGCCGTCCGAAATGGCCCTCGATCCACACGCCCCATCCCGTCAACAGCCGCCGCCGGATGGACTCGGTCACGGCGCCGGCCACGACCGCTGCCAAGGCGATGATCGTCAGCATGATCAGCGTCTCGACGCTGCGGCTCGTAAGCACGCGATCAAGCAGCTGAAAGATGTAAAGCGGGAGAGCCAGTCTCAAAACGTTGACGAAGAGCGTAAAGAAGACAATCGCATAGGTGCCCGGTCTCGAGCGCGACCATGCCTCCTCCAACGCCTTGGTGCCGGCAGACGTCGATGGGCTCGCCGCCGCGCGCGGCGCGGTTGCAAACTCGTCAAAGGCATCGCGCGCTTCGCCTTTCAGCGCTTGCGGGGCTTGCCGAGCACGCGCGACCAGATGACCAAGCCAGCGGCGGACCGGTCCCGTCTCTTTCTCATCAACGGGTCTTGCATCCGAGCCTGGCGCCGACATGGCTAGAACTCGCCTTGCTCGTCGAGCGACGCAGTGTCGTTCGCCGAACGTTTGCGGTCGAGCCACGCCGTGGGAACGTGGGTCCTTTTGGGCGGCATGGAGCCGTCGAGCTCTCGCTCGATAGCGGGTCTGGGCATGGCTTTCCGGGATTGCCGTGCCGCAAGCTTGCTGTTGAGCAGTGCTTCGCTCGCTCCGCCGGCTGACAAGACTTGTTGATTGAGCAACCCCGCTTGCAACTCGATCGGGGAGTAGATCGGCAGCCCCGTGGATCTCAGCGCCTCCCGCATCGCGAGCGGCGAACGGGCAACCTGTCCGCTGATCCCGAGAATCTTGTGTTGGCTTGCCCGCAGAGCCTCGACGCCCGCTTGCGCGCCGAGCGCGTCATAGGCCGCAAATACGACGCCGCCGATGCGTTCGCGAATCCGCTTCGAGCGAAGAAGCGCCGCCGTCTCCTCGTGCTGAAGTCCGTCGGCGATTTCCACGACGGCGACATGACATCCCTGATTGGCTGCGTGGTCGATGAGGCCAAGGACCCCAGCCTCGATCTGCTCCGGCGGCGCCAGATAGGTGCTCGGCATTCCGGCGTCGGTGAAGTCGGCGACGAGACTCGCGCCCATGTCCGACATGAACCACAGATCGCCGCCCGAGCCGGTGCCGGTCGATTTGATCCCGGCAACGCGAAGGCCCGATGTTGCAAGCCCGCGAACCAGCGAACCGGCCGTCATGGTCTTGCCGGAGTTCATGGCGGTACCGAACACGACGATCGCCGGAATTCGCGGCCCGGGCTTGCCGAGATCAAGACGATAATCGATGATGTTCAGCGGCTTGCCGCGCTCGTTGCCGACCAGGCCGATCGGGATGATCTTGGTGGGCGCGTCCATGCGCTCGTGCCGGCACAACTCGCGCCCTGCGATGCCGCCCGCTGCGATCAGATCGCAGTTGCCCAGATCGTCACTGACCACCGCCTCGAACTGGTCCGGCGCGTAGCGATTGCCGTAGCACAGCATGATCAAATCGCCCGGAAAGATCTTCGCGCGCCGGCCGTTGGGCAGCTCCACGCGCTGATGGGACCCAAGCTCGTCGACCATCGCGAGCACGACATCGCCAGCCTTTGGCTTTACGTCGCCGACGACCAACGTTCGCATATCGCTGACAGGAACGCGGCGCGTGGTGAATGCGCTCTTCGTTTGGCGAAGCCAGCTTCGCTTTAGACTTCTTACTCGCACTGCGATCCCCAACGACAAATAAACTCAAACAGAGAAAATGCCGCGCTCCAGCATGCTGTAGCGCGTCCCGACCCATCGGCAACCTGGCTAAAGTGCACGATCCGTACCAGGAAGCATTGATCGATGTCATGAGACGAAGATCACGTGGCAGTCGCATCGCGGAGCGTTCGCGCAGCATCATCTGTCGCTAGCGTCAGACCATTCGCTCTCGCGCCTGACCAGGGATAGAGCACTCGCCTGTGCGGCGACTGTCGTTCGCCGGTACACAACATGAACGACGTACAGCTAGTTGGCGGCGCGATCTGCGCGGATTAACTGTATTCCTACGGCGCTCCCGAAGACCCGTGCCCATCGATCGCCGAAGCCACGTCCGCGCCGCAGCCAGACACATCTCAAGCTGCTCAGCGGCAAGGCTTGTGGCGGCCCCTTGCCTCAAGCCGCAGCTTTGCGCCCTAAGATCAGATCGCTCGCCTTCTCCGCGATCATGATCGTCGGCGCGTTCGTGTTGCCGGAGACGAGCCGCGGCATGATCGAGGCGTCAACGACGCGCAAGCCCTCGATGCCGTGTACGCGCAGCTGCGCGTCCACCACCGCGCGCGTCCCGTGGCCCATCTGGCAGGTGCCGACCGGGTGATAGATCGTGGCGCCGTTGTTGCGCGCGTACTCCAAGAGATCCGCGTCGGTCTTGGCGGCCTCGCCGGGCGTGAGTTCGCCTTGCACGTAAGGTTGAAGCGCGGGCTGGGTCGCAATCTTGCGCGCCCATTTCAGCCCCGCGACGATCACCTCGCGGTCGAGCGGGTCGCTCAAATAATTCGGTTGGATCGCGGGATAGACCGTGGGGTCCGCCGATTTGATGCGGATCCATCCGCGGCTCTCGGGCCGCACCTGACACGGCGCTATGGTGAGGCCCGGCGCCTGTTCAAGCTCCATGTTGCCCGTGCTCGCGAGCTTCTCCGTGTCCACCGTCGCGGGCAAGATGTGATACTGAATGTCGGGCGAGATCAGATCGGGCCGCGACTTCACGAACGCCGCGATATGCGCGGCCGAGAGCGTCAGCAAGCCCTTGCGCTGGAACACATACTTGAACGCTTCTTTCACGAACGGCAGACCGCGGCTCGTCTCGTTGATCGAGGGTGTGCCCGGTTTCAATCGGAACGTCGTCCCGACGACATAGTGATCCTGCAAGTTCTCGCCCACGCCCGGCAGATCGTGCACGGTCTGAACGCCGAGGCTCTGCAGCAATCGCCCGTCGCCGATGCCCGACAGCTGCAGCAGTTGCGGCGAGTTGATCGCGCCGCCGGCCAAGATCACCTCGCGCCGCGCCCGCGCCGTGACGATGCGCTCGTCTTGCAAATACTCGATGCCAGTCGCTTTACGCCCCTGCATCGTCACGCGCCGCGCCAGCGCCCGCGTTTCGACTTTCAAATTAGGCCGGCTCATCGCCGGATGCAGGTAAGCGACGGCCGCCGATTGGCGCAGACCGTTCTTGACCGTCAGCTGATAGTAGCCGGCGCCTTCCTGAGTGTCGGCGTTGACGTCGTCATTGCGGGGAATGCCGGCCTCCACACATGCGTCGATCACCGCGTCCGAAATCGGATGCCGCTCTGTCACGTCCGAAACGTTCAACGGCCCGCCCGTCGCATGCCAGCCATCGGCCCCGCGTTCTTGATGCTCTGCGCGGCGGAAATAGGGGAACACATCTTCCCAGCTCCAACCTTCGCAGCCCAGTTGGCGCCAGCCGTCATAATCCGCCTGCTGCCCCCGTATATAGAGCAGCCCGTTGATCGACGACGACCCGCCCAACACTTTGCCGCGCGGCCACATATGCACGCGGCCGCCGGACGTCGCGTCGGGCTCCGTCGGGAACAGCCAATTGATCTTCGGGTCTTTCAGCCCCTGCGCATAACCCACCGGAATATGGATCATCAGGTTGGACATGAACTGCGACGGCGCCTTCGTCGGCCGGTCGTCCGCCCCCGCCTCAAGCAGCAGGACGGAGTTCTTGCCGTCGGCCGAAAGCCGGTTCGCCAGCACGCATCCCGCGCTGCCCGCACCCACGATGATAAAATCGAATTCCGGTTGGTCGCTCATGACCCAACCTTTTGTCTCATGGAGCGCCTAAGGGCAAGCCGCGCGCATGCCATAGCCGGCCGCCCTGGGCGACCGCCGCGCCTTATGATCGGCGAGCTACGGCGCCGTCGCGACGTACTGCGTCGCATAGTACCAGTCGCGCTCATCGCGCAGTTTGGATACGGCGATCAGCTCGAAGTTCAGCGACTGGCCCGCGTAATATTGCATGCGCCACAGATAATCCGTGGGGGCGAGGCTGGCGCCGGGGCGTGTCGTCACCCGCGCGTTTCCGCAGGCATGCTGCTGCGCCGCCGTCGGCGTTAGGCGGATGCGGTTGCCGGCGACCGTGTAGCGGCCCTTGTCGATGAAGACCAGACAGCCGCTCGTCTGCTGATAGAGATCGGCGCTCTCATACGTGCCGTTCGCACGGAACTCGATGCCGTTCGCGGACCACGTCGTACCGGCGAAGGCACCGGTCACCACATTGTAGTTGTCGGCGATCGGGCCTGTACCGCCCCAACGCCGCACCAGCAGCGCGGGGTCGGCGGGGATCGTACCCGTGAACGTCACGCGATCGCGGCGGCGGCCCTCGAACAACTCGTTCACGTCGCCATTGTAGGGAATGAGACGAATGGCGACATCAAGGCGCCCGGGTTGAACGTCGGCCGGCTCTTGGTTCGGATAGCGCGTATAGACGGCCGCCTCGTCGCCCGCGTCCATGTCGCCCGTCCGGTTCAAGTCGCGATAGGCGACGAGTCTGTAGGTGCCAGGCGTCACGCCCGTAAAGCGGAAGTAGCCGACGGCACTGCCGTTCTGAATGATAATTGGCACGTTCGCCGCGCAGTTCGCCTGATCGCCGTTCACAGGGCAGAGTTCGACACGCGTGCCGACAACTGAATTCGCGCCGGGCGCCGCAACAATCGCCCCGCCGATATCGGCTGCCGCAGCGGTGAGGGGGCAGAGGAGGGCGATTGCTACCGTGAAGACTGCGAAGCGGCGATGCATTGGCTTTCTCCTTGATCCCGCAATGTACGGCATCAACTCATCGCACTTCAAAGCGGCCCTGGCGTTCGTCATTTTCGCTTCGTGCAAACGAGCTTTCCAAACTTGTTGACCGTTGCCGCGTTACAGGTTTGCATCTCAGAAAACGGTATTCTTGTGATCTCGATCACGCCGATATCGCTGGAGCACATTGCGACCCACTCGTCAGGAAAATGAGACGGTGCGACGAGAACGCACTTCTCAAGGTAGTTGCCCTCGGGCATCGCCTCGGCGCAATGCAACCCATCGAACGTGAAGCGTCCTTTGTAAACGCCACCCGCACAACGGCTGGCATCTTTGAGTTCGAGTTCGCGGTAGTCGTACCGATGGTTCGCGGGCGGATCCCGGTCGCTGGGGAACTTGGGTGGGTAGTAGTAGTCGCCAAGGTAAACCCAATCCGCCTTCGTGATGCACAAGGCTCGCAACGTACCATTGTCCATCCAAGGCTGTGGGCAGAACTTGCGATAGTGTCCTTTCGCATCGGGCAACGAACCCTTTGAGCACCGCAACGTCCCGCTCCAGTCCGCGAAAATCTTGTCGACGCAGCCTGTCGGGTCGATTTGCGTCTCGACGAGATCGCCGTTCGTATTGCGGCAAGAGCCGCGGACCATCCCTTGATCCAACGGCGCCAGCTCTTCGCGTTCGCCCCGGCGTACGTTCAATGGCTTCGTCAAGTTGCCGGCAAGCGGCCCTTTGTCCGTCGACAGAATGCACGCACCTTCCACGTCAAACTCGTGCCGGCAGAACTTGCCGTCCTGCACAAGGCCCGCGCGGCAGCTTGGAAGGCGCTCATCCAGATCGCAGGCGCGTTGCCGTTCGCCGCCGCAGTCTGCGGCACTGGACTTCACGCAACGCCCGTCCTTCTCGACCAAGTTTTTGTCGCAGCTTGGAAAGCGCCTGAAGAACGAGCAGGCTCGTTCGCCCTCTCGACCGCACTGCGGCCGCAAGCACACCGACTGATCGACGATCAAACCCACGTTGCAGCCGGTCAGCGCCTCCCATTGTCCCGGCTCACCGGCCAAGCACCGCCGCTGACCTTCGGCGCCGCAAGCGCCCCGGGCGTGGCACATGCCGTCGAATTCGACCAAACCCTGATCGCAACTTGGAATCCGCACATCCACAGTGCACGCACGCTGGTCCAACGCACCGCAGTTTGGCCGTTCGCAGGTGCCGTTGCGGTTGACGAGACCCGCGTCGCAAGCGGGCTTGTTATCGCCAAGAACGCAAGCGCGTTGGGCTGCTGCACCGCATTGGCCGCGCACAGCACACCGCCCTAGTGGAGCTTCAATCAGCCCGTCGTCGCACGATGGAACGCGCACACCGATCGTGCACGCAACTTCACCGGCGCGCCCGCAAGCGGGACGAGTGCAAACGCCGTTCCGAGGTATCAGGTTGACGCTGCACCCCGTTGTAACCGGCATTCCGGCTCGCTCGCCCAAAAGGCATTGCCGCTGCCCCTCGTCGCCGCATTGTCCCCGGGCGCGGCACGTGCCGTTGAATTCGACCAAACTCGGATCACAACTTGGAATCCGGACGTCCACAGTGCATGCACGCTGGTCCAACGCACCGCAGTTTGGACGGACGCAAACCCCGTTGGAGGCAACGAGGCCGGGGTTGCAGGCCGGCTTCGCGTCCAACAGCAGGCAAACCCGCTGACCTTCGGCGCCGCACTGCCCCTGGACGCGGCAGACGGCGCCGGGCGCCTCGACTAGGCCGATGTCGCACGACGGAATCCGCGTGAGCACGTCGCAGGCCCGCTCCCCGTCGCGTCCACAATTGGGATGAACGCAAACGCCGTTCTGAATTTTGAGATTCCTGGACACACAATCCGAGCGAAATATGCCGCAGCCCGGTTGCCCTTCGTTGCCGCAGGCCGGCTGCGCCTTCGCGTCGTAAGCGTTGCCGAAGGTCAAAACGCACAAGCTGACGGCCAGAACGAGCAAACGTTGGATCATGGTACTTCCCTCGCGCCCGCGTCCGTTTCCATGCGGGACCAATCAGCGTCGCAAGGAGCTCGTACTGGTCGCTACCATCAAATGATGGAGGTCGCCGACTTCCTCCAGCAGGTGTGCTCAGCTTGCGACGGGCGGAAGCGATGCCAACGCGCCTTGACGCGTCGTCGCCGTCGTTGATCGAGGCCGCGACAAGCGCGGAGGTTTGCTCTCTGCCGGAACGGCCTCGGGCCGTGCGGACGGAGCAGCTGAGTTGGTTTCGGTAGGGCAGGGGAACGGGGCCCATGTACTTGCAGCAACCCCAGGCCCGTCTTCGTCCCTCACTGACGCAAGGCTCAGTGGATCGAGCCTAAGCTGAGGGCGATGAACGCAACATAGCACGTGACAAGCACGAAGCCGCGCCAGCGACCGATCTGGAGGCTAAACACGGGCAACGTCAGGAGTGTCACCGCGAAGCCAGTGCTGAGTGCAAACGAAGCCGTTCCCCAATCGACCGGGATCGGGTGAATGAGCGTGGCAACCGAGACGACGAAGAGGCAATTGAATATGTTGCTGCCCAATATCGTCTGCAGGCCCACCTCGCGATGACCGCGCGCCGCCGCGACGATCACCGTCGCAAGCTCCGGTACCGAGGTGCCGAGCGCTACCACCGTCGCACCAATGAAAAATGCCGGCAGCCCTGCGGCCGCAGCCAGGCCGCTTGCGCCCGTAACGATGAGTTGACCCGCGAGAAACAACATCGCCAATCCGGCGCTGCCGGTTGCGAGCAGCATAGCGACCCCGCTGCCGCTTTGTTCGCCCTGGCCGTCGGTGCGGTTGCGCAAAGCGAAGACGACGACGGATGCGACCCATACGGCGAACACGGCGAGCAGCATTAGCGCCTCGTCCGGCGAGATCGTTCCGTCACGGCCGGCGAGGGCAATGATCGGGAAAATGGCCAACGCGAACGGTAGATCGCGGAACACGCTGTCGCGTGTTGCGCTGAGTCCGAACAGCATGATCGGTATGGCCAGAATGAGTGCGACGTTGACGATGCTGCTGCCCAACGCGTCGCCAAGCGAGATTTCGGGCACGCCTTCGGTCGCAGCCGTAACGCCGACGATTAACTCGGGGCTCGACGTCGCGAACGCACCGATGGTAGCTGCTACGACGCTGCGCGGCAGACGACCCCAATCGGCGAAGCCGACGAGACCATGAACGAAAAGCTCGCCGCCGATGGCGGCACAAATGCATCCCGCTGCGAAGAGGAGTAGGTCCACTGTCATGCGGCCTGTATGCGATAGCAAAAGGCCATGGGCAAGACCGAAACGCGCCGGTTCACCCGGCCTTTCCCATGTGCGCGACCCGAATGCCGAACGCTACGCGGAGGTCGCAAAGAGGCGTTTGCAGGTGCGCATCGAAATCGGACCATGGCCAGCGCTTCCGCTGTTGCAGACACCGCCAGATCGTGCGGGGCACGATGACGATCGCGGCCAGCATGGTGCCCAGAACCTCGCCGAGCTTCAACTTTCGATAGATGTCGATAGACTCATAGAGGCTGTACCCTTTGAGCGCGCCGACCCCCGCCGAAGTTCCGAGAATGCTGGAAAGTTTCACAACGGCTTCATCCGGCAGCGATGTATCGCAGCCGTAAAGCACGTGCACTGCATCATGGCAGCGGAAAAACTCCTGCGCCTCGGTGCGAAGGTGGTCTCCGCGCGTTAGAAAGGGATGCTCCCGGTAATACTCGGCGAGGCCGTCTGCCAATGACATCCGGGCACCCTGGCTCCGGTACGCAAGCATCTGACGTCCTCCCAGATCTGCTGACACGCCTGGAGCAACATACCACGGTGCAATCGAACGCCAAGATCGTGACTCAGAGGAAGAACAGCAGAGTCACCAGCGCGAAGCAGGGGAGCAAGAACAGTCCCGACCAAAGCATGTAGCCGAAGAAGCTCGGCATTTTCACGCCGGCTTCCTCGGCGATCGCCTTGACCATGAAGTTTGGCGCATTGCCGATATAAGTGTTCGCGCCCATGAACACCGCGCCAGCCGAAATTGCTGCCAAAGTCGTCGCAAGCGGGCCCATCAGTTGTACGGGGTCGCCGCCCGCGGCGTTGAAAAAGACGAGATAGGTCGGCGCATTGTCGAGGAAGCTCGACAAAATCCCCGTCAGCCAGAAGTACATGGCGTTGTTGGGCTGTCCGTTCGGCTCCGCGAGAAGCGTTAGCAGCGGAGCAAAGGCGCCGGTCTCCCCCGCGCGCAGCATGGCGATCACCGGAACGATCGTCACGAAGATACCGGCGAAGAGCTTCGCAACCTCCGCGATCGGACCCCAGGTGAAGTCGTTTCCCTGCCGGTAGGCGAGGGGCGTCAGTCGCACGGAAAGCACGGTGAGTCCTAACAGCGCGACGACACGAGCGATATTCGGGAAATCGACGTGGACCCCCAGCACATCGATGTAGCCGTCCGTCTTCCACATGGCCGAGCCCAGGATGACGCCGATCGCGACGGCAAGCAGCAAGATGTTGCGCCATCCGTTGATGGCGATCGACGCGTGCGTATCGGGAGCTAGGTCCGGCTTCTGTCGATTGTCCCGCCTATAGATCACACTGTCGATTGCGAAGAACACGGCGAGAAGAATTCCCGTAATCAGCAGCATCGGCCAAAATAAGTATTGCGCTGGCCAGAAGAACGACACGCCCTTCAAGAAGCCCAGATAAAGCGGCGGATCCCCCAACGGCGTCAGGGATCCGCCGACGTTCGAAACCAGAAAGATGAAGAACACGACCACATGGACGTTATAGCTGCGACCGTGGTTGGCGCGCAGGATCGGGCGTATGAGAAGCACGGATGCGCCCGTTGTGCCGACAATGCTCGCGATGGCGGTGCCGCCGGCCAAGATGCCCGTGTTTGTCAATGGCGTGCCGCGAATGTCGCCTTTGAGAAAGACACCACCCGAAATCGTATAGAGCGCGAGCAGAAGTACGATGAACGGCACGTACTCGAGCAGCATGACGTGCAGGAACTCGTAGGCTGCGATTTCGAAACCGTAGATCGCGACGAATGGGATAAGGAAGAGCACTGCCCAGCCCGCTGCAATCTTTCCATAGTGATGATGCCAAACCTGCGGCATGACGAGCGGCATGATCGCAATCGAGAGCAACAGGCCGATGAACGGCACCGCCCAAATCGCGCCGAGAGATGCGCCGTCAAGATGCGCCGCGCCCGCGTCTGCAGCAAGGGCGATGCCAGCTGGCGAGACGACGCTAGCAAAGCCGAAAGCCGCGCACAGCATGGTTTTGTTCATAAGCCCCTCAAGCGGTCGACCTGATGCGTACGCAATACGAGTCCTAGCGGTTCATGCCAGATGCAGCAATTGTGACCTTGCCTAGGCTTCGGAGCGCCGGACGAAGCGCCGGTAAAGCCACAGCGTCAGCGCGACATTGAGCGCTGGCGTCAAGAGCAGTTCGAAAAAGAAAGGCTGGCCGTCCACAGCCAGCCAAAGTGCTTTCATCTGCCAGAAGGACGGTACGGGCCAAGCCAAGAGCTCCTGCAATGGCGTGGCAAAGTAGGCGAGTATCGGCAGCGCTAGAGCGGCATTGACGACGCGCATGATCGCAAGCGCGGCCACCTTGTTCGACGCAAACGTCACGATGGTCAGGGTAACCACCGGAACGGTCGTCGCGCCGGCGAGGGCAATCGCGGCCACCGTCCCGAGCGGCAGTGGTGCAAAACCGGCGAGGGGATAGGCTGCGATGGTCATCAGCATCGACAACAGGCACGGCGTCGCCATCCGCGCCGCGAGATAAGTTGCAAAAGGCAATGGCATGACCCGCAGCACGGCAAGCGTGCGTTCGTCGCGTTCATCGACGAGCAGAAGTCCGTACACGGCGCCGATCAGTCCTGGCGACATGCAGACGAAAATGCTCATCAGCAAAGGCTCCATCGCGCTGACGAGCGTCTCGAGCTCCTGTCGGCGCGACGCCAGGTCGGCGCTCAGCCCTGATCGCACGGTCAGCAAGAGCGATGCGGTGTCGGGGATCGCGAAGCGGAAAATCAGCGCGATCAGCAACGGCGACATGATCAAAAATGCCAACAAAGCGTCGCGCGACACGTTGCGCAAATCCGCGATCATCAGCGAAAGCGTCAACTGCGCGACGGGTAAGGCTGATGAGCGAAGCGCCGGCACGGCTTTATCCTCCCGCTGTGCGCAGTTGCATCTGGTACAGCGCACGGTTGGCAAGCGTGGCGCCCAAGGCCAGCCAAACGGCCGTCCCGATAAGCCCGTAGGCAAGGCGCCCGGCCGGCAAGGGCACGAACGCGCCTTCTAACAGCGCCATAGGCGGGGCGGTCGGATGCCATGCCAGCCACAACGGATCCCAACCCAGCAGAACGCCATATCCGGGCGCGCCCAGAAACATGATCCAGCAGATCATCGGCAAAACGAACGGATAAAGAGCATCGAACGGGGCGACGGCGACAAAGGCGATCAACGAGGCGATCGCCGCAACGCTCAACAGTCCCGCAACCAACAATTCCGGCGTGAGCTTTGCGTCATAGGCGATCAGCACGAGAAGCAACATCTCCATACTGCAGATCAGGCTCACCGTGACGGTGCGCGCCGCCACGAAGGTCGAGCGCGGCAGAGGCGTAGCAGCCAGTGCAATGAAGCTGCCTTCGCCCCGCTCGAGCAGCATCATCAACCCAATCAACAAGACCGGCGACAGCACGGTGTCGAAAAGAATGATCGCTGCGACGATGTCGGCGAAACCGCCAAAATCAAGCCGCGCCGCTTGCGACGCGACCAGCAACAGCAACGCGAAGATCGCCAGAGTCGCGGCGATGTACCCGGTCCGATAGAGGACGCGCAAATCGTTCTGCGCCAATGTTAGAAAGTGCCTCATGCCAAGTCTTTGCCGGTGACTTTGAGAAAAACGTCTTCCAGGCTTGGCTCTTGCGTGTGAATAGTCTCAATGTGGTGCGAGCGGATCAGAGCCTGAAAGCGGTCGTTCTCGCCCAAACCGTCCAGGGGAAACGTTTCGGCCTTGCTCGCGCCCTCGACGGTGTATTGCACGCTCACGGCGCGCGTGCCGTGCTGCAAGCGCAGGGCTGCGGGCGCGCCGACACTGGAGAGGTGTCCGTCCACGAGAAAGCCCACCCGGTCGCAGAGTTCATTCGCGACCGTCATGTCGTGCGTTGTCAGGAACACGGTAGCGCCGCGCGCCTTTTGTTCCAGAATGAGTCCGCGAATGTTGCGCGCATTGCCGGGGTCGAGTCCGGCGGTCGGTTCGTCCAAGAACAGGATTGCCGGCCTGTTCAAAAGGGCACGCGCAAGGTTGAGGCGGATTTGCATGCCTTTCGAGAACGTCTCGACGCGTTTGCCGGCGGCATCGGCCAAGCCGACGCGTTCTAGAAGCGATTGCGGTGGCTCGGTCGGCCCGGAAAAGAACTGCGCGAAGAACCGCAGGTTCTCCAGCGCGGTCAGTTTGCGATAGTTGCTGGGCAGCTCGAAGCAAACGCCGATCTTCTCGAAATAGTCTTCGCGCCAGTCATCGAGCGGCTTGCCCATCACGCTCACACTTCCGCGATAGCCCTTCAGAAGGCGCATCAGAATTTTCTGCGTCGTGCTTTTCCCCGCGCCGCTCGGGCCGAGAAAGCCGAATATCTCCCCTGGCGGAATGCCGAAAGACAGATCGTGCACGGCTGGCGCGGCTTTGCCGTAGGCGAACGTCAGACCTTCGACGGATATCATGAGACCTCTCGCTTGGCGCGAGGCTTATACCGCACACACAGGGCGATTGCTCCCAGTCCAGCGACACACGACAAATTCTGAGGTTGTTTGGCCGCTCGACCGGCGAGCGTTGACCCGCGACGCCAACCGGCGCTTTACAGCTTGCGAGGCGCGATCAGCAGAAAGGAGGCGACCGATGCCCTTTTCCTTGCTTTGGTTCGTTCTTTGTTCTATATCGTCGGACATAACAAAAACCGATGGCTCTATGACTACCGAAGATAGACGCTGCGCGCCGGATAAACCCAGATTTCACAGTACGCAGTCGT
>CAYXQB010000021.1:0-21630 GCA_964466435.1 uncultured Flavobacteriaceae bacterium | reverse complement strand
CGCGATTGCGATCATCGACGACGGCATACGCCAGATCATCGAAGCGGCGTCCGCGGATCCAAACTACCGCGCTAACACCGTCTTCATCGTGACACCCGACTGCGGGCGCGACGACAACCCGTTGATGAAAGTGCCCTACCAGCATCACTTCAACTCTCGCGCGGCACACGAAGTCTGGGCATTCGCTTACGGCCACGGCATCGGACGCGGTGTGGTGGACAAGGTGGTCGAACAAACGGCCATCGCACGAACTGTCGGTCAAATCATGGGTTTTGACGCGATATCCGCCGAAGCCCCGGCATTGAGCGAGGTATTCGTATGAGATCGCTCTTGGCCTTCGTTTGGCGCTACACCTTAGGCACGCTCTTCACGCTCACGCCCATAACCGCCGTCCTCGTCGTCGGCTGGACGCAGCGCGCCACGGCGCGCGCTGTCGCGAGTCGCTGGCACAGGCACGCGAACGGAGCAGATTTCGCCGCCTTTGCGCGCGCCGAAGCGGAGACGGCAACATTGGCGCATTGGCCCCGCTGGATCATGGCGGACAACGCCGGCGAACTCCTTGCTCAAGCGCGAAGTTCCGGCCCGCTCGGTGGCCTTGCACTCGTCGGTCGCGCGTTGTTCGGTTCGTTGTGGTTGAATGCAACCCTTGGCGTGCGCGCACTCATACCCATCCTTATCGTGGCGCTTCCCGCCGGCTTGCTCTTCCTCTTTTCGTGGTGGGCAGGATGGGACAACTCTTTCAACAAGGGTTACGAGCAATCCGCGATCGGCCCCGCCATCGCTTTTGCAGGCATAGCCTACATCATCGTCGCGATGACGTTGCTGCCCTTGGCCGAAGTGCGCCACGCGGTCAACAACTCGTGGCGCGCCTTCTTCGACGTCGCATTCCTGCGACGCACGGCGCGCGAAGCGAAATTCGGCCTCATCGGCCTAGCCGCGGCGTTCGTGACGGCAGGGTTCATCGTCGCGATCCTGAAAGTGGCACCGCTCTCTCTCGGCAACAACGCCGCAACGCCACAGGAGGCCGCGCGCATTGCCGGCGGATACACGCTCCTCGTCGCTGCCATCTTGTTTCCGCTCTATGTCGGCCTCCGCCTGGTCGCAGCCCGCGTGTATGCGCGCGCTACCGCCAAGCTCGCCGCAAAAACGGGCACGGCCGACTTCGCAGCGCGCGAACGCCAGCTTATCGAGCGTCTATCGCTTGACGCCGCCGCAACCCCGGCGAGCGGAAATTTTGTTAAATTTGTCGTGGGCTCGGGCTCGCTCCTTACCGGCGCCGCCGCGAGCGCGGTCATGTTTGCCGTTTGGTTTGGGCTCGTCGCGGAAATCTACGTGTCTCAGTTCCTCGTGCACGATTGGACGCATTGGATCAACCACCCGCTTATCCAATTGCCGTGGACCGCCAGCATTTTTTGGCCGCCCTGAGCCGCCGCTACAATTTGGGCAAATTCCCCGGACCTTCCTTGAACTTCCCTTGATGTGAGGGCGTCACACTCCGCCCATTCTTTGGGGCATGAAGGAGGCCCGTTATGTCTGATATGAGCATCATCTCGTTCTACTGGCACATTCTGGTCAACCAGATCGGCAAGCTTGGCCTGCCCGTGGACAAATATCTCGTGGCCTACGCGCTGATCGCGCTGTTCGTCTACCTGCTGGGCTATGTCTCGAAAACGATCGCCGGTCACGACGACTAGGGTCAGCCGGCGGCCGCCGCGTCTTGGCCCCCGGCGACAGTCATGAGCTTGTCGACCCGGCGTTGAACCGAAGGATGGCTCGAGAATAAGTCCGCAACCGTATTGCGCTTGTTCTCGATGCACATCTCCATGATACCCGACGGCACGGACGGCATCTCGGACTTGCCCTCGATCTTGCGCAGGGCGCTGATCATGGCGTCCGGGTTCTTCGTCAACTCGACCGCGCCTGCGTCCGCCAGATACTCGCGCGAACGCGACAGGGCGAACCGGATCACAAGCGAGAGGAACCAGGCGATCGCGATGATCACGACCGCAATCAGGATCGCGATCATGCCCCCGCCCTTGTCCTTGCCGCCGCCGGACGACGAACCTCCGCTCGACTTCCACGTCGTCGAACGGATACCGCGCCCGGCATTGTCAAACAGACCCCGGAACACCATTTCGCCGGCGAACGTGACAACGCCCGCGATGATTACGGCGACGACCATGATCTTCACATCGCCGTTGCGGATGTGCGTAAGCTCATGCCCGAGCACCGCCTCCATCTCCTGATCGTCGAGCGCGTTCATCAGGCCGCGCGTGATCGCGATACGGTATTGCTTCTCGTTCATGCCCGACGCATAGGCGTTCATCACGTCGGTCTCCATGATCTGCAGCTTCGGCATCGAAATGCCGCGCGAGATGCAGAGATTCTCAAGCAAATTGTAGAGCCGGGGCTCCTCCTCCCGCGTCACGTCCTTCGCCCCGGTCGAGCGGTCGATCATGCCTTGGTGAAACCGGTAACCGATCAGCACCCACAAACCCGTCGCCAAAGTCGCCCACGGGATCAGCCAGATAAACTGCGACAGCGTCTCGTCGAAGATATACGCGAGCGGCTCGTCACCGATGACGACTCCGTTGAACGCCAGCGTGAACGCGAACACGAGCAGATAGACCAACAGGAACAGCCCGGCGATCAGAATCGCCGAGCGGTACCGGTTCGTTTGAATGTGCGAGTAAAGCCCGTACGCTTCGCTCATCGCTTGGGGCGCCGCCGAAACCTCCGCCTAGAACTTCACTTGCGGCGCGGTGTCCAGCGTTTTGCGCTGATCGTCGCCCACATCGAAGAACTCGCGCTGTCCGAAGCCGAGTGCACTCGCGAACAACACCGCCGGGAACTGCTGAATCCCGGCGTTGAACTCCGACACCGCATTGTTGAAGAACCGGCGTGCCGCCGACAGCTTGTTCTCGACGTCGCTCAGGTCGCGCTGCAATTGCTGGAAGTTCGCGCTTGCCTTCAAATCCGGATAAGCCTCCGACAACGCGAACAGCTGACGAAGCGCGCCCGATAGCATATTCTCCGCTTGTGCCTGCGCGGCCGGTCCGTGTGCGCCAACTGCCGCATTGCGCGCCTGAACGACGGCATCAAGCGTCGTCTTCTCGTGCGCAGCATAGCCCTTCACGGTTTCGACGAGGTTCGGAATCAGATCGTGGCGCTGTTTCAGCTGCACGTCGATGTCGGCGAACGCCTGATTTGTCCGCTGCCGCATCGCGACAAGACCGTTGTAGATTGCAATGACCCAGACCACGAGGAGCGCAATCACGCCCAACACGATCCACAAACCGTAGCCTTCCATTAGCCAATCCTCCTGCCGACTCGCGGGTACCCCACCTTAGCATGTCCCGCCAAGGGCCCCCTTCTAAGTGGCCCCGCCCGCCCCGCCAAGCAAGACCCGGTGGATTGGGCGAAATGAGCAGGCGAACTGCGTGATGACCCACGGGTTCCCTGAGTTGCCCGTCGCCCGCTCGATCTTCGTGACCAACCCGTCAAGGTCGGTGGTCCACGTCGTGCCGGCGCCAGGGCGTGGCGAGGGGTACCGGGTCAGAAATTCCGCGAACAACCCCATGTACCCGATGGTTGGGTGTGCCGATTAACGTGACGCGCCAACTCACATACGTTTCGGCCCGGGCAAGCTTGGCTCACGCGAACGCCGGAGCGTGCGCGAACGGTTCGCGACGCGAACCGCGCGACCACGCCGATGAACCTACTATAAGAAGGATAGATAAATTAGTCGATTGGCAAGTTGCCGCTGACAGCACGCCGCACAAGGGTCGCTTGACGGCGGTAAATGCGTGCCGGGGCCGCGAGCCCGGCGAAGCAAGCGGGTGACACCCCGCCGCAAAAGGCCTGAGCCGCCGGCAAACGCTCTTTGCGGCACGCCCACCCGCGATAGTCTCTGCGCATGATGTTGCGCGGCCTTGGAGCAATCCTGATCGCTTTGTGGAGCGCCTGCGCCGCCACCGCCGCGCCGGTGGTCGATCTGTCCGCGCTCAAGGAAGCGCGATGCAGCGGCCTTGGCGCTTACGACTGGGTCCTCGGCGACAAGCTGTTCGCCCGCTGCGCAACACTGATCCTGCCGCAGGGCCCCCACAACAGCAGGACCGTCGAGATCGCCGTCGCCGTCATCGAGCCCACCGACCCGGCGAAGGCAAAGAACACGCCGACCGTCATCATTCACGGCGGCCCAGGCGTGGGGATTGTCGACGCATGGTGGTGGTTCGCCTCGATGGACTTCGTGCAGGACGCGCCCGTCATTCTGTTCGACCAACGCGGCGCGGGCTTGTCGGAGCCCAACTGTGCCCGGAACTCGATCATGACGATCCCGTCTACGACAAAATCTCCCCCGGCGAACGGGCTCGACTGGGTCTCCAAACGGCCAAAGCCTGCGTCGCCAAGCTGACCAAGGGCGGGTTCGACTTCAACGCCTACGGCACCGACGTCACGGTGCGCGACATGGAAGCCCTGCGGACCGCGCTGAAACTCGAAACGTGGAGCATCTTCGGCGTCTCCTACGGAACGACCGTGGGCCTGGCTTACCTCGCCAAGCACCCGGACCGCGTGCGCGCCGCGATCCTCGACTCCGTCTATCCGCCCGAGATGCAGGGCTTCACCTCGATACTGCCCGACTTCATGCAATCCCTGGCCGCACTCAACGCCATGTGCGCCGCACGGCCCAGATGCGCATCCAGATTTGGGAATATGGAAGCATCGCTGCGTACGGCCATCGAAGCGCTCGACCGCGCGCCGCTCCCGCTCGATGTCGTCACGCAAGAGGGCGTTCGCTCGCAACGCCACTTGTCGAGCACCAATCTGACCGTAATTCTTCAATCGAAGCTGCTGTTCTCCAACCAGTGGTCGCAGATTCCGCTGCTGATCGCGGATGCCGCCCAAGGCCGTTCGACAAAGCGCCTCGCCCGCGCCTTTCAAGCCATGCTGGACGAACGCAAACTGGCGAGCACCGGCGTCTATCTCGCCACGGAATGCCGCGAACGCGCGCCGTTCGAAGATCGCGAGTCCCTCAAACGCCACACCACCCGCTGGCCGGAGATCGCACGTGCAATGGGGGTCGACGGGCTGCTCGCGCTGTGCGACGGCTGGCCGGCCACCGCCGAGCTCGAGCCAACGCCGCAAGCAACACCGGTACCGACGCTCGTCGTCGCGGGTGAATGGGACCCGGTGACGCCGGCCGAGTACGCCCGCCGCACCGCTGCCAAACTCGGGCCAAAAGCGCACTACGTGCTTTTGCCGCGCCAAGCCCACAGCCCCGCGTTTGACGAACCCTGCGCACGCGCAATCGCCAGGAGCTTCCTCGACCAGCCCACGGCGCCGCCCAACACATCGTGCGTTCCGGATGTACCGGCACCGTTGCTGGCGACCCGCGTGATCGAAGTCGATGAGAACGCGGCCTACAATTTGGCCTCTCTGCCCGCGACATCGTTCGTGTTCTTGGCCGGACTTCTCTCCGCGTTCGTCTGGCCACTGGCTTGGCTCGGCAACCGCAGCCGCGAGAATCCACTAAGCGCCCGCCCAATCGCAAAGCGGTCCGCGCTATGGCTCACGCTCGCAACGATCGCGGCGATCGCCTGCGCCTACCCGTTCGTCGAAATCGCCTACGCCGGCACATCGATGCAGTGGCAGTCGGACGGCGTGCCAGCCGAAGCGTGGCCGACGTTCTTGCTGCTGTCGCTCGTCGCCGTCGCCACGCTGCTCGCCGCGCTAACCTTGCCCGCGGAAGTCCCCGCAGGCGCCACGATCCCTCAGTTGTTCCATCGCGGCCTGGTGCTGGCCTCGCTCGCCGCCGTGCTATTCAGCGCCTGGCGCCTCGGTGTCCTATCGCAGCTACCCGCGCATCTCTTCGACGAGGCCGCGCTGGTCATCAGCGGCGCGACCGGAGCAACACCACCGCCCGCACCCTAGAGCGCGTGAGCCATGCAAAAAGAGGTCTCACGCGAAGCCGCGAAGAACGCGAAGACGGAGGCGCAACATCACGCGATCAGGTTAGCGCTTCGCGCCGCAGGGCTACGGTATGCGTTCTTCGCGGCTTCGCGTGAGAAATCGTTAGCGGCGCAGACATCGCGCGGAAGGCAGAAACTCGCTACTCGCCCCGCCCCGGCAGCGGCGTGACCTCCCGCTTGCCCAGCACCGACAGCGCCTTACTCTTCTCGCTCTTGTCGAAGGCGGCCATGATCGCCGCGAACCGCGCCTCCACCATCGGCCTGAATTCCGTGTGCGTGAAGATGTAGAGGTCGTTGTCCTTGATCGCCTCGACCACACGCTGCCCGACGGGCTCGGTCGGGATACCCGCCTTCACCATCGCCTCCGTATCGGCCAGCGTCTGGCCGATGCCGATAGGCGACGGATCCGCCGCACCGTAGCGCGCGGGCTTGTTGCGGAAGCTGTCGTATATGCGCGTCTGCACGAAGCCGGGGCATAAAACCGACACACCGATATTCTTCGCCGCCAGCTGACCGTGCCATCCTTCCGACATGGCCACGACCGCAAACTTCGTTGCGCAATAGGGCTCCGCGTTGGGAAAACCGATCATGCCGGCCATCGACGCCGTATTAACGAAGTGCCCGCCCTCGCCGTGACTCTCGATCAAAGGCAAGAACACTTCCGTGCCGTAGACGACCCCCATCAGGTTCACGTCCATAATCCAATCCCAGTCGCGCTCGGCGACGGTACCAACCGGGCCACCCACCGCGACGCCGGCATTGTTGCAGACGACGTGAACCTTGCCGAACGTCGCGATCGTCTTCAGCGCTGCCTCCCGGAGCGACGCGCGCGAGCCGACGTCGCACAGCACGCCTTCGGCCCGCACTTGGCTGTCCTTCAGCTCCTGCACGGCTTTCGATAGTGCGGCTTGTTCGATGTCGGCGATCATCACCCGCATGCCCTCGCGGCCGAAGGCTTTCGCCATGCCAAGCCCAAGGCCGCTGGCGCCGCCGGTGACGAACGCAACTTTGTCCCGCAAGTCCTTCATCAAGCGGCAGCCTTCTGCTCAAGCCCGTCGAACTGAGCGACCAGTGCGCGCCCGTTCGCGTGTTTGCTCAATCTGTCGACGATTGCCGCACGCGACTGCTCGCGCGAAAAGTCGGCTTGCGTCACCGAATGCCAGTGGATCATGCCTTCCCAAATCGGATCGATCATCTGCGAACCCTTGATGCGATCCCCGTTCAGACACTTGATCGTAACGCTGCGCATCTCGGAGACGAAGGTCTGCAAATAGGCCACATGGATCGCTTCGTCGGTCCGAATCCGCTCCACGAGTTCGGCCGCGTGGTTCGCCGCTTCCCGTCGATCGCGAAAGAGGTCGGGCGAACGCATCAAGTTTGTACAGAACGAGAAAAACGACTCCGCCCGCACTTCGATCATCAACACGTTCATCAGCAGCAGAATCCAATCCTCGTAGACCTTGTCGATCTGCGGCATCAACCGGCCGATCTCGGGCCGGGCGATACTGGCCGGCACTTCGGGTATCGGATAAGCGTCCTTGCCGAACAGGGCATCGCGCACGGCGAACCACATGTCGTCGTGCCCGCCTTGGCCATGTTCCTTGTCGCCACCCTCATCAAGCCCGTGCGCGTAAAGCAACCCTTTGTTCAGGTGGCCGATCGACATAGACGAGACGTCTTCCTCGATGATGGCTTGAAAGTCTGGCGCCACCGCCTCGCAAAGCGCGCGCCCTCGCGCTTCGATCACACCGGTGATCGTCAGCGCGTTCCACAACGTCTCACCGTGGCCGTTGCCCAGCAGAAATTTCTGCTGGTCGATGCTCGGATAGGCACTGCGCTTCAGCAACCGCGTCGTTGCGTCGATCAACGGATAGCCGCGTGACATCACCTGCGCTTGCCACCCTTCGACCGCGGGCCAGCGAACGAGCGTTCGAGGCGAGATGTATTTGCCCGCAGCATCAAACCCGCCATGCAGCCGGTAGCCTGCCTCAACCTGGGGCTTCGCGTAGTCGTGCTCGGCCATGATCTCTTCGCGGGAAAAAACGACGCGCGCCATCGCATGGCCTCCTGTTCATATCGGGAAACTGATAATTTGTCAGAAGCCGAGCGAAGTCAATTCGCTTCGCACCGTCCGCTACTTCCGCGGCGACAGCGCCCGAACGATGAATTGTGTCAGCGTCTTGAGCAGAGCCGCGCGCGAACGCCCGCGCCGATAGCTGAAACTCGAAGCCTGGTGGATCGCCCCCACAATCGCCTGGCCGAGCAGCGGAAAATCGAAATCCTTAGCCACCACGCCTTCCTTCGCCTGCGTCTTAAGCAACTCCGCCCACTCCGCGCCCCAGCGGTGCAATAGCGTGTCTTCCTCACCTGCCCCGCTGCCGGACGCAATAATCGCCTCGTCCGAAAGCGCCGTCGCCAACACGCCCGCATGCTCTTCGGCGTAGTCGTAGATCGCCGTCAGCACCGCCTCGACGAACTCGGACAAGCTCTTCGCGTGCAGTGCGCGCGCCACGACCGCAGCATCGATCTCCGCGCGCGCCTCCTCGACGAAGGCGATAAAGCACTCACGCTTGTCCTTGAAGTGCAGATAAAATGTGCCGTGGCCAAGACCGGCCACCTTCGAAATGTCTTGCGGCCGCGTCTCGTGATACCCGCGGCTGACGAACAACTTTCGCGCCGCTAACAGAAGGCGTTTCCGGCTTTCAAGACGCCGCTTTGCGCCGCGGTTGCCGGACTCGGGGGCCTCGACTGGTGATTGGCTCATGGACGCAATGCTTGGGTCCGCCGACCGGGGAAGTCAAATCTGCCCCGAAAACGAGCCACACGGGTCCTTGCCGCGCCAGCGTTAACGTCGCATTCTGCCGTCCGAAATCTTGGAGACCGCTCATGAAGTTCGCCCGCATCGCGTTAGCCGCCGCAACGTTTGTAGCACTGGCACCGCTTGAGGCTATTGCAGCGCCCGGCGGCTCTGCCCCGCGCATCGAGGTGCCGCGCTCGGCCCCATCGTCGAAGAAGGAAGAACAGCGCGAAACCGACTTCCAGAAAGCGGAGTACATGGTCAAGGGCGAGCAATACGCGGAAGCGATCCCGCTGCTGCAGAAGGTCGTCGCCGACAACCCGCGCGACGCTGACGCTTGGAACTATCTCGGTTTCGCAAGCCGCAAACTTGGAAGGAAGGAAGAGGCGCTCGGCTACTACCAAAAAGCGCTTGCAATCGACCCAAAGCACAAAGGCGCGAACGAGTATCTCGGCGAACTGTACCTCATGATGAACGACCTGCCGAAGGCACAGGCGCAACTCACGATCCTCAAAGGCATTTGCGGTACGAACTGCGAGGAAGTCGAGGACCTCGAAGCTGACATCGCCGACTACAAAGCTGCACAGGCAAAACCCGCCGGCTAAGCCGCCTTCTGCCGTCCCAACTTCGCGAGCACATAGTCGAGGTCGCCAACCTCGAGTTCGCGATACTTGGCCAAAATCCGTTCCACGACGCGCTCCGCGAACGCAGCGTCGTCGCATGCGTCGGCCTCAAGCTCGCGCTCCTGAATCATATCGATCGCCACCCGAAACGCTGCGAACAACTGCTCCGGAAACGCGCACTGGCGATAGATCGCCTTCAACCCAAACGGACTCGCGTCATGGATCAGCAATCCGGCCTTCTCGGCGCTGACGCCCGCGATCTCGGCCATCGCATCCTCCACAAAGCGGATGTCGCCGCTGCACAACACTTGCAGCACGGCCGACGGCGTCAACTGTCCATCCGCGTGAAGCCGCGCCGCGGGAACCCGGCTCGCCATCGCAGCCGGAGGCGAAAGCTCGGTATCCTCAACGGCCGCAGCCTCTTCCCGCGCCACACTGCCACCCATCGCCGGGCCACACTTGCGGAGCCGCTCGCAAACGGACGCGGGCAGGTCGCCCCGGCCGATCAGCGCAGCCTTGACGGTCTCAAATCGGCCATAGCGGTCCACGACCTGACACAGTAAGTCCTCATCCAGCACCGCCGACGTGTTCTCGACGAGTGCGGTTACGGCTGCGGCATTCCCGCAATTGACGACGCCTGCCGCTACAACGGCACGCACGGACAAACGGCGCGCAACGCAAACCTGCTTGCGGCCATTGCACTCCGCTAAGATATTCAAAAGGTCGTCGTCCGACAGCGCTGGCGACTCCTCCAATATGCACTGCGCAACATTGATAGCGTCGTCGGCTAGAATGAGCGCGACCTCCCGCGACAGATGAAGGGACCGACGAAGCGCTCCGGCAAGTGCCACGCGCACGACGAGTTCCGCATCGTTCGCAATGCGCTTGAGCAGCCTGTCGAGGAACGCACTATCGGCCGCACTCAAGTCGTGCGACGCAAGCTCGACCGCGAGATGCCGCGCGCCGAGCGCCCGGCGCGCGGGCGCGCGATCGCTCAGCAGCGCTTGCAGCTCTTGAAAGCGCCCGCCGTCCATCGATGGAGTTTTTCCGCTTGGATGTTTGGCGGACATGCTGCAACGTTAGATTTCGTATGGTTAAAGCGCCGTTATGATCGCAGCACTCCCCGAAACGCTTCTCAACGCCGTCGAGGCCGAGTTGCAAGCGCATGACCTGACAGCAATTCGAACCGCCGCGGACACCCTCTCGCAGGCCTATCGCGGTCAGCGGAACATCGCCCGCACCCTGTCCCCGATCGATCGCGCCGCGTATCTCGCCGTTAGGTTTCCGTCAACCTTTGCAGCCGTTGGAATCGTCTGGAATCAACTTGCCCAGATCATCGACCCTGCAAGCATTCGATCCGTTCTCGATGTCGGGGCGGGTCCCGGAACCGCTTCGCTCGCCGCGGCCAGCGTCTTGCCCCACGCGAAGTTTCATCTTTTTGAACGCGACCCAGGTTGGCGCCAAACCGCCGAAAGGCTCTGCCACGCGGCAGGGCTTGATGCGGACTTTCGCGCTGCCGCTATTCCCGCTGAACTAGCACCCCAAGACGCAGTGATCGCCGCCTACGCGCTCAACGAACTCCCGCAGTCCGAATGGGCCAAGGCGTTCGCCGCACTCTGGGCCGCCGCTCGCCATGCCCTTATCCTCATCGAACCGGGAACGCCAAAAGGCTTCGCCGTGATCGAAGCCGCCCGTGCACAAGCACTGTTGGTTGGAGCTCACGCCGCCGCACCATGTTGCCATAACGACGACTGCCCCATGAGCACCGCCGACTGGTGTCATCGGCCCGTTCGCGTCGCGCGATCGTCGATCCACCGTGCGGCCAAACACGGCGCGCTGCCGTTCGAAGACGAGAAGTTCAGCTACGTCATTTTGACCCGCGACCCGCCTCGCCGCGACGCACCCGCACGCATCGTCAGAAAGCCCATTCGAAACGCCGGTCACGTGCACCTCGACCTTTGCACGGCAGGCACAATTCAGCGCGTCACCATCGCGCGCAGCGACAAAAGCCTGTACCGCGACGCACGGGACGCGGATTGGGGCGACGCTTGGCCCCCCGGCGATCAGACCGGCGGCGTCTGAAGCAGAGTGCGCAAGCGCTCGACTTGCCGCTCCAGCTCAGCGCCCTGAAACCGTTCGGCGGCTCCCTTCCCCCAAACCGGACCGGGCCACGCCGCGTCCCCTTCGTCGCGCGCGATGACATGAACGTGAAGCTGCGACACGATGTTTCCAAGCGCCCCGATGTTGACCTTGCGACAGCCTGTTGCCGCCTTGAGTGCAGCGCCCACATGCCCAACCTCGCGCCACAGATTCGCTTGGTCGGCTGCCGGTAGGTCGAACGGCTCGACCAGACCCGCGCACCGCGGTACCAGAACGACCCACACATAACGCCGGTCGTTCATCAACTGCACAGCGCAGAGCGGCCAATCGCACAGCCAAACCGTGTCCTGCGCCAACCGCGGATCCAACGCAAAGCCGTCTGTGCCCATGCCGAGTCCCTATTTGCCAAAGTATCAATAGCGCGTTCCAAGGCCCATTGGAGCGGTGCCGCGCGTTATGCCATGGTTGCACAGGCTGATCGCGGAATCGAACCCATGCGCCTGCTCACGATACTTCTGACAAGCCTACTCGCCGCAACTGTCTCGCTTGCGGCGGTAGCCTACAGCGTCGTCAACGTGGGTCCGGGCGATACCCTGAACATGCGAACCGCCCCAAGCCCGAACGCGCCCATCGTCCTGACGATCCCGCACAACGGCACGGGGATTCTGCTAACAGGCCGCCGCGCCGCCGGGGACTGGGCAGAGGTCACCTACCAGCGCCGCCGCGGCTGGGTGAACGCGCGATTCTTGGGGCTGGCCTCCGGCCGCTATGAAATCCCGGCATTCCTCGAATGCGCAGGCACGGAGCCGTTCTGGTCGATCTCACTCACGCCCGGCTATGCGCGGGCCGACCTCTTGTTCGCCGAACGCCGCTACCTCTTCCGCATCACACGCTTCCAACAAGCGATGAACCGCGTCGACATCGCCCACATCAAGGCAAGCTCCCGCGCAGCGAACATGTCGCTCATCGTGCGCCACGAAAGCTGCAGCGACGGCATGTCCGATAGGACCTATCCCTACTCGGCGGTCGCGTTGATATCGGGCATCCACACCATCGCCGGCTGCTGCCGGCCAGCAACACCGCGCTAGACATGAAAGCTGCACTCGAAGGCATCCGTGTCCTGGACTTCGGCCGCTACATCGCAGGCCCCTATTGCGCCGCTTTGCTGGGCGATATGGGCGCCGAGGTCATCCGCATCGAAAAGCGCGAGGGCTCCGAAGACCGCACGCTGATCCCTCTGTTCCACAACGCGGACGGCTCGCCCGGCGAAGGCGCGCTGTTTCTGCAGATGAACCGCAACAAGAAGGGCATCACGCTCGATCCCGCGCACCCCAAGGGCCGCGAAGTCGTGAAGCGGCTGATCAAGACCGCCGATGTGGTGGTCGTGAACCTGCCGCCGCAAACCTTGAAAAGCCTCAACCTCGATTGGCCAAGCGTCCACGAGTTGAACCCGCGCACCGTTCTAACCACTGCCTCCGCCTTTGGCTCTGGCGGCCCTTACGAGGAACGCCTGGGCTTCGATGGCGTCGCGCAAGCGATGTCAGGCGCCGTCTATATGTCCGGCACGCCCGAACAACCCGTGCGCGCCGCCTCCTCTTGGGTCGATTTCGGAACCGCCTCGCTCGCCGCCTTCGGCACGATGGCCGCCCTCTTTGCCCGCGAAAAAACCGGCCGCGGCCAGCATGTCGAAGGTGCGCTGCTGCGCACCGCCGTCACGTTCAGTGCCCAAACCCTCATCGAGCAAGCCGCGCTCAAGAAAGACCGCGTTGCCACCCTCAACCGCGGCCAAACGGCTGGCCCCTCCGACATCCTGCGCTGTAAGGACGGTTGGATCACGATTCTGATCAACGGCAACCCGCTGTTCAAACGCTGGGCCAAAATGATCGGTGAGGAAGGGCTCGTGACCGACCCTCGCTTCGCAACGGACGAAGCCCGGGGCGACAATGGCGTTGAGTTGAGCGAGCGCACCGCGCGGTGGTGCGCCACGCGAACGGTCGCAGAAGCGCTCGCCGAACTCGAACGCGCGAAAGTTCCGGCCGGTCCCGTTCTCTCACCCCAGGAATTGCTCGACGACCCGCACGTCGAAGCCGCCCGCTATCTGACGAAGATCATGTTCCCAGGCCTGCCGGCACCGACGCCCATCATGGCAACGCCGGTCGTGCTCTCGGAAACACCGGGCCGCATCACGGCGCCGCCGCCGGTGCTCGGCCAGCATACGGATGAAATTCTGCGGGAGCTCGGCTTGTCAAACGCCGAAATCGCAGACCTTCGGGCTTCGGGCGCCGTCTAACGCGGTGTCGCGGCTGCAGCACGGCGGCGAATCTGCTCAGCCTCTTCAAGCCCCAGGATGACGTCCGACAACGACTCCGCCTGCTGCTGAAACGCCATCGCCCGCGGACGCTTGTCGAACTCAAGCGACTTCAGCTCCGCCATCATGCTTTCGGTGTACATGCGCAAATACTGCGACACCTCTTCGAATGCATCTTTGTGCGCCGCGTAGAACGCACCGCCGCCTGCATAGGGCGTGGAACCCGCAAGCAGCCGCCCCCACATCAGCGCACGCTCCGAGCGTGTCGGATCGGGGTCGCGCGAGAGATCGGGTCGCCGGGGCCCCTTGCCGCCGAACGCACCCAGGCGCTGCACCGGCAAGGCAGCCGTTATCTCGCGGGGCGCCCGCACAATCAGGGAATCCATCGCGTCGGACGCAAGCTGCCGGATCTTGATCAGCCGCTGCCCCCACTTGCCCTCGCGCTTTGCCCCGATCTCGCGCACGAGCCCGCCCGACATCTGGACGAACCGGTCGAGCTTCGTCAGCAGCACCTCGGTATCGATGCTGTCGGGCCTGACCGACGCGATATCGAGCGCGAGATTTTCCATGTCGGCCAGAAGAACGTCGCCCACGATCCCCATATCCGACGCACTGAACAGGGCGTCGTTCGTGCGGCGTGACACGATGCTAGCAAGCCGCAATGCCTCCCAAGGCCGCTTGAGCCGCGCCAGAACCAAAAGGCCGACATAGGGGCTCAGATCGGACTTCCGCGCCGTCAGTTGATCGTAGATATCGCGCACGAAAGACGTGTGCTGCTCAGTGAGCGTATCGATTCGTTTGGGCAACAGGCCGCGCAACGGCGCGAGATCGTTCGCCCCGGTCAAAAGCGAGACGATCTCCTCCAAATCGGCAAGCGCCTCTTCGCTGCCGAACTTGGCGGCAAGGACGCGCCTTTCCGAACTCCCTTGGGTCGCGCGATCGAGTGTCGTCCGCAGCACGCTCAAGATCTCCGCGTGCATGCGTTGTGTGACTTCGGCCTGAACGCGCATATCGCGCGAGAACACCGCGCGGGAAACCTGCGTCTCCATCTCGGCCAAGCCGACGCGCAACGCATCCTTCAGCCAGCGCCACAGAGCCCGCACCGTCGAGCGCGCTATGCGCCCCGGCTGCTTGTACTCGCGCGGGTCATCGACGAGGAAGTCGGCGAACGGTTCGCAGAACAGTCGCTGCGCGGTCGGGACGCGCCGCGCCTGCGCGCGCCGCAACGTGGGGCGAAGTCCATCCAGAATGGTATCGACCGGCAGTGAACGGTCGCCCGCAAGCCGCCCACGCTCAACGGCCGACGCCAATGTCAAAGCCTTGTCGACGGGAAGCGTCGCCAGCAAGCGCTTGAGTTCATGCTCTTTCGTGGGCAGCTGCATCGTGCAAAGCAAAGTCCCACAGCGTCTCACGACCGGCTGCGGCTAGGGGTTGGGAACGCTTAACAAAGCTCGCCGGCCCCCGCCAAACAATGCCTATTTTTGCCGTCCGGTAAATGCATCACGGCATTCGCTTTTCGCGCGAATCCCTCAGTTGTTGTTGCTGCCGCCGCCGGACGAACCGGCGCCGTCGCCACCACCCGTGCCCCCGTTGGGGCCGTGGTTCTGTTGTCCAAACGGGTTCATCCCGTAATCCACAGCTTCGTCGCCGGCACTCCAAGCCTTGTTCTCGGGGGTCCCGATCGCGCCGTTGGGACCGATTTTGACCATGTCGCCCTGCCCCATCGGCACATTCTGACCTTGTCCGTTTTGAATGAAGCCTGCGCCTTCCTCGAAGAAGATCGTGCCAACGCCCAATTCGTTCGTCAGAATCTTCAGGCTCGTGCCGCGAATGCCGATCGTCACGGACGGTGTTTGCAGTCGCACCTGGTCCTTCGGCATCGATCCCGACACGAAACGGAACAGGCCGCGCGTCATCTTCAGCGTCTGATTCCCGTTGCCGCCGCCATACACGTAGTTGTCGACGACAACGGCCGATGCCGAACCGAGCGTCAACCGGCTACCGTCGGTGAACGTGACCTCAAGTGCGCCCGACGGCACCGTCTCCAGCCGTGCATTCCGCATAACCGGATTGAGACGATATAGGGGTATGCGCCCGGCCTGCGGCGGAGTCTGATAAGCATAGCGCTGCACGCGCGTGGCCGACCCAACATTCTCAGCCGCCGCAGCCGTAACCAACCCAGCAAACGCCGCCACCAAAGATGCCGCAACCAAGATACGCATGGAATAAGGTCCTATCTTAAGCAAAGGGCAGCTCCGCCGGACGGCAGCCCTGCCCCCACTGAGTCGCGAATTTAGGCGTTTGGGGCTGCCGCCGCAACGTCCGACCACCCGCCAGTATGACAGGCGCTACACAGTTTACCTCGCGAGAAGCCATCCGTAGAGCCGAAAACTGGCCCCGCCGAGACGCACGGCGTGCGCACGGCCGCATCCGGCAGTAGAGGAACTGCGGATTGCGTGCTATCGTCCGTGCACTGATTTGTTTGGTCGTGATCCGTGCTCGAAAGGACGGTCTCATGAAGGGGCACGAGTTCAAACGCTGGCGCAAAAGTCTCGCTCTTTCGCAGAACGAGGCTGCCGAAGCTTTGGGCCTCAAGCGTCGCGTCGTGCAGTACTACGAAAAGGGCAAGCGGGACGGCGATGCCGTGAAGATACCGCGCTCGGTGCGCCTAGCCTGCTTTGCTATTACCGTGGGGGTCACCGACTACCATGGCCCCGAGATGGAACGGCGCCGGCGGAAGAAAGCCTCGCCGGGCGAAGCCGCCCATCTACCGTCCTAGACCACGACCGCCGGCAGATCGAGTTCCGCGCAAAGACCGCCCGCCTCGGCGCGCGCCAAATTCAAAGTGCCGCCATAGAGCGACGCAATCTCTTTGACGATACCAAGGCCCAGCCCCGAGCCGGGTTTCGACTCGTCCAGCCTCTCGCCGCGCTCGAGGACACGCTTCTTTTGCTCTTCGTTCAAACCCGGACCGTCGTCGCATACCGCGACCTTCAAGCGCCCAGAACGCGGTGTCGAAACCGTCACTGTGACTTCGCCCTCCGCAAATTTGCAGGCGTTGTCCAAGAGGTTGCCAACCATTTCTTCCAAATCGGAACGGTCTCCCCGGAAGATCAACCCATCGGGGCAGATCTTCTCCACGTGAATTCCACGCGACGCGTAGATTTTGTTCAAGGCCCGCGTCAGATCGGAGATGATGGGCGCAACATCGGCGCGCGCACCGATCACCTGCGCCGACCCAACCGTGCGTGCCCGCGCCAAATAGTGATCGACTTGCCGCCGCATCGTCTGAACCTGCCGCGCCACCGCTTCGGCCAGAGGCCCTGTTGCGCCTTGCACCTCGTTCGCCAGCACGCTGAGTGGTGTCTTCAAGAAGTGCGCCAGATTGCCGACATGCGTTCGCGCCCGCGACACCACCTCGGCGTTGTGGGCGACAAGAGCGTTCAGCTCCTCGGCAAGCGGCTGAATCTCGGTTGGAAACGGCCCCTCCAGCTTGTCGGCGCGGCCCTCGCGAATGTTGGCCAGCGACTTCGACACGTGGTCGAGCGGAGCCAGACCCCACCGCACCTGGAGAATCATGGCACCGATAAGACCCACGCCCAAAATGACGATCGACCAAAACAGCGTGTTGTTGAAACTTGCAACATCCGCTTCGACTTCACTCGTGTCGGCCGCGACCATGATGCGAAATGCACCGCCAACGCACGGCTTGCCACCCTCCGGTTCGTCGGACGCCGGAAACGACACGACGCGCTCTGCAAACCGCAAGTTCTGTTGCTTCGGGCCGGTCACGTAACCCATGCGGACCGCGCTCGTTGTTCCCGGCTCCAGCTTGAGCGATTGATCCCAAAGCGAGCGGGAGAGCATCAACGGTTTGGCGGGATTCGCAGTGGATCCGATTTGCCAGTACCAGCCCGAAAAGGGATTGAAAAAACGCTCAGCCGCAAGCGGACGCGGCATCACGATCGTCCCCGCACAGTCGAGCTCGGTGACGGCAATGACACTGTCGAGGTCGCCCAGCAGACGATTGTCGAAGCTGCGCTCCACGGACTCGCGAAACACTTGCGACAGCACGACCACACCAGCAAGCAATCCGAAGATGCTCCAAACCGCCGCAAGGGCGCCAAGCCGGAACGCGAGTGAATTAGTGCGCAGCATCGGCGTCGGTATCGGCAGCTCCTTCGTCGAGCTTGTAGCCGAGACCGCGCATCGTGTGAATGACATTCACGCCAAGCTTCTTGCGCAACCGCCCGACGAACACCTCGATCGTGTTCGAATCGCGATCGAAATCCTGATCGTACAAATGCTCGACCAACTCACCACGCGAAACCACGCGCCCTTTGTGGTGACCCAGATAGGCCAACAAGCGATACTCGAGCGAGGTCAGCTTGATCGGGTTTCCCTGCACCGTCACGCGCGCCGCGCGCGTATCGATACGCAAGGTGCCGCACTCGATATCCGAAGACGCAAGGCCGGCGCCGCGCCGCAACAATGTGCGAACGCGCGCAAGAACCTCTTCCGTATAAAAGGGCTTCGCAACGTAATCGTCGGCGCCTGCATCAAGGCCGGCGACCTTGTCCGCCCATCGATCGCGCGCCGTCAAAATAAGCACCGGCATCGAGCGGTTGGCCTTGCGCCACTTCTCAAGTACCGTCAGGCCATCCATCTCCGGCAAACCGAGATCGAGAATCACCGCGTCATACGGTTCGGTCTCGCCGAGGAAGTGACCCTCCTCGCCGTCGCTTGCCGTGTCCACGACATAGCCTTGGTCGCGCAGCGCGCTTGCGAGCAAGCGCTGCAAATCGGGATCGTCTTCGACTACGAGAATGCGCATCGCTTTGTTGTTCCGTCAGCCACGATGACCGAGCACTTGCCCCGTCTGAGCATCGGCGAACACGATAAGCACGCGCCCGTCCGGGGTCAGCCACTTAATGCGGTAAATCCACCGCCCGTCGCGGCGGAACGGCCCTTCGACACCGAGGTGGCGCCCTGGAAACCGTGCCGCAACGCTACCCAATACCACCTCAAGCGGCAGCAATCGCTCCTGAGCCTCGATCGGCCCCCGCCCGCGCTGACGCCAACGACCGCCCTCGTCCTGCACCAAGACGAAGGCACCGTCATCTAAGGGCGCGCTGCTACGCGACGGCTCAGCCACGGCCGGAAGGGCCAAAGCTGCCGCCAGAACGGCAATCGCAAGGGGGCGCACGACGCTAAACATGCCCGTATAGATAGGTATCGCTCACTGAACCCCGAATGAATAGGCCATCCAGACCACGTTCAGGCTGGCAGAAGCAATATGCGCCTCAAGGGTTGGCTAACCACCCCGGTTCGAACAGGAGATACCGAATGCGCAAATTTGTGACCGCCGTTGCAGCAGCCTTGACCCTGGGCTTTGCCGCCCCGGCCTTTGCCGACGACAACGGCAATTATCCTTATCAGGGCCAGTACAATCAGAACCAAGGCCAGTACAACCAACACCAGGGCCAGCCCGGCTACGACGACGACTACCGCTATCCGCAAGATGGTCGCGCAGATCGCCGCCACTATGACCGCTACGACTTCGATCGCCACAACGGCCAATTCGACAGGTGGCAGCGCGGCTGGAACGACTACGGTTACAACCAGTACCGCAACCATCGTCCGCTGAACTTCCGTCAGCTCGCGCCGCGTCTGGCCGCGCAAGGCTTCTACGGCGTGCGCAAAGTTGCGAAGGATCGTTGGGGCGCTTACCGCGCCTACGCGTTCAACCAACGCGGTCGTCCGGTGATGCTGCGCATCAATGCCTACACCGGTCGCGTCCTGGACGTGCGCTACCTCTAACGATTAAGTCAACGTGATTGCGAACGCCGGGAGAAATCCCGGCGTTTTGCATTTCCTCTACGCGGTCACCGAAGACCAATACGCGTCCGCTCCCGCAGCGCACGATTCGCGCCCGAGCCGTTCGGCCCAAAACGAGTCGCTGCCGAATTCCGCCCGCCACGACCAAAGCCGCCGCGTCGCAAAGTGCAGCGAGTGCTCTTTCGTAATGCCGATCGCGCCATGCACTTGATGAGCAATCGACGCTGCGGCGCCGGCAGCCTCACCCGCACGAACCTTTGCGACAGCCGCCGATCGGCTCCGCCGCGCGGCATCGTCGAGATCGGCGAACGCAGCATCCGCGGCTGCGCCGGTCGCCGCCACATGACCTGCAAGTACAGCGAGTTGCTGTTGGATCGCCTGAAACGCAGCGATCGGCTTGCCGAACTGCACGCGTGTCCGCGCATACTCTACCGTCTGCAGCAAGATTCTCTCAAGCGCCCCCGCCATCGACACGGCCCGCACTGCTGCGCCGTAGGCCAATAGGTCGCCGCCAGACACGCCAGGCACGGTCGTTCCGGCCGTATCGGCGAACGCGAGATCGTCCCGCGGTTCGTTCGCGATGTTCATTCCTTCAGAAAGCTTTCCGCGGCGTACCGCAATCAACACCGCCTCGCCGCTCTCGGGCGCGCTCAAAAGCACGTTCGCCGCATGGCGCGCAAAAGGAACGCGAACGGCGCGCCCCTTCAAATGCGCGTGATCCCCGTGCGTATGCGTGTGCCCGTCGAGAACGCCGAAGCTGATCGGCCCGCGCGGCACCTTCACGTTTCGCGCGGCCAAGATCGCGCGCGCGACGATCGTTTCGCCAAGCGGGATCGGCGCCACGTGACGGCCGGCCGCCCGCAACAGCACGGCAGTATTGGCAGCGCGTTCCGCAGGCGCCGTGTCGGTATCGGCCAGCGTATCCAGGAAGCCCGCTTCTTCGACGGCGTCCCACAGCGCCTCAGTCCAAACGCCCTTCTCCGATGCGTTCAAGACATCGACGGTCACGTGCTGCGCAAACAGGCGGTGCGCAGCATCATGAATGAGGTTGGCGGTCTCGCTCATGACGTCACCTCAACCCCAATCCGCGCGCGATGATCCCACGCAAAATTTCGCGAGTGCCCCCGCGCAACGAAAACGACGGCGCAACCTGTGTCAGATAGCCCTGCACCCGCAGCAGCGCATCGCTTGACGCAAGCGACGGCTCCAGGCCGAAGAGATCGTGCGCAATCTCGGGAATGTCCTGTTCGAACACCGCACCCACATCTTTGACTAGTGCCGCCTCCAGGGCCGGATTCGCGCCGCGCTGGAGCTGCATCGCTACCGAGAGCGACAAGTGCCTGAGCGCATGCAGCCGCGCGGTCAGCCGCCCGATCGCAATCGCGACACGCTCCGACGGATCGGCACCGGCCGCCGCGACCACATGCTTGAGCAACACCATGCTCGACAAAAACCGCTCCGGTCCCGAGCGCTCGTAGGCGAGCTCGGCCGTTACCTGCGCCCACCCCTGCCCTTCCGCACCGATCACCGCGTCATGCGGCACCAGAGCGTCGTCGAACACGACCTCGTTAAAGTGCTCGTGCCCGGTGAGATCGGCGATCGGCCGGATCTGAATCCCGGGCCCCTTCAGATCGATCAGAAACTGCGTCAGCCCCATCTGCCGCTGATCCGCAGCCTCGCCAGTACGCAACAGCGCAATCATGTAGTGCGCCCGATGTGCCCCCGAACTCCAAAGCTTTGTGCCGCGCACGCGCCAGCCGTCGTTCGTTCGGGTTGCACGCGCCCGCACGCTCGCCAGGTCTGAGCCCGAGTCGGGCTCGCTCATGCCGATCGCAAAATAGCATTCGCCTCTTGCGATGGCTGGCAAAACGCGCCGGCGCTGCTCCTCGGTGCCAAACTTCAAAAACAACGGCCCGCTCTGCCGGTCGGCAATCCAGTGAGCGGCGACCGGCGCACCTGCCGCAAGCAGCTCCTCGATGACGACATAACGCTCCA
>CAYXQB010000020.1:15548-21759 GCA_964466435.1 uncultured Flavobacteriaceae bacterium | reverse complement strand
GCTGCAGGACTTTACCGGCGTGCCTGCCGTCGTCGACCTTGCCGCGATGCGCGATGCGATGAAGACGCTGGGCGGGAACCCTGAGAAGATCAATCCGCTCGCGCCCGTCGATCTCGTCATCGACCACTCGGTCATGGTCGATTATTTCGGCACGAAGGACGCGTTCAAGAAGAACGTGACGCGCGAGTTCGAGCGCAACGGCGAGCGCTATTCGTTCCTGCGCTGGGGCCAGTCGGCGTTCGACAATTTCCGCGTCGTGCCGCCGGGCACGGGCATCTGCCATCAGGTGAACTTGGAATACCTCTCGCAGACGGTTTGGACGTCGAAGGTCAAGGACGGCAAGAAGACTGTCGAGGTCGCTTATCCCGATACGCTTGTCGGGACCGACAGCCATACGGTGATGGTCAACGGGCTTGCCGTGCTGGGTTGGGGCGTCGGCGGGATCGAGGCGGAAGCCGCGATGCTGGGGCAGCCGCAGTCGATGCTGATCCCGGAGGTCTTCGGTTTCAAGCTGACGGGCAAATTGCAGGAAGGCGTGACGGCGACGGACCTCGTGCTGACGGTTACGCAGATGCTGCGCAAGAAGGGGGTGGTGGGCAAGTTCGTCGAATTCTATGGGCCTGGCTTGAACGAGCTGCCGCTTGAAGACCGCGCGACGATCGCGAATATGGCGCCGGAATATGGTGCGACTTGCGGGTTCTTCCCGATCGATGACGAGACCGTACGCTTCCTGAAGGCGACCGGCCGCGCGAAAGCGCGCGTCGACCTGGTCGCGGCCTATGCGAAAGCGCAGGGTATGTGGCGCGGGCCAAAGGACGCGGATCCAGAATTCACCGACACGCTGCACCTCGACCTTGGCGACGTTGAACCGAGCATGGCCGGACCGGCGCGTCCGCAGGATCGGGTGCCTTTGAAGGGCGCGGCGCAAGGGTTTACCGAGGCGCTGGCCAAAACGTTCAACAAAGCGAGCAAGGAGAACGACACGGCGGAGCTTGCTGGCACCGAGATCAAACTCGGCCATGGCGCGGTCGTGATCGCAGCGATCACGTCTTGCACGAATACCTCGAACCCGTTCGTGATGGTGGCTGCGGGCCTGGTTGCGCGCAACGCGTTGAAGAAGGGGCTGAAAGTTCAACCGTGGGTGAAGACATCGCTGGCACCGGGTAGCCAGGTGGTCGGCGAATATCTTGCCAAGTCCGGGCTACAGAAGGACCTCGACAAGCTGGGCTTCAACGTCGTGGGTTATGGCTGCACGACGTGCATCGGCAATTCCGGACCGCTACCCGACAACGTGTCGGATGCGATCACGAAGGGCGATCTCGTCGCCGCCGCAGTGCTTTCGGGAAACCGAAATTTCGAGGGCCGGGTCAACCCGCTCACCCGGGCGAACTATTTGGCGTCACCGCCGCTTGTCGTCGCGTATGCGCTGGCCGGTTCGATGAAGATCGACCTGACGAGCGATCCGATCGGGCACGATAAGAAGGGCAAGCCGGTTTACCTCAAAGACATTTGGCCGAGCACAAAGGATGTGGCGGCGGCGGTGCGCAAGGCGGTCACCACGAAGCTGTTCCGCGAGCGCTATGCCGACGTGTTTTCAGGGCCTGCCGCGTGGAAGAAGATCGGCGTGAAGAAGTCGCTGACCTATCCGTGGGACGTCGGGTCCACCTACGTGCAACAGCCGCCGTACTTCGACGGGATCACGCAGGAGCCTTTGCCGATCACCAATGTCACGGGCGCGCGCATCCTGGGATTGTTCGGCGATTCGATCACGACCGACCACATCAGCCCTGCGGGCGACATCAAGGCGTCGAGCCCGGCCGGGGAGTTCCTGCAAGAGCGGCAGGTGCGTCAGACGGACTTCAACTCGTACGGCGCGCGGCGCGGCAATCACGAAGTGATGATGCGCGGGACGTTCGCAAACATCCGCATCAAGAACCAGATGGTGCCGGGTGTCGAAGGCGGCGTTACGAAGCACCAGCCTTCGGGCGAGCAGATGCCGATCTACAACGCGGCTATGCGCTACCAGAAAGAGGGTGTGCCGCTCGTCATTTTCGGAGGCAAGGAATACGGCACCGGGTCGTCGCGCGATTGGGCGGCCAAGGGGACGCGTCTGCTCGGCGTGCGCGCGGTCATCGTCGAAAGCTTCGAACGCATTCACCGGTCGAACCTGGTCGGCATGGGCGTGCTGCCGTTGCAGTTTCAAGACGGGAAAACCTGGCGGAGCCTCGGACTCAACGGCACGGAGATCATCGACATTCCGGGGCTCGAGCACAATCTGAAGCCGCGCCAGACGTTGACCTTGCGCATCGCTCATGCGGACGGCCGGACGCAAGAGGTGCCGGTTACGCTTCGGATCGATACACTCGACGAAATCGAGTATTTCCGGAATGGCGGAATTCTGCACTACGTGTTGCGCGGCCTCGCGAAAGCGGCATAAACCATGGGCAGCGGAACACCGCTTCGTGACTAGGCATTGAAGGCGGAGGCGGACTAGGTTTGCAGACGATGACGACGAATCCAACTTCCCTAACACACCTTCGCGCCGGGTGCCTCGCTGCACTCGGCGCGCTGCTTTTCTGGCAGTGCGCGATGGCCGGAGAGACGCAACCACAACCGATCTTGGTCGAGCTGTACACCAGCCAAGGGTGCTCATCCTGCCCACCGGCGGATGTGATCTTGGGGCAGGTCAAGGGACGTGAAGACGTCGTCGCGCTGTCGTTCAACGTCGATTATTGGGACTATATCGGTTGGCGCGACACGCTGGCCAAGCGCGAGAACACGCTGCGCCAGCAGGCCTACGAAAAGGTTTTGGCGTCGCATCGCGTGTACACGCCGCAAGTCGTGATCGACGGCGCTCTGGATGTCGTCGGCAATCAGCGCAAAGACGTGCTCGACGCGATTGTGCGCCGGACCGGCGAGGTTGCCGGGAAGCGCGCTGCGATCATGCTCGCGCAGAAGGGCGATACGGTGGAGGTACGGATCGGCGCGCTCGCTGGCGTCAAGCAGCCGGCGACAGTGTGGCTCGCGCATACGCTGTCGGCGCGAACGGTGAACATCGCCAAGGGCGAGAACTCAGGGCGCGTCATCACCTACCACAACGTGGTGCGCGACTTTTCTGCGGTCGGCAAATGGACCGGTGAGGCGATGACGCTCGAGTTGCCAGCGCGAAGCACGCCAGGCGAGAACACCGACGGCGTTGCCGTTTGGGTTCAGACGGGCAATCCGGGGCCGGTGCTTGGCGCAGCGCAGCTCAAGATCTCGTCGAAGTGATCAGCCGCCCACAGGGCGCAGCAAATCTTCCATCGGCGCGGTCATCAGCGTGCCCTTGTAGCGGGGGATTTTGTACGCCCAGCCGCCGACAGTGCCGTTGATCTCTTTCGCTTCCTTGGGCACGTCGGGTCTTAGCGTCTTGTCGCCCGGCTTTGCCGGCGCCGACTGAACCGAGGGGTCGGCCGCAGCTTCGACGGCGATCCAAAAGTCGCGGTCCTTCTCGACGATCTTAATGCCGACATTCAGGCCGTCGAACGTTGCAGCGGTGAAGGTTGCCGCGCCCGTGAAGTCGATGAGCGATTGGGCTTTCACGTCTTCGAACGAGAGGCCCAGCAGCGCGTTGCCGATGCTGTTGGGTTCGGCTTCCGTGCGAAGCTGGCGGCCCGCCGGGATCGCTTCGACGATACGGAAGTTCGCATCTTCGGGCTTTGCGCGGGTGACCGTGTAGGGACGGCCCTTGAATGGCTTCATCACCACCGCCTTCACGCGGTCGCGCGCAAGGTCGATGAACGACTTGTCGAGCCACTGCGCCTGATCGGTCGTGGCCGTGAACGTGCCGCGGGCGACATAGGTTTGCGGCTCGTCGCGACGGCGGACGTAGATCGCCTGCTTGCCGCCAGCGGATTCGCCCTCAGCGCTGGCGCCGGTGATCAGGCTCGCCAAGACCTCGCCCTTGCCGTCCTTCAATGTGACGAGCGTCCCTGAGCCGCCGGTCTTGGGGGGACCTAGGCCCAGCTTTTCCTGCGATTCCGCGCGACTCGTTTTTTGGGCAACGAGGTCAAGTTCGGCCAGCCCCAAGATGGTCTTGCGCACCGTGTTGAAGTCAGCCGGGTACTTCGCGCGGTCGGGCAACGTCCAGAGGCCCTGCGCGTCGCGCACGACGTTGAACGAGGCCGACTTCGTTTCAATTTGGATGGCCGCGACGTCTTCGACCTGCTTTTCCAGGTTCGCGAACATGCGCACGGGCTTGAACGCGGGTTCGCTGGTCGAGCCGCGCTGGAACAACGCGACGGCGGCGAGCAGAACGGCGAGGCCCGTGGCGCCCGCGAGATAGCTCAAAGAACGAACGCGGCGCTTCAGGACGGGGATCAACGGCTTTGCGGCGGTGTCGGTCATGACGTGGCTCCGCTCGGTTTGGTTTTGCTGCGGCGGCGTAGGAGCGCGAGCACGATCGCGGAGCCCGCGAGCATCAATGGCACAAGGAGCGTGTTTATGGCGGCGAGCCACGTGCCGAGGCGGTCGATATCGCGGCGCAGCTTGTGCTGCACGTCCCGGAGCGCTGTGCGCGTCTCGGAAAGCTCTTTGCGGAACTTTTCGATCTCGGCTTCTTGCTCAGGCGTAAGCAGTTCGGTGGGCCGGGCGCCAGGCTTGTCGGTTGGGGTGCGCCGGCCTTCGAGTTCGGCGAGGCGGGTTTGGGTCGCGGTCAGCTTCTGCTGAAGCGCCTGCTCTTCGCGCAGGAAGTTTGCCTCGGCCTGACGGCGGATCTTGTTGACACGCGTGAACGGGCGGTTCGAGGTGCCGCGGGAACGCAGCGAAATCAGGTCGCTTGAGCCCGACAGGTTCTCAACGGCGTTCAGGACGAAGACGTGGTTGTCGGCGACGGGAACAGCGACGCGTTGGCCCTGGAGTTCCTGCGCCTGGACCCAAAAGCTGTCGTTGAAGAGGTCGGAATCGGCGACGAGGATTATGTTCGCGGGGCCCTTCGTTTCGGCGATGTGCGGAGGCAGTGGCTTCGGTGGGACCGTGCCATCGGCAGGCGGGGGCACCGGCGGCGGACTTGCGAACGCGGACTTGATCGGGCCTTGGATGCGGGCAGCGACCGTGTAGCGCTCGCTCGATCCTTCGAAATCGCGCAAGAGCTCGTCGGGATTCGGACTGCCCTTCACCTTTTCGAGCGGGATTTCCATCGTATCTTTGGTCGTCTGCAGGAGCGGCGTCAGCGTCGTGGTGGCGCCGTCGAGCTTTTGGATGCCGCCGATCGTGCCCATGTTGAGATCGGTGAGTTCCCCGGTCACCAGATCCTTGCTGTCGAAGTCGATCTTCGTGAAGGCGACCCAGGCGACATATTCCGCCACATCGCCGGCGAACTGGACGCGCTGAGCGCGGTCGCGCACACCGATGACATGCTTGCCGTCGATCGCAACACCCCAGCTCTTCATCAGCTTGTCGATGCTTGCGGTCGACGATTGTGTCGAGCCGTCGAGCGGCGCGCCACTCGGGTCGGCGCTCAGTTGCGAGACTTCGGACCACGGATCGAGGAAAACGAGCGCGCGCCCGCCACGCATGATGAACTGATCGATCGCGTATTGCGTCTTGTCGCTCAACGGCTTCGGGTGCGCGATCATCACGACGTCGATGGTTTCCGGGATGCGGTCGAAATCTTGTTCCAGGAACTGAACGTCGAACGACTCGCGAATCTGCTCATAGATCATGAAGGGTCGCGAGCGACCTTGCATCGCGGCCATCATGCCGCCCACGCCCGTGTCGAACGGCAAATTCGAGACCACACCGATCGTCGGCTTCTTCTCGCGAATGAGCTTGTAGACCAGGTTCGTGATGTCGAACTCGAGATACTGCTCGCGCTCTTCGATGAAGAAGGGAATGACCTCGCGGCCGTTGATTTGGTTCGTGCCGACGAGGCCGAAATAGATCTTCTCGCCCGCGGGCGTGGGCGCGCCGGTGACGCCTTGGGCAACGGCCAGATCTTCCTGTTCGGTCAAAGGCTCAGGGTCGACGATTTCGAGCTTCAGCTTGCCGCCGGATAGGCTTTCGTACTGACGCAAGAGATCGCGCACACGGGCGCCGTAGGCGCGGACCCCAGCGTACTTCACCGACAGTTTCTCGGAGAAGAAGTACCGGAGCGTGATGGGCTCGGGAATCGAGCGAAGCGTGTTCTTCGTGCCTTCGCTGTCGTCGTTCGCCATCGGGCTCGGCGGCGCGC
>CAYXQB010000020.1:0-15538 GCA_964466435.1 uncultured Flavobacteriaceae bacterium | reverse complement strand
CGGGATCGAGCGAAGGGTTGCCTTCGTGCCTTCGCTGACCGTGTAGAGGCTGCCGTGGGTCAGGTCGAGGCGGGCGGATGAGAACCACGTGTCAGAGATAATGTTGATCGCGAAGAAAAGCACAACGCTGAGCGCGATGGCTGCGGCGGCAATAGTCGATCTGGTCCAGCGCATGGCTCTCACCCTGCCCGCTTCAGGTCGATGACGACCACGTTGATGAACAAGAACAGCGCGATCAGCGAGCCGAAGAAGACGAGATCGCGGAAGTCGATCACGCCTTCCATGATGGCCGCGAAGTGCGTCAGGAAGCTGAACGACGATATCGCATTCACGATCGCAAGCGGCGCCCAGCCTTCGAAGAAGTCGAGCACGATGTTGTGGCCTGAAACCGTAATCAGGAAGCAGGCGACGACGGTCACCACGAAGGCGATGACTTGGTTGTTCGTGAGCGCCGAGATGCAAGAGCCGATCGCGAGATAGCCGCCCGCCATGAGCCAGGAACCCACATAGCTCGTGAAGATCACGCCGTTATCGGGTGAGCCCAAGTAGTTTACGGTCAGCCACATCGGAAAGGTGAGCGCGAGCGCGATGCCGGCGAACGCCCAGGCGGCGAGAAACTTGCCGACGACGGCGGCGGACACCGGGATCGGGAGCGTGAGGAGCAGCTCGATCGTGCCCGACTTCTGCTCCTCGGCCCACAAGCGCATCGAGAGTGCGGGGATCAGAAACAGATAGAGCCATGGGTGGAAGCCGAAGAAGACATCAAGTTCGGCGCGGCCGGTCGCGAAGAACTGGCCGAAGTAGAAGGTGAAAGAGCCCATCGCGAGCAGGAAGATCACGATGAACACGTAGGCCAACGGCGTCGCGAAGTAGCCGAAAAATTCGCGACGGAAGACGGCGGAGGTTGCGTTCCAGAAGTTCACGCGCTTGCCTCCGCTTTGATTTCCGCATCGTGGGTCGTGAGAGCGCGGAAGACGTCGTCGAGGCGCTTGCCTGGGGCCTTCGCCAGAAGTTCGGCCGGTGTGCCGTCGGCCACGATCTTGCCTTTGTCGATGATAATTGCGCGCGTGCAGACGGCGTCGACCTCTTCCAAAATGTGGGTCGAGATGATGATCGCCTTTTCCGCGCTCATGCCGCGGATCAGGTTGCGCACGGCTTGCTTTTGGTTGGGGTCGAGACCGTCGGTCGGTTCGTCCATGATCAAGACAGGCGGGTTGTGCAGGATCGCTTGGGCAAGCCCCACGCGGCGTTTGAAGCCCTTCGAGAGCGTCTCGATCTTTTGCTCGAGAACGCCCTGAAGACCCGTGCGCGCGATTGCGGTGTCTATGGCCTTCGCCGCCGCGTCGTCCTTCAGACCGCGCACTTGGGCGATGAAGTTGAGGAATTGCACCGGCGTCATGTCCGGATAAGCGGGTGCGCCTTCGGGCAGGTAGCCGATCGCGCTCTGCGCTTCGAACGGCTGCTCGACGACATCGTGGCCGCAGACGGTGATCCGGCCTTCGCTTGGCGCGAGGAAGCCGGTGACCATCTTCATGGTGGTGGATTTGCCGGCGCCGTTTGGACCTAAGAAGCCCAGAACTTCACCTTTCGCGACGTTGAGCGAGATGCCGCCAACGGCGGTCAGGTCTCCGAACCGTCGGACCAGGCCTTCAATTTCAATCATGGGATCGCTTGAGAAAATGGCTCAATTGCGGGCCATGGCAATACGCGGAAACCGGCTGCAACCGCAAGTGTCGAGTTAGACGCGCAGCATTAAGCCCCCATCCACAGTGAGGCCATGTCCGGTAACAAACGCGCCGTCGTCCGAGGCTAGGAACAGGGCGGCCTTTGCAAGGTCCTCAGGTTGGCCAAGGCGGCGGAGGGCTGACTTCTTGGCCCAGATATCGGCGACGTCGGGACGGGCGTCCCAGAGTGCGCTCGTCATGCCGGTTCGGATGGCGCCCGGGAGAAGGTAGTTCGCGGTGATCTTGAACTTGCCAAGCTCAAGGGCGAGCGTGCGGGTGAAACCCGCTACGCCGGCCTTGGAAGCGCAGTAAGCCGAGAGACCGTAGTCGGTGCCCTCGGCCATAACCGAGGCGACGTTGATGATCCGGCCCGCGCCGATTGCGCGCAAATGGGGGATTGCCGCCTGACAGATCAGGAACGGCGCGGTCAGATTTACGGCGAGCGTGCGATCCCAGGCTTCACGTTTGAACTCCTCCGCAAGTTGGTTCGAGGAGACGCCGGCGTTGTTCATGACGATGTCGAGGCGACCGAACTGCTTCACAGCCGTTTCGACGATCGTCTTGGGGGCGCCGTCAGCGGCGATGTCGATCTCGAGGCTCGTGCCTTTGCCGGGCAAATCTACGGTCAGAACTCTTGCGCCTTCTTTGGCGAAGAGTTCGGCGGTTGCTTTGCCGATGCCGGAACCCGCGCCGGTGACGATGGCGACCTTGCCTTGGAGACGCATGAAAAAACCCTCGTTTTGGGACGAGGGAGTTTTTCACACATCAGAATGGGGAGCTAGGCGGTTGGCTCGAGGCAGGATAAAGCCGCGAGGGGGGCTGGGGGCTGATGGTTCCGAGGCCTTCGCCTTACCTTCGAGCCAACCGTTGGACATGAAGATGGAGGGGGAAGGCGGCGCGCCAATGTTCGAAATAAGGCGGCACTATGGCCCGCGTCACGTCGCGGCGAGCGACAGATGAACAGTTCGTCAGCTTGCCAGCCGCTCGGCGATAATCCGCATTGCCGTGGGGTTTGAACCCATGATCGTGTGCGGGCTGTCGACCTCGACGTTTTCTGCCGTTGGCCCTTCCTCGATCAGGCAAGACCGCCACGGAACAATGCCGTCTTTGCGCGAATAGAAGGCCGTCGTGGGTTGCGGCGGATTGCGCAACAGGTCCGGACGGCGCTTCACAAACTCGGGATCGAAGTTTGTGGCAAGCATTTCCGCGAACGGCGACAGCGGCGTTGCGATCGGGAATCTGACCGGCGTGCCCAGTGTGATGACGCGCACGACCTTGTCGGGCTCGTCTTTCGCGAGTTCGCGGGCGAAGAGGCCGCCCAAGCTGCGGCCAATCAGCGTTACTTTTTTGCCGGTACGCTCGCAGGCTTCGTCGAGCAGTGTTTCGCAGCGGTCCAGCGCCGAGGACGTGGGCCCCAGATTTAGTCCGGATCCCCAGCCAGCGGCGTCGTAGCCGATCGCATTGAGCCACTTGGTCAGGCCCTTCGTCGCCCAATCGCCGGTCAAGAAGCCCGGGATCACGAGAACGGCGTGGCCGTCGCCCTTCGGCACGTTCTCAACGGGCGGCGCGCAGGGCGGGCGGATCGTGCAGGAGACGAAACTGCCGATGTCCTTCGCCGCGCCCCAAGCGGCGTCGAACGGGCGGTTCTTCGGATAGGAGGTGAGGGCGTTGCTGCGCATGGGCCGCGAACATAACGCTGCGCGTATTGAAACGCCAAGAGCACCGAGTTGCTCGTGGTGAACCGCGGGCGGCTTGGCGTTTCGATTGCCGCCGTGTACTAGCCGCGGCTGACAAGAGGACGACACGCATGACTAAACATCTTCCGCTCACTGATGCGCTTATCGAGTACGCGATCGACGTTGGTGTGCGCGAGCATCCCGTTCAACGTAAGTGCCGCGAAGGTACGGCTGGCATGGGGCGGGTTTCGATCATGCAGATCGCGCCGGAGCAGGGTGCGTTCATGGGGATGATCGCGCGGCTGATGGGGGCGAAGCGTTACATCGAGGTCGGGACGTTCACCGGGTACAGCGCGCTTTCTGTGGCGCTCGCCATGGCGGATGACGGACATGTCGATGCGCTCGACATCAGCGACGAGTATATGGCTGTCGCGCGGGGGTATTGGAAAGAGGCCGGCCAGGCCCACAAGATCACCGGGCATGTGGCGCCCGCGCTCGCGACGATGGAGCGGCTGCTGAAAGAGGGCGGCGCCAACGCCTACGACTTCGCGTTCATCGACGCGGACAAGTCGAGTTACGATGGCTATTACGAGATGATGCTAAAGCTCGTGCGGCCGGGCGGGATGATTGCGATCGACAACGTGCTTTGGTTCGGGCGCATTATCGATGCCGCGGACACGTCGGCCGACACCATGGCGCTCAAAGCTCTTAACGCGAAAATCAAGGGCGATGGGCGTGTCGATACGGTTTTGCTGCCTTTTGCCGACGGGATCTTCATGTGCCGTAAACGCTGAACGGTCTTGCCAAAGGCCGCTATCGGGTGAACACTTTCACCTTAGATGGTCGATGAACCCATAGAGTTGTTCCGTGGCGAACGGCCCGCGCCACGGAGCCAAGAGACGGGCGAAAGTCCCGCGTCCTCGCGGGAGCGCGGCGAACAGGTGATGTTCGACCGGCGCGAACTCAGCACGATTTTGAGCGTTTACGGGCGCAACGTAGCGGCCGGCGAGTGGCGCGACTATGCGATCGGTGCGGGACGCGAGCACGCGATCTTTGCGGTGTTCCGCCGGGCCGCCGAGATGCCGCTCTACCGGATCGAGAAGCGGCCGAAGCTGAGGCACAAACAGGGGCTTTACGCAGTCGTGGGTGCCGCTGGCCAGGTGCTGAAGCGCGGGCACGATCTGGCGCAAGTGCTGCGGATCTTGGAGCCCAAGCGGGTTCAACTCGTCGAATAGCCGACACAAGAAAAAGCCCCGGCACTCTGAAGAGCACCGGGGCCGATTTCGTCACGCCGAACGTTCGCTATTCGCGGTCGCCGATCAGCGAGAGCAGGAACTGGAACATCGCGACGAACGAGATGTAGAGCCAGAGCGAGCCTAGGATCGAGTAGCGCGCTGCCGTCTTTTCGTCGGCAGCTTCGTAGTACATCGCCTTGATCTGCTGCGTGTCGTAGGCGGTCAGGCCCGCGAAGACCAGCACGCCGATTGCGCTCACCGCAAAGTTCAGCGCCGACGACTGCAGGAAGATGTTCACGAGGCCGGCGATTAGCACACCGATCATGCCGATAAAGAGGAACGAACCCCACGCCGAGAGGTTGCGGTTCGTCGTGTAGCCGTAGAGCGTCAGCGCGCCGAAGGCGATCGACGTGACCAGGAATACGCGCACGATGCTTGCGTCGGTAAAGATCGCGAACAGGACCGTGAACGAAACGCCTACCAACGCCGCGTAGAGCCAGAAGAGCGCTTGCGCTGTGCTGGGGTTCAGGCTGTGGATTCGGAACTGGGTGTAGAGCGCCACCGGCAACGGTGCAAAGATCGCAACCCATTTCAGCGGCGTCCCCCAGATCATCTGCATGATCTCCGGCTGGCTCGACAGGACGTACGCGATCGCGCCCGTCAACGCCACACCCAGCGCCATGTACTGGTACACGCCAATCATGTAGGCCCGGAGACCTTGATCGACCGCTTGCGCTTCTGCGCTTGGGATGGTGCGGCGGCCGTAGGTCGCGTTCTCGTACTCAGACATCGGTTCCTCCAATGCTCCGGCCGAAGGGCCGGATCAAACCATGCCCGGATATCGACGCGTTCGGCCGCGATTTCAAGGGGAATCGGCGACCAAGCCCTTCCAGAATAACAAGAATTGGCTGTGTTAAGGTTTTGTTTAGCGGTCGCGGGTTGGAGAACTCTGTCTAGGCGGTCCTGAGCGTGCGCGCGGCGGGTGTGGAAAGTGCCGTCCACGTCGCGGCGATACCGAGCGCCATGGCAGCGATTGCGCCACCCAAAACGACGGCAACCAACGTCGACATCGAGGGAACGAACGTCGACTCCATCAGGAACGTGGCGACGGCCCAAGCGGCGATCGTGCCCACGATTGCCGCCACGAAGCCCGCGCCCGCGCCCAACGCCGCGAACTCAATCAGGTATGTCATCATGACTTGCCCCTTGGTCGCACCCATGACTTTGAGCACCACGGCATCGAACAGACGATGGCGATGGCCCGCCGCGAGGGCACCCGCTAGCACGAGCAGGCCCGTCAGAAGCGTCACGAAACTCGCCGCACGGATGCCGCCTGCCAATTGCTGCACGAGGCCGTTTGCCGTCTCCAGCGCTTCGCGAACGCGCACGACCGAGACGTTGGGGAACTTGTTCGTGACGAGACGTTCCACGTCGTCCTCGCGGTCGACGCTGATGCGGGCGGTCGCAAGATGGGCATGCGGCGCGGTTTCGAGTACGCCCGGCGAGACGATCATGATGAAGTTCATCCGCGCGCTCGAGAAGTCGACGTTGCGCAGGTTCGCGATCTTGAGCGCAATCTCGCGACCCAAGACGTTGACGGTGATCATGTCGCCGACCTTCAGGCCTAAGCCCTTGGCGAGGTCGGTCGCGAACGAGACGAGCGGCGGACCGTCTTTGCCCGCCTTGTAGTTCGCGGGCCACCACTGACCTTCGACGACTTGTTTGCGCGCACCTTCGGGGTTGCCGTAGGTGATGCCGCGGTCGCCGTTCAGCGCCCACTTCACCTCACGGGCAACAATGGCCTTGTCGGCCGGCGTGTCCTTGAGCTTGACGATGCGGCCGCGGACCATCGGCACCATGTCGAGTTCGCTTACGCCTTTGGCGCTTTTGATGAGCTGCGAGAGCGGCTTGGCTTGATCGGGCTGGATGTCGACCAAGAAAAAGCTCGGTGCTTCGGCGGGAATCTCCTCCTGCATACGCCGGCGGATATTGGAATCGGTTAGCGCAATCGCCGAGAGAAGCGCGAGGCCCAAACCCAACGAGAGAATGACCGCCGGCGTCGGTGCGCCGGGACGATAAATGTTGGAGAGCGCAAGCCGCGCCATCATGAAGCGCGGACGCGGCACGTGCCGGGCAAGCCACATCATGCCCCAAGCGGTCGCGCGCAAGAGCGCGAAGGCCGCCACCGCGCCGACCGCAAAACCGGCCGCGAGGGATACGTTTGGCGTGAGGAACAGTGCCAAGGCAGCGAGCAGCGCAAACGCCACAACGGTCATCACGACATAGGCAGGCTTCGGCCAGGTGCGCACAGGCACCACGAGGTCACGGAACATTACAGCGGGCGGCGTTTCCATCGCGCGCGCGAGCGGCCAGATTGCGAACGCGAACGCCGTGACCAGACCGAACGCGGCCGCCGCACCGACGGGCTGTAGATACAGACCGAACTGCGCCTCGAACGGAAGGATGCGTGCCAACGCCACTTGCGCCAGGATCGGCAACATCGCGCCCAAGACCAAGCCTACGGCGACACCGATCACGGCAAGCGCCATCACTTCGGCCAAGAACATGAAGAAGATGAAGCGGCCGCTGGCTCCGATGCATTTCAGCGTCGCGATGTCATCCCGCCTGCGGTCGAGGTAGGCCTTGACCGCACTGCCGATACCAACGCCGCCAACGACAAGCGCGGTCAGGCCGACGAGAATCAAGAACGCGCCGGCTTGTTCGATGAAGCGGCGTACGCCGGGCGCCGCGTTCCATCGATCGCGCACTTGCCAACCGGCTTGCGGGAACTCTTTGTTCAGTTTCGCAACCCACTTGCCGACGCCTTCACGCGTGGTGGAACCTTCGGGAAGCGCAACGCGATAGTTGAAGTTGATCATGCTTCCGGGCTGCACGAGCCCGGTTGCGCGCAGCGCAAACTCGGAGATCAGCACGCGGGGGCCCAATGTGAAGCCGCCGGCGACGCGGTCGGGCTCCTGGCGGACGAGCGCGCGCAGAGCGAACAACGTGCCGCCGATCTTCACAATGCCGCCTTCGGGAATGCCGAGCTTTGCCAAGAGACGCTCGTCGGCCGCCGCGCCAAAGATGCCCTCACGATTTGCGAAGAGCTCGCTCAAGGGTTGGCGCGGCGAAACGTCGGCGACGCCGTAGAGCGGGTAGGCGAAATCAACCGCCTTCAGTTCAACTAGGGCACGCGCGTCCTGACCCTGCGCGATCGCCATCGCGCGCAGTTCGGCGACCATCGAGATCTTGCCGTTGGCTGTAAGCCATTCGCGCTCTTTCTTGCCGAGTTCGCGCTGGGTCAAGCGCACTTCGACATCGCCACCCAGGAGCTGGCGGCCTTGATGGGAGAGTCCGGCGAGCAACGCTTCGGAGAGCGAACCTACACCTGCGATCGAAGCCACACCCAGGATCAAACATGCGAGGAAGATGCGGAACCCGGATAGGCCGCGACTCAACTCCCGGCGCGCGAGGCGCAACGCTACGGCAAGATGTTTCATTCGGCGACGGCGGAGATCGCCACCTCGACAGCCGGTTCCGCGACACCCTGCACCGGCTCTTCGCGGTGATCGCCGTCTTCGATTGACTCAATGTAACCGTCGCGCAGCCGCACGATGCGGTCGCAACGGCGGGCGAGCGCTTCGTCGTGCGTGACCAGCACAAGAGTCGATCCGCGCTCGCGCTGCAGCTTGAACATCATCTCGACGATCTCGGCGCCCGTACGGCCATCGAGATTGCCGGTGGGCTCGTCGGCGAAGAGCAGACTGGGGCGCGGCGCCAAGGCACGCGCGAGCGCGACACGCTGCTGTTCGCCACCGGACAACTGGCTCGGGTAGTGATCGAGGCGGTGGTCGAGGCCGACGGCGGTGAGCTCTTCCTTCGCCTTTGCGAATGCGTTCGGTATCAGTGCCAGCTCGAGCGGGACGGCGACGTTTTCGAGCGCCGTCATGGTCGGGATCAGATGGAACGACTGAAAGACGATGCCGACATTGCCGCGGCGGAAGCGTGCCGATTCGTCCTCGCTGAAGCTTGAGAGGACTTTCGATTTGACCGTAACCTTGCCCGAAGTTGGTCGCTCGAGGCCGCTCATCACCATCAAAAGCGTCGACTTGCCGGAGCCCGAGGGGCCGACCAGACCGACGGCTTCGCCTTGGCGGATCACCAACTCGATACCGTTCAGGATATTGACGGGGCCCGCCAGACTCATAAGTGTGAGCTTGACGGCCTCAAGCCGAAGGATCGGGTCAGTGTCGAGCGATCGCTGCATGCGCAACGGACTACCAACGAGAGGCGTGGGAGAGCAAACCCGTTATGGGACGCGTGATGCCCTGGTCAGCGCGATTTGGCTGATTTTCGCCGCGTTTTTGATCGGAATCAACGGAATTGCGGGGGCTGCGGCGAAACCGGTCAAGATAGTCGCCATCGGTACAAGTTTGACGCAGGGGTACAACCTGCCGCCGGGGACAGACTTCACTGCGATCTTGCAGGTGCAACTGAAGGCCAAGGGCCATGACGTCGTGATCGTCAACGCGGGCGTCTCAGGCGATACGTCTGCGGGCGGATTGGCGCGGCTCGAATGGGCGCTCAGCGACGACGTCGCCGGCGCAATCGTCGAACTCGGCTCGAACGATGCGTTGCGCGGTCTCGACGTTCGCGAGACACGCAAGAACCTCGATCAGGTGCTTGTGAGGTTGAAGGCGCGAAAGATCAGCGTGCTCTTCACCGGCATGAAGTCGCCGCGCAACCTCGGACCCGAATATGTGGCGGCCTTCGATGGGCTGTATCCCGACCTTGCGAAGAAGCACGACGTGCTGTTCTACCCGTTTTTCCTTGAGGGCGTGGCAACCCATCCGAAGCTCAATCAGGCGGATGGGATTCATCCAAACGAGGCGGGGACGAAGGTCATCGTGAAGGGTATCGTGCCTTATACCGAGAAACTTCTGACGCAAATCAAGGCAACGATCCCCGCAAAGCCAGCCGCGTATTGACGCCATGATTCGCCTGTTCACTGCGATCGAGCTTCCGGAGAGTGTGCGTGTACGGCTCACGCTTTTGCAGGGCGGTGTGCCAGGCGCGCGCTGGTCGCCCGCCGAAAACCTACATCTGACACTGCGCTTCATCGGCGAGGTCGACGAAGCGCAAGCGAACGACATCGACGATATGCTCGCGGCTATCCGTGCGCCGGCGTTCGATCTAACGCTTAAGGGCACGGGGGAATTCGGCGGGCGCGATCCGCATGCGCTTTGGATTGGCGTCGCGCCAAGCGAGGCGCTGATGCGGCTTGCAGCCAAGATCGAGAGCGCGCTGCAGCGGATGGGACTGCCGGCAGAGACGCGGAAATACGCGCCGCACGTTACGCTGGCGCGGCTTCGGGATGCACCGATCGCGAAAGTGCGGGACTTCTTGAGTGCGCATGCGTCGTTCGACAGCGGGACGTTTGCCGTCCGGCGATTTGCGCTCTTTTCGAGCTACCCAAGCTCGAACGGTAGTCTCTACCGTTTGGAGCGCACTTACGCGCTGGATGACTAATCCTCGATCACCTCGGCTTCGATGCGCTCCATGTCGTCGTCGCTGAAGCCGAAGTGGTGGCCGATCTCGTGGATCAAGACGTGCGTGACGATGTCGCCGAGTGTGATCTCGCTGTCGCCCCATTCGTCGAGGATCGGGCGGCGGTAGAGGAAGACGATGTTCGGCTCGCGCGGAACCGGGTCGCTTTCCGGCTGCTCCGTAATGCCGATACCCTGGAATAGCCCCAAGATATCGTAAGGCGTTTCGAGTTCCATCTCTTCGATGACGTCGTCGTCGGGGAAGTCTTCGACGCGGAAGATGATTTCGCCGCAACGATCGCGGAAGCGCTTCGGCAAGCGCTCGAACGTGTCGCGCGCGAGGAATTCGATGTCTTCAAGCGTCGGCGCGGTCAGTTCGAAAAGCGTTTCCGTCGCCATTTGGGCCTCGCCAGCGGATCAGTGGTTGGGCGAAGATAGACCAAACCGGTTTCAGTTTGGGAGAGTGTTCGTTGAGCCAGAAACTTGATGCGGGAGCGCGCGCGGCGGCGCTGAAGGATTTGCAGGGCTGGCGCGAAGAGGCTTCGCGCGATGCCATCGTCAAAACGTTCGTATTTGCCGACTTCGTGCAGGCCTTCGGCTTCATGACGAAGGCCGCGCTCGTTGCGGAGCGCATGGACCACCACCCGGAGTGGTCGAACGTCTACAAGACCGTCAACGTGCTGCTGACGACGCATGACGCGGGCGGGCTGACGATGAAGGACATCGAGCTCGCCCGCGCCATGGATTTGGCGGCGCGCCTTTAGGGGTTCGGCGTCGCCGGCGGCGTCGTGGTGCTGCCGTCGGCGGGAGGTGTTGCAGGCGCGGGGTCGGCCGGCGCGGGTGTTGCGGGCGTGTCGGCAGCGGGCGGCGTTGCTGTGTCGGCCGCGGTGCCGGGCGTCGAACCAGGTTCGACCGGGATCGGCGCTTCTTCGGCGACGACGCGGAGCACGAGCGAGTTCAGGCGTGCGATCGTTTCCGTCGATGTCGATCCTGCGAGTTCGACCGTCACGGTGACAGGCACCGTCGCGCCGTCACGCAGGTCGGCGGGCGTGCCGACGTAAGCGACGGCTTTCGAGAGTTGATGCTCGGCGCCCTTACCGGTCCAGTCGCGCCACTCGGTGACCGTGGTCTCGCCGCCGATCGCGACGATGACGCGGGCAACGCCGTCGCCGGCGACGGGTTGCGCGGGCGCGGCCGCTGCAGGCTCAGCGGCGGGCTTGTCGGCGGGCGGCGGCGTTGCGCCGTCCGTTGCGGGTGGCGGTGTCGCGCCATCGGCGATCGGCGTTGCCGCCGGCGTCGCGGTCGCGTCGGCAACGGGCGTCGCCGGTTGCGGTATGGGCGCTGCGGGCGGCGGGGTTCCGGCCGATTTCATGAAGCCTTGCAGCGAGGCGATCGCTGCGACCGCGCGCTCGTTCGCGCCGAGCTTCAAACGCCAGGTCGTCGAGAAGACCGAGGAGGTCGTTTCACCCGCTTTTGCGACGAGTTCGAATTTCGGGAACTTGACGCTGAGCATCCGGCCGTCTTCCGATTGGCCTGCCTCGTGCTCTTCGATCACCGACACTTTGTTCAACGTGATTGGGCCCATAGGCTCAGTCGCCATGCCGCCGCCGGGGCCTGCACCCGGACCTGAGAGGAAGTACCAGCCGGCAACACCCAGAATGCCGGCGACGCCTGCGACGCCGCCGATGACCACATTGCGGTTCATTTTAAATCCCCTTGGAAGGTTCTTGCGAATCCGGCGCGGACCTTAATGGAGCCGCGCCAAAGCGAGCAAGGTTGCGTTGCCTTGCGTGTGTAACGCGACACAGGCGAAGCGGTTCCGCCTGTGTCAATCTGACGCCGCTCTAGCGCGGCGCCATGCGGATTGCGCCGTCGAGGCGGATGACTTCGCCGTTGAGCATCGAGTTCTCGCAGATGTGGCGCGCGAGTTTTGCGTACTCGTACGGGTGCCCCAAGCGCGAGGGGAACGGCACTTGCGCGCCCAAGCTCTTCCTCACTTCTTCGGGCGCGCCCGCGAGCAGCGGCGTGTTGAAGAGACCCGGCAGAATCGTGCAGCAGCGCACGCCGTCCCGCGACAGATCGCGCGCGATCGGCAATGTCATTCCGACGATGCCGCCTTTCGAGGCCGAGTAGGCGGCTTGGCCGACCTGGCCGTCTTCGGCGGCGACGGAGCCCGTATTGATGATGACGCCGCGCTCGCCGTCCTCAGTCACCGGATCGAGGGACAGCATGCCGGCTGCCGACTTTGCGAGGCAGCGGAACGAGCCCACAAGGTTGATCTGGATGAGGCGGTCGAAGTGCTCCGTCGGGTGCGCGGCGATTTCGGTCGAGTCTTTCTTTCGGCTCGCTGTCTTGATCGCGATGCCGGTGCCGGCGCAGTTGATGAGGATGCGTTCTTGGCCCAAGGCCGCACGCGCCTTCTTGAAACCGTCGATGACGCTCTGCTCGTTCGTCACATCGACTTCGCAGAAGACGCCATCGATGTCGGCGGCGACCTTCTCGCCGCGCGTCTTATCGCGGTCGAAGACGGCAACGCGGCAACCTGCGGCCGCGAGTTCGCGGGCGGTCGCTTCACCGAGGCCGGAAGCGCCGCCGGTGATGACGGCGGTGACGGAGCGATTGAGCTGCATGGGAGCGTTTCCTTTGCTAGACTGTTGTTGGCGTCTTCATAGCGACGCTTAACGTTTCAGGCTAGACGCGATGAATCTTGGGCGACTGCTTGTCATCCTTGGGGTTGTGCTGGTGGCGGTCGGGTTGCTGTGGCCTTACCTTGGCAAAATCGGGCTCGGGCGGCTGCCCGGCGACATCGTGATCGAGCGCGAGGGGTTTCAACTCTACCTTCCGATCACCACCTGTGTTTTGATCAGCGCGTTGTTGACGCTAGGGATTTGGCTGCTTCGCAAATGAAGACACAGATGCCGCCGCTCGACGGCGAGATTCTTCCGCCCGAACGTATGAGGCGCGATGAGCGCATCGTCGAGGAAGGGTTTTGGCGCAAGCTGCGCCGGTTCGCCGGGCGCATCCCGTTCGCGGAGGATGTGGTTGCGACCTACTACTGCGCGTTCGACAGCCGAACGCCGCTGGCCGCGCGCGCTGTGCTGCTGGGCGCGGTCGCCTATTTCGTGACGCCGATTGATGTGATTCCGGACTTCATCCTGGGGCTCGGATTCACGGACGATGCGACGGTGCTTGCGACCGCGATTGCGATCGCCGGAACGCACATCAGGACCGAACATCGCCAGGCGGCCCGACAGGTGCTGCTCATCGAGGCAAGATGACCATCAAGATCTACAATTTCCCGCGCGGGGCGCGCGGCGTTCGCGCGATGTGGGTGTGCGAGGAGATGGGGCTCGTTTACGAGGTCGCGAAAGTGACGTTCCCGCCGGATGAGGCCTATCGCACGCTGAACCCAATGGGATCGGTGCCGTTTCTTCAAGATGGCGCGGTTGCGATCAACGAGTCGGTGGCGATCATGCTCTATCTCGCGGAGCGGTATGGGCCGACGCCGCTGCTACCGGCGCGCGACGATCCGGCGTTCGCGCGGGTGCTGCAGCTTTGCGTGTTCAGCGAGGCGACGCTGGGTGCCGGACTGAACACACTGATGATGGCACATTTCGCGGCGCCGGAAGCCGACAAGCGCAATTGGTCGGTGACGGCGACGGAGGGGCGGGTGGACAAGGCGCTCGCCTATGTCGAACAGTTGCTGGGGGACAATCCGTATTTGGCGGGGGCGCAGTTTTCGCTCGCCGATATCGCGATCACGACGGCGCTCGGAATGCGGCAAGGAGCGCTGGGGCAGGCGCCGTCGGCGAAGCTTGGCGCCTATCGCGAGCGGATGATGGCGCGGCCCGCATATGAACGGGCAAAGGAGCGCGCGGCGGGGTAGTGTTCCTTTCCCGGAACAGCGGCGGGTCGGCCGCGGAACGTTGTGTCACGCGAACCTGCGCAAGAGGTGCGGCGTCACTTTGCGCTTAAGCATATCGACCAGGGCGGGTTCCATGAAGTCGTAATCGTCAGGGATATCCAGGCAGACGACGCGGCGATTTCCGATGTGGCGCTTGAACCGCCGCGACAGTTTGCTGCGATGTACGCGCTCCATCACGAAGATCAGTTCGGCCCATTCGACGAGTTCGCCGGTGACCGGGTTGTCGGCGTCGTTGTTCAATCCGGCCGAGTCGCATTCGATGCCAGGGTGAGCGGCGAACACCTGCTCGGCGGTCGGGCTGCGCAGGCGGTTCATGCTGCAGATGAAGAGAACCCGGGTCACGATGCGGTCTGTTGCGCGGTTGCGAGTAGCCACTCGCGAAAGGCTTTGATCTTCGGAGCGTTCTCGAGTTCGGGCGGATAGACGAGGTAGTAGGCGCTTTCGCTCGCAAGCGCGGTCGCAAAGGGGCGAACGAGCCTTCCGGCGTCGAGGTCGCCTTTGACGAGGACGCTGCGGCCGAGCGCGACGCCTAAGCCTTCGATCGCAGCTTGGATGAGCAGGCCCGAGTCGTCGAAGCCGGGGCCGCGGGTGGCGTCGACTGTGGTGACGCCCGCCGTGCGGAGCCACATCGACCAATCTTCGCGAAGTTCGTCGTGCAAGAGCGTTACGCGGGCGAGGTCGGTCGGGTCTTTCAATTGCGCGGCCAAGGCGGGCGCGCAGACGGGGAAGAGTTCTTCTCCCAAGATCTTGATACGGGTGAGGCCTGGCCAGTCCTCGCGGCCATAGCGGATCGCCATGTCGACATCGGCGTCGAGACCGCCCGTCTGGCGCTCGAACGAGGCGACCCAAACGTCGATGTTCGGGTGCTTGGCCCGGAAGGCTGCGAGGCGCGGCACCAGCCACTTGCCGGCGAAGGAGGGCATCACCGCGACGGTCAGCCAGCCCTGGCCAGGGTCGACGGCTTGGAGCTTGCGGCCCGCCAGGGCGAGCTGGTCCAGCGCCTGGGTCACGGCAGGCAGGAACTTTTGGGCGGCCTCAGTGAGGGCTACAGCGCGGCCATCGCGGCGGAACAGGGGCAACCCGGCCCAATCCTCCAATCCCTTGACCTGGTGGCTTACGGCGCTTTGGGTGACCGATAATTCATCGGCTGCTTTTGTGAAACTAAGCAAACGGGCCGCGGATTCGAAGGCCCGGAGGGAATTCAGGGGCGGAAGTCTGCGCTGCATGGGCCTATTATATGAATTTCTCTCATGACTTCAATGAGAAGTCCTCGTTTGAATTAACGCGAGCGGAACGCCATATTTTGGCTCAGATAAGTCATTCAACGAGAAAAGCGAGGCTTCCAATGTATAAGGCATATCCCCTGTATCTGGCTCCGCGTGATGAGCGTCACTCATCGAACCGTGGGATTTTCAGCTGGTTCTTCGGGCTT
>CAYXQB010000019.1:0-22236 GCA_964466435.1 uncultured Flavobacteriaceae bacterium | reverse complement strand
GCCAAGTGCGAAGAACGCGACCAGAACCGCGGCAAAGACAAGCAGCGGAATGCGGCGTGCGATCGAGAACGAGGGCTTAGGAGTCGCGGGCGTCTCCATGCCGCTACTTAGCCTCATTCAGCGCCCAGTCATAGTCGTAACCGGCTATCGTATCGATGCCGGCCAACTGCTTCTTGAGCGCGGGCTCCGCGTACATGGAAAGGTGACGGAACAACTCGGAATCGTTCGCCCCGAAGTCGCGCCGGTACCAGGAATAAATGCGCGACAACGTCACGCCGCGGGAACCCGCCTTCACGCCGCGCGGGTGGTTGATGTAGTCGCGCGCGCCCTGCGTCAGCATCTGGTCGAGGTGCGCCGCCGTGAACGCCTTCGTCATCAGATTGGGGCATCCGATCGACGCGCAGTTGACCGCATAGTGGATGCGCGGATCCGGCCAAACCTTGCGCAGGATGTCGTGCTCGATGTTGTCGAGCGAGACCTTGCGCCCTTCGACGCTCACGAGCGCCTTCGCCCACGGCCCCGACACGAACAGACTTCCGCCAAGCGATATCTCCTTGATCGACTTCACCGGATAGGCATCGAGCACAACGTCGATAGTGAGCGCATTGTAGAGGTTGATCCAGAACGCGCGCTGCTCGTCGGCTTTGAGCGTCGTGACCTTCACCTGCTGCAGCCGCACGAGATAATCCTTAAGCGCCTTTATGTCGGCATCGCTCACGCGCCCATAGGCAAACCGGTTGATGCGATCCGGCGACGGCACGACATAGGCGGTCAGAAGGCGCTCCCAAGCGCTGTGATCGATGGTCATCGTGGCTTTCGGATTGTTGGTCGCAAAATATTCGTCCGCCTGGACCGCTAATGAAAGCACAAGCGCCGCAAGCATTGCGGATGCGATCCGGATCATTGGGGGCTCCTGACGCCGAGAGTGGGCAAACCTGGTGCTTATGCCAAGCATGTCCATGACTGCGGCATAACGGCTTCGTGTGCCGGAGGTGACCGCACTCAAACCCTTGGTAACCCTTCACGATTTGACTTGGGGGGCCGATTTCCCCTATATGCGCGCCCTTCCAAGTCGACGTATTCCCAAGGATTTCGTGCCGTGGCCAGCAAGCGCACCTATCAACCCTCCAAGATCGTCCGCAAGCGCCGCCACGGTTTCCGCTCGCGCGCATCCACGCTGAACGGCAAGAAGGTGCTGGCCCGCCGCCGCGCTCACGGCCGCAAGCGCCTCTCCGCCTAAAGCCCCGCGCCTCGCGTGTCCGCGCCCGGCACGCCCACCGCAAAGGTCAAAGTGTCGCGTCTCCTCAAACGCGCCGATTTCCTGCGCTTGAGCCGCGGTCGCCGTTGGTCGGCACCCGGTCTCGTTTTGCAGATGGCGCCGGCGCCCGAACCCGGCAACGCGCTGCGGGTGGGCTTCACCGCCACAAAGAAACTAGGGGGCGCCGTTGTCAGAAACCGCGTGAAACGGCGTTTGCGCGAGGCCGCCCGGGCGGTCCTACCTCTTTTAGGACAGAGGGGTCATGACTATGTTCTCGTCGGTCGCGAAGCGACGGCGGCACGGCCGTTTGCCGCCTTGATCGAAGACCTGACGCAGGCTCTCCGCAAAGTGCATGGGGGCCGCCCCCCAAAAGCGGAGGAGCGATGACACTTCTGGAAGCGCTCACGCACGCGGGCAAGCGCCTCGCCAAGGCGCCCATCTACGCCTACCGCTACGCGCTCTCGCCGCTGATCGGGCCGGTTTGCCGCTATCAGCCGACATGCTCCGCCTACGCCCTTGAAGCAATCGAAAGACACGGTGTTGTGAAAGGCAGCTGGCTGACGCTGCGCCGCCTGGCGCGGTGTCATCCAGTGAAATGGCTCGGCGGCAGCGAAGGCTTCGACCCCGTGCCCGAGTGCCCCCCCCCTCGCCATCACACCAAAACCGAGCACGCCAAGACCCACCGATGAACAAACACCCGACCGATTCCACGAACCTGATCGTGGCGATGCTGCTGTGCCTGGTCGTCATGCTGGGCTGGGACTACTTCTTCATGGCCCCGCAGCGCGAAGCGGCCGAGCGCGCCAGGCTCGAACAACAGACGGCGGCGCCGGCGACCCCGGGCGCACCCGCGCTTCCCGGTGCGCCGGCGGCTCCCGGAACCTCGCCCACGAGCGCGCCGCAGCCGCGCGAAGCGGTGCTCGCCGCAAGCGGTGCGCGTGTACGCTTCGACAACGGCAAGGTCGATGGCTCGATCAAAGTGACGGGCGGCCAGATCGACGACCTGCGCCTGCAGAACTATCGCGAGACGATCGACCCGAACAGCCCCGAGATCGTCTTCCTCGCGCCGCAAGGTTCGGTTGGCGCCACGTTCGCCGAAATCGGCTGGACGCCGGCCCCCGGCTCCGCGACCGCCGTGCCAAACGCGACAACGGTATGGACCCCGTCCGGCAACACGCTGACCGCAGCGAAGCCGGTGACGCTGACCTGGGATAACGGCCAAGGCCTCGTCTTCACGCGAACGATCGCACTTGATGCGAACTACATGTTCTCGATCACCGACAAGGTCGAAAACAAGTCCGGCGCGCCGGTCACGCTCTACCCCTACGCGCTCGTCGCTCGAGAAGGCGAGCCCAAGCACCAAGCGAATTGGATCCTCCACGAAGGCCTCGTGGGCGTCTTGGGCGGCGAACTCAAGGAAGCCGACTACGCCGAACTGCGTGACGCCGAAACGCCCGAGATGAAGTTCGAAAGCAAAGGCGGGTGGCTAGGAATAACTGACAAATATTGGATGGCGACGCTCGCCCCCCCGCAGAACGAACAGTTCAACGCGCGCTACTCGATCACCAAAGGTCCGCTTGAGACCTTCCGCGCCGACTACCTTCTCGGTGCCCGCAACGTCGCGGCCGGCGGCACGGCAACGGTCACTCACAACCTCTACGCCGGCGCCAAGAAAGTCTCGCTGATCGAAGGTTATCAGGAAAGTCTCGGCATCCAGCGCTTCGACATGACGATCGACTGGGGTTGGTTTGGCGTCCTCACCTACTGGATGTTCCACGGCCTTGACTGGTTCAACAAGCTCGTCGGCAACTTCGGCGTCGCGATCATCCTGCTCACGATCGTGATCAAGATCCTGTTCTTCCCGCTGGCCAATCGCTCCTATGAGTCGATGACCAAAATGAAGAAGGTTCAACCCCAGATCAAAGAGCTCCAGGAGCGCTACAAGGACGACCGCCTGAAGCTGCAGCAGGAACAACTCGCCCTGTTCCAACGCGAAAAGATCAACCCGATGATGGGTTGCCTGCCGATTCTCATACAGATCCCGGTCTTCTTCGCTCTCTACAAGGTCTTGTTCGTCACGATCGAAATGCGCCACGCGCCGTTCTTCGGCTGGATTCAAGACCTGGCCGCGGCCGACCCGACGTCGCTCTTCAACCTGTTCGGCTTGCTGCCGTTCGTCGTGCCGTCATGGCTGCAAATCGGCGTTTGGCCGGTGCTCATGGGTCTGACGATGTGGTTCCAGACCAAGATGAATCCGCCGGCGACCGATCCCGTGCAGCAGCAGATGATGGTGATTATGCCGCCGATGTTCACCTATCTGATGGCGCAGTTCCCGGCCGGTCTCGTCATCTACTGGACCGTGAACAACGTGCTCTCGATCCTGCAGCAATGGCTGATCATGCGCCGCCTCAACGTGCCCATCGACATCGGCGGCAACTTCAAGATGCCGGCGTGGCTGGGCAAGCTTCTGAACAAGCCCGGCAACAGCGGCGCACCCGGCGAATGACCGCCACCAAGGGCGCCCTCAAAAAGGGCAATCTGCTGTTCGCGCAGGAGTGCAAGTTCCTGCGTCCGGTCCGCACGTTCGAGGACCTGCCGCCAACGAAATTGCCCGAGATCGCATTTGCCGGCCGCTCGAACGTCGGCAAGTCGAGCCTCATGAACGCACTCACGAACAGGAAAACCCTGGCGCGCGTTTCCAACACGCCCGGCCGCACCCGCGAAATCAACCTGTTTGACCTAGGGGGCAAACTCACGCTCGCCGACTTGCCCGGCTACGGCTACGCACGCGTGTCGAAGGCGATGTCGGCCGACTGGCGCCGCCTGATCGAGACTTACCTGCGCGGCCGCCCGCAACTGCGCCGGGTGTGCCTGTTGATCGACGGACGCCACGGCGCAAACGAGAACGACCGCACGATGATGGAGATCCTCGACGAGGCCGCAGCCTCCTTCCTCGTCGTCTTGACCAAGATCGACAAGCTGAAGCCGACCGAAGTCGTCGAAGCGGTTAATGCTGCGGCGGCCTTGGCCAAACAGCACGCAGCCGCCCATCCCGACGTCATGGCCACCTCGGCAGATACCAAAGCGGGCATTCCCGAACTGCGTGCCCATCTCGCGGACCTCGCCGAAACCGTCTATAAGGCGCGCCGTTAAGCTACGTCCGAAAGCGCGCGCATGAGTTCTCCCGACGACCCCACCTTCCAAGGCAAAGACGAACGCGTCCAGAACCTGCGCCAACTCGCCAAGTGGCGCGCGACCGCCCGCGTGCTTACCGAAGCTCTGCCCTACATCCTTCGCTACGACCAAAAGACCGTCTTGGTGAAATACGGCGGCAACGCAATGGGCGAGGAAGGCGTCGCCGAACACTTCGCGCAAGACATCGTGCTCATGCGCCAGACCGGCATCGACCCGGTCGTCGTCCATGGCGGCGGCCCGCAGATCGGCGCGATGCTGAAAAAGCTCGAGATCAAGTCGTCGTTCGTCGATGGCCTGCGCGTGACCGACCAAGCCGCCATCGACGTGGTCGAAATGGTCCTGACCGGCACCGTCAACAAACAGATCGTCTCCGCCATCAACAACGCTGGCGGTAAGGCCGTCGGCGTGTCCGGCAAAGACGGTCAGATGATCATCGCTAGAAAGGTCGTAAAGACCCGCCGCAATCCCGACACCGGTAAGGACGAAACCGTCGACCTCGGCTTCGTCGGCGAACCGGAGGAGGTCAACACCGAGGTGCTGCAAGCGATCGTAAAGGCCGACATGATCGCCGTCATCGCCCCGGTCGGCATCGGCAAGAGCGGCGAGACCTACAACATCAACGCCGACACCGTGGCAGGTGCCGTCGCAGGCGCGCTCAAGGCCGACCGCATGCTGCTCCTGACCGATGTCCCAGGGGTTATGGACCGCAACGGCAATTTGATTGAACGCTTGACTACAACCGAGGCGCGCGCGCTGATCAAGGACGGCACGATCTCCGGCGGCATGATTCCCAAGGTTGAAACCTGCATCGACGCGGTGGAACGCGGCGTACGTGCAGCCGTCATCCTCGACGGCCGTGTTCAACATGTGCTTCTTATCGAACTGTTTACAGAGCACGGCGCAGGCACCATGATCGTGCGCGGGTAGTTCTCTGCGTTTTCAAGGACTTGAAGTTGTTCGCTTCCCTGCGCCGCCTCGCGCTCATTGCCTTTACGGCGCTGGTTCTCCCAAGCGGACTCGCATCCGCCCAGCCCGCCGAAGAGGCCCCGGCCTCCACGCCGCAGCGTCCCGTCGTCATGCCGATGACGCCGGGCAGCGAACTGCGCCAACAGGCAAAGCCGACGACCACCCGGACGTCCAAACCGCGTATCGTCTCCGCGCCCGGCGGCGCACCAGCAGAAGCGGCACCGAAAACGCCACCCGCCGCCGGCAACCTCCAACCCGTGCGCACGCCCAGAGGCGCCAAGAGCGATTACGAGTTCTGCAACCGGACCTCCTTCGCCCTGTCGATTGCCGTCGGCATCCGCAATGGCGGGCTGCTCTCGACGCGCGGCTGGTGGGTGATCCCCGCGGGCGAGTGCCGCGTCGTCATCAAGGGCGAACTAAATCAACCGACGTTCTTCACCTTCGCGCGCTCTTCGTTCGCACACTCCGGTGCCATTCGAACCTGGGGCGGGACGCAAACGCTCTGCACCGGCAAGGGCACATTCCATGCGACGAGCGACGGCAGCGCCGAATGCGGCCCGGGCTACGAGCCGCAAGGCTTCGCTCGCGTCGACGTCGAAGGAAAAACCGCCTGGACGACCACGCTCGCCGAAACCCCAGGCTACAAGTCGATCGAACAAGCCCGCATCGCAGGGCTCCAACGCCTGCTCGCCGATCTCGGCCGCTACGAAGGCCCACTCGACGGTGTCCCCGGCCCCAAGTTCGTCGAAGCGATCGTGCAAGTAAGAGCCGCTCTCGGCGTTGCGTCGAACGATGCGGCCGGTCTTTACAACAAACTTCTGGCAGAGGCCGCCAAGAACCAGGCGAGTGCGGGCCTCACATTCTGCAACCGCACGCAAGACATCATTTGGTCAGCGTTGGGTATCGAGTCCCAAGGGCGCAAACGCAGCGTCGGTTGGTGGCGTCTGCAACCCGGACAATGCGAGAAGGTCATCAAGGACCGCCTGTCCGAGCGCTTCGTCTACGCCTTCGGCGCGGCCGAACGCGGCGAGGGGACGCCCGAAACCTGGGGCGGCCCCAAACTGTTCTGCACCCGCGACGCGAGCTTCGAGATTGAGGACGCATCCGACTGCCAAGGCCGCAGCTTCAAGAGCACCGGTTTCTTGGAAATTGATACCGGCGGCCGCCCGGGCCTGACGTTCGAGTTCGCCGCCCGCCGCCAAGAGCCCGCGCAGTAAAGCCTAAGCCGGCTGCGCGAATGCCAAAGCATCGCGAACGCGCGCGTCCGTATCGTGCGAAAGACGCTCAGCAACTTCCGTCGCAAGAGCCCGCGCTCGCGGCGTCATTGAGGCGCCGACATCGCTCACCATCCGCCCCATCTTGCGTGCGAGCTCAAACCTCACGCCGGCATCCGCATCCGCTGCCAGAATCTTGTTGGCCTGCTGAGGCGTCGCCGGGTTCGCAGCCACAAGCCTGCGCACATCCACGGCTTCGTCATTGGCAAGGTAGTAGAGGATCTCGGGCTCAACGTCGCTGCGTGCCGCCAGGAATAGGCGTGCATTGTGCGCATGCCGCTCCAGCGACGCACGCGCCTCTTCGTAGGTCATCCGTGGCTCGGCCAGTTTGCCGATCATCCGCTTCAACATGACAGTCGTTCCTTGAGCGCCGTTAAGCCTACGCGAAACCCCTTTAAGGCGGCTTTGCCGTAGGTGGTTAACATTCGGTTGCGATGAGGCGCACGATCGCGCTATTCCGCCATCGCAATGCTTGGCACCCCACCCGATTTTACCGCCATCGACGTTTGGGTCTTCGACCTCGACAACACGCTCTATCCGCCGTCTTGCAATCTGTTCGCGCAGATCGACGTCAAGATGCGCGCCTTTATCAGCGACCTGCTACAGGTCGATGGCGACGAAGCCTACCGCCTGCAAAAGCAGTACTACCGCGACCACGGCACGACGCTATCGGGCCTCATGCAGTTGCACGGCACGAAGCCCGAGAAGTTTCTGAACTTCGTGCACGACATCGACGTCTCGGTTGTACCACCGAATGAGGCGTTGGCCGCCGCTCTCCAACGACTGCCGGGACGCCGCTTGGTATTCACGAACGGGACCGTGTCCCACGCCAAGCGTGTCCTCGACCGCATCGGCATCCACGACCATGTGGAAGACATCTTCGACATCGTGCACGCAGACTTCATTCCGAAGCCGAAGCTCGTAACCTTCGAACGCTTCGTGACCAAGCACGAGATCGATCCGAAACACGCTGCCATGTTCGAGGACCTCGACCGCAACTTGGCACCCGCCCACGCGTTGGGTATGACGACAGTCCTGGTACGCTCGCCTGAAGGCCACGCCGACCCGGCCGTTCGCGGCTGGGGCGAGGTGCCGGACGACGCGCCCCACGTACACTTCCGAACCGACGACCTCGCCAAGTTCCTGACCACTATTCGCACAAGGACTACCTGATGAGCTGGACCGGCCTGCAGATCGCCATCGACGAAGCCTGGGAAGCGCGCGACACGATTTCCCCCGCAACGCATGGGCCCGCCCGCAAGGCGATCGAAGAAACACTGGCCGCCCTCGATGCTGGCGAGTTTCGCGTCGCAGAAAAAACCGGGGGCGAATGGCACACGCATCAATGGATAAAAAAGGCCGTCCTGCTCTCGTTCCGCCTGAACCCGATGGAACCTATCCCTGGCGGCCCCGGTGGCGGGCATTGGTATGACAAGGTCCCCTCGAAGTTCGTGAACTGGTCCGCCGAGGACTTCGCCCGCGCGGGCTTTCGCGCCGTGCCTTCGGCGATCGTGCGCCACTCCGCCCACGTCGCCCGCGGCGCAGTCTTGATGCCCTGCTTCATCAACGTCGGCGCAAACGTCGGCGAAGGCACGATGATCGACACCTGGGCGACGGTCGGTTCCTGCGCTCAAGTGGGCAAGAACTGCCACATCTCCGGCGGCACGGGGCTCGGCGGTGTGTTGGAGCCACTGCAAGCAAACCCCGTCATCATCGAAGACAACTGCTTCGTCGGAGCGCGCAGCGAGGTCGCCGAAGGCGTGATCGTCGGCGAGGGCGCCGTCATCGGCATGGGCGTTTTCATCGGCGCCTCCACGAAAATCGTCGACCGTGCAACAGGCCAAATCCACCAAGGCCGCGTTCCGCCCTATTCCGTCGTCGTCGCGGGCACACTGCCCGGCGCACCGGGAAGACCGTCGCTCTACTGCGCAGTGATCGTGAAAACCGTAGACGAACGAACGCGCTCGAAAACAAGCATCAACGACCTCCTGCGCGACTGAACTGCGCGAAACACACGTAACGGCCTCGATCCGATCAGAAAATGAGCACGCGACTCGACGGCCTGAAATCCCGCATCCAGGCCCTACGCGCGAAGACGGTCGACAATGGCTGCACCGAAAGCGAAGCCTTGTCCGCGGCGGCGAAAGTGGCGGAGCTGCTCGACCGGCACGACCTGTCGCTCAGCGATGTCGAAATCCGCGAGGCGGCGTGCGAGAAACGCGAATTCGAAACGTTTCGCAAGAAGCGCGTGCCGCTCGATGGGTGTGTCGGTGCGATCGCGCGTTTTTGCGACTGCCGCGTGTGGCGCGAGAAGAACGCTGACGGCGAAGCACGCTACGTGTTCTTCGGCCTGCGCTCCGACGTCGAGGTCGCGCACTATCTGACCGAATTGATCGACGGCGCTGTACGCAACGAACTCGGCCGCTACAAAACCTCGAAAGCCTATCAACGCTTCCGCCACAACGAACGTCATTTGGCGAATTCGTCGTTCGCGTTCGGCATGGTGAACTCGATTGCCGAAAAATTGGTCGCCATGAAGGACGCGCGCGACGCCACGAACGCGGGCACCGGCCGCACGCTGGTGGTCGTTAAAACCGCTGTCGTCGACGCCGAACTGGATAAGCTCAAGCTGAACCTGCGCACATCGCGCGCCTCCAGCCGCATGGTATCCCCGGACGCTTTCGAAGCCGGCAACGCCGCAGGCGCATCGCTCGCGATCAACCCGGCACTCAAGCGCGCGTAAGCCCGGCGCGCGGCCCAATTGCAGGCCCGCGACCAGCTTGCCTCACGTCCACCCACAGTCCATTCTCAGGGCTCATCCCGGCAAGCTGAGCGCGACCGACTTGACCAAGAAAAGGCCGAACCTCCTTGCCAGGGCCGCAAGCCGCATTGCCGGCCTTGTGCTGACGATCAGCACCGCCGTGTTCCCGGTGGCGCCCCAAGCTGCCGAAACGGCACCAAGCGCGAAGGAACTCGAAGCCCTCACGAAAGCTTTCGCCGCACAGGATGCAAGCGATTGGGCGGGCGCCAAGGCCATTGCCGAAAAACAACCGGCTGTCGTGCGCGACCTTGTGCAATGGCGGCACGTGTCGTCGTCGAGCTCCGGGGCGACGTTCGACGAGATCGACGCTTTCTTGGCCGCGCACGCGAACTGGCCCGGGCGTTCGCAGATCGTGTTGCGCGGCGAGGAAACGCTTCTCGCCGGCGCGTTGGTCGAAACGAGAGGCCCCACCTGGTTCAAGTCCCGCCAACCCCGCACAAGTGCGGGCTGCCTCGCCTGGGCGAAGTTTCAGTTTGCGCACGAACAAAAGTCGGAAGCGCTTTCCGGCGTCCGGCGCTGTTGGATCGCCCTCACGCTGAGCCTCGCCGACTACCAAGACTGGACGAACGCGGCGCAGACGCCACTGCCTGAAAGCGATCACCTCGCGCGCGCCGACGCGGCGTTGTGGAACCGGAATGTGCCGGCAGCCCGCGAGCTCGTGGCACTACTACCGCCAAAGCTGCAAGCCGTCGTGAGCGCAAGAGCCAATATTCAGTCCGGAACCGAGGTCGACCTCGACGACGCCGTGGACGACGCGCCGACGCCGGCATGGGAGGCAAGCCTCATCTATGATGAAGCCGTACGGCAGAGAAAAGCCGGCAAGACGGAGGAATCGTGGTCGCTGCTGTTGAAGGCCAATGACACCGCCCCTCCGCCGCCGGCGTACGCGCAAGCCTGGTGGAGCGAACACAATCTCCAAGCCCGCACCGCACGCGATGCCGGCGAGCATGACACGGCCTACAAGCTTGCATCGCGTAGCCGCCTCACCGCCGACACCAGCATCACGGCATATCTGGATGCGGAGTTCCTCGCTGGCTGGATCGCGTTGCGCGACCTCGACGAACCGAAAAAGGCGCAGGTCCACCTCCAGAATCTTGCGGCCGCGGCGCGGTCGCCCATCACGCGCGCCCGCGCTGCCTACTGGAAGGGGCTAGCCCTGAAGGCGCGCGGCGAGACCAAGAAGGCGCAAGAATCGTTCGCGGCAGCAGCAGCGGAGCCGACGGCATTCTACGGACGTCTCGCATTCGAGATGCTGCCGAACCCGCCGGTCGCCGCCAGCCAGGCGCCTAAAGCGTCGGGCACGGCAAGCGAAGACATCGAGGAACTCATCCAAACCGCAGACGTGTTGCTTCGCGTCGGCGACATTCGCCGTGCCAACGCGTTTGCGAACGCCGCAATCGACGGCTGCCAGTCGGCCGCTTGCGCCACAACGCTGAGCGCGCGCCTGTCAGCGCTCGGCAATACCTACGGCGCGTTGCGCAGCGCCAAGAAGGCCCAGACCTTTGGCACATCGCGGCCTGACCAGCTCTATCCAATGATCGACCTACCGGCATCCTGCACTGCGACCGGCGTCCCGCCCAGCCTCATCCTCGCGCTGATCCGCCAGGAGAGCGAGTTCGATCCCGCTGCCGTCAGCAACGCGAACGCGCGCGGCCTGCTGCAACTCCTCCCGTCCACCGCGCAAGATGTGGCGCGGCGCTACTCGGTTCCCTTTGACGGCGCGAACGACCTACACAAACCCGAGACCAATCTTGCCCTCGGCTGCTATCATGTGAAGGACCTTCTCGACGGCCTGAACGGCTCCTGGCCGCTCACCATCGCCGCTTACAACGCAGGCAAAGCGCGCGTCTTGGGATGGACCGCCGCACGCGGCGATCCGCGCGATCCGAAGGTCGACGTTATCGACTGGATTGAAGCCATCCCCTTCGACGAAACGCGCAACTACGTGATGCGCGTCCTCGAAAACCAACTCGCCTACAAAACGCGCGGCGGCGCACAGTTGCAGCCGCAGGAACTAAACCAAGCACTCCGCCTTCAATGAAGTTCACGCCCCCAGAGGCTGAAAGACCCCTTCTGCAGTGAGCCAACCCACCGCCCCCTCGCCCTTCGCATCCAAATACGGCCCTTGGGCTATCGTCGCCGGCGCCTCCGAAGGCCTTGGCGCCGCCTTCGCGGCGGCCCTCGCCGCGCGCGGTTTGAACTTGTTGCTTCTGGCGCGGCGGGCAGACCATCTCAACCGCGTCGCCGAAGACGTGCGCACGAACACAAAGGTCGAAATCCGGACGGAATGCTTCGACCTCGCACGCGCCGACCTGCCGAATGCCCTTGATACACTGACGTCGCACCTAGACATCGGACTAGCTGTCTACAATGCCGCTCACGCGCCCGTCGGCGAACTCGTGAGCCGGCCTGTCGAAGACCTCACCCGCGTCATCGATGTAAACATCCGTGGGCCGCTCGTCTTCGCCCGCACGCTCGCGCCCAAAATGATCGCGCGCGGTCGCGGCGGCGTCGTGTTGATGTCTTCACTCGCCGGTTATCAAGGCGCGCCGCGCATCGCGACCTACGCCGCATCGAAGGCATTCAACATTGTCCTTGGCGAAGGCCTCTGGAGCGAACTCAAACCGCACGGCGTCGACGTCGTTGTCTCGAGCGCGGGCGCCATTCGCACGCCGGGTTACGCCAAAGCGGCGACGAAGGACGCACCCGGAACGCTCGACGCGCATGAGGTCGCAAACCGTACGCTCGACGCGCTGGGCCACGGCCCGATCATCACGCCTGGCACGGTCAATCGGATCGCCCGCTTCGCGCTCGGCCGCTTACTCCCGCGACGCACCGCCATCGACATTTTTGCCCGCTCGACAAAGGACCTTTCGTGACCCTCGAAGGCTTTTTCGCGCCGCTCGGCGTGTACGCTGTCGTGACGCTCCTGCACCTTGTCGTGCCTGCGCGAACCGTGGACGGGTATGTGATCGACCCAGCAACGGGAAAGGCGCACCGCTATCGCTTGAATGGCCTCATCGTCTTCGCGCTTACGATCACGCTTTGGGCACTTGCGTGTTCTCAAGCGTGGTTGGCGTGGGACTTCTTCTGGACCACGCGTTGGGAAGGATTGGCCGGCGCCTGCGTGTTCGGCCTCTTGTTCACGGCCGCCGTCGTCCTGACCGAGCCAAGCACGGGAAAGGGGCTGCTAGCCGACCTCTTCCTCGGCCGCGCCCCTAACCCGCAATGGCTGGGCGGTCGCATCGACGCGAAAATGTGGCTCTACATGGTCGGTGCGACGATGCTGGGCCTCAATATCTATTCGTTCGCGGCCCACCACGTCCTGACATATTCGGGTGACCCGTCGCCCGGCGTCGCCCTCTACGCTGCCCTCTTCACGTTCTTCCTGGTCGAATACCTCTTCTTCGAGCGCGTGCATCTCTACACCTACGACTTCTTCGCCGAACGCATGGGCTTCAAGCTCGGCTGGGGCTGCCTGCTGTTCTATCCCTACTTCTACGCCGTCGGGTTGTGGTCGACTGCGGAACTGCCGAACCCGCACGCGCCCGCCGCAATGCTTGTGGCCGCCGCAATCGTGTTCTTCGCAGGTTGGTCGCTCGCACGCGGCGCGAACATGCAAAAATACACGTTCAAACGCGACCCGACGGCAAAGTTCCTCGGGATAGCGCCCGAGGTCCTGACCGACGGCAAACACAAACTCCTCGTCAACGGGTTCTGGGGCGCCTCACGCCACGTGAACTACCTGGGAGAATTTCTGATGGCCATCGGCCTCGCACTCGCGTTGGGCTACCCAACCCACATCGGACCGTGGCTCTACCCGCTCTACTACGTCGCGCTCCTGGTCCCCCGCCAAATCGACGACGACCGCCGCTGCGCCGAAAAATACGGCGCCCTGTGGGACAGCTACGTCAAACGCGTGCCCTACCGCATCGTGCCAGGCTTGTATTGATCGCACGGCGTCAAATGAATGCGCCGGCGCTGCGCCAAAGCACATAGGCCGCAACCGTCAAGACGACGCCGGAAAAAACGCGGTTCAGGAGCCCCTTCTGCGCTGCAAGACGTTGCGCCAGTGCGAGACCAGCCACCCCGCCCAAGAGCCCGCCACCGATGAACTCCGCCGCGATCCGCCAATCGACCAGACCGTCCGCGGCGTAACTTACGGCCGTGGTCAATCCGAACGCGCCGACCGAAAACAGCGATGAGCCGACGGCATTCAGCATGGCCATGCCACTCCCCAGCATGATGCCGGGCACGATCAAGAAGCCACCGCCAATGCCGAAAAACCCTGCGAGCAATCCGGTCGCAAGACCGATACCAACAAGACGCACCGCGATCTGAGGCGTAATCCGCACGTTCGGATCGCCTTCCGCACCGCGAGAGCGAAGCATGGCAAGCGCAACCGCCACCATCACCAGCCCAAACACGAACAAGAGCTTTTGGCCGTCGACAAGCTTGCCCAACGTGGAGCCTGCAAACGCACCGGTGACGCCCGACAAGCCGAAGACCACGGCGCATGGCCACTTCACGTTGCCGGCCCGCGAATGCGCGATCAGGTTTGCGAACGCGTTCACCGAAACGGCAAGCGCGCTGGTCCCGATCGCGACATGCGGATTGGAGACGCCGACCACGTACAGCAACAGCGGCACCGCAAGGATCGACCCACCGCCGCCCACCACGCCAAGCGTCAACCCGACCACACCGCCGGAAAGGACGGCCAGCAGGTCGGCGATGGTCGGATCGAAGCTCATCAGACGTCTGCTTATCGCATTTGGTGTACAGAGGACATTCACTTCGCCATAGGGCGCGGCAACTGCCCTTGACGCGCGTGTCCATCCGTTCTTCGCTGCCAAGCGTCCCGACGAGGCCAATATGCACGACCCACGCATCCCCGCCGCCAAGATCGCGGCCCTGCTGATCGCCCGCAAGGAACGCATCGCCGTCGCCGAGTCGTCCGCCGGCGGCCTCATCTCGGCCGCTCTGCTCGCGGTCCCCGGCGCCTCGGCCTACTACGCGGGCGGCGGCGTCATCTATTCGGCCCGCGCGTTCAAAGGTCTGCTCAATCTCGATCGCGAGAGCTTGGGCGGCATGCGCTCGTCGAGCGAGCCCTACGCAGCATTCCTCGCCGAAACGATCCGCACCAAACATCGCGTTGAATGGGGCCTCGCCGAAACCGGCGCAGCGGGGCCCGACGGCAACGGTTACGGCGACCCCGCAGGCCACACCTGCCTCGCCGCATCGGGACCGGTCTCGCTTGTCCGAACGCTCCGCACCGGCACGAGCGACCGCTGGACGAACATGAACTGGTTCGCCGAGGCCGCGTTGGAGTTGCTCATTGAAGCGCTGGAAGCAACGCCGGGGGCCAGCTGAATCGTCAAAGGGGCGTCGTGCCGCTGACATCGTAGATGGCGAGCTTCCGGTCCGAAATCCCGAACGCCGGCCACGCCGCGCGCCACTCGCCCAGATGCGGTGTTTGAAAGTGCCGCTGCAATGTCTCGCGGTCGCGCCAAACCTCCCACACGCGCACCAGACCCGGGTCGAGAACGTCGACGGCATACGCATAGTCGATGCACCCGTCTTCGCCACGCGACGCCGTAATCACCTTCTCCATAATCGCCCGCGCCGCCTCGCGCTTCACCGGATCGACACGCACACTGCCCGCCACGATGATCATAACTCTAGCCTTTCGCCGAAGTGTTCATCTGCTCAAGCGCTGCCGGATCAATGCCCATCGCCTGTATGAAGGGCGCATAAACCGCCTCTTGCGCCGCGCCCGTCGGTCCAACGGTGATCCCGCCATCGACGACAAGCGCATGTCCGTTCACGAACCCGGAACCGTCGGAAGCGAGAAACAACGCAGCCTCGGCAATGTCCGACGGCAGGCCCGCGCGCGGGATCGGCTGAGAGTTCTTCATCACGCCTTGGATCGCCGTCACGGTTTGATCGGCTACCTGTGTCGCGAGCCCAACCCCCTTTGCAAAGATCGGCGTTGCGATCAACCCCGGACAGATACAGTTCACACGAATGTTCATCGGCCCAAGCTGCGCGGCAGCCACCTTCGTCATGTGCACGATTGCGGCCTTCGCCGTTGAGTAAAGAAGGGGCCCGTACCCGTTGCGCAAGCCTGCAATCGAGGCCGTCGAAATGATCGAACCGCCGCCCTGCGCGCGCATCGCTGGCACCGCGTGTTTCATCCCAAACATCGCGCCCAGCACATGCAGCCGCATTACCGAGTCGAACCCTTCAGCTGTCACGGTTTCGGCGTTCTCAAGCGCCCCCGGCGTCCCCGCGTTGTTGAAGATGCAGTCAAGGCGCCCGAATGCCTTCGCCGCAAGATCGACAGCGGCCTTCACATCGGCCTCGCGCGTCACATCGCAACGCACGTAGCGTACGGCCTGCCCGAACTCCTCCTTGAGACGCTCACCCTTATCGTCCTGGATGTCGGCGACGACCACTTTTGCCCCCTCGCGCACGAACAAGGCCACCGTTCCCCGGCCAATTCCCGAGGCACCGCCGGTGATCACCGCCACTTTTCCGTCCAACCGGCCTGCCATAACTACCTCGCTGTTAACTTGGTTCGTGGTTCAATTGACCTACGCTTAAGCCGGTTCTAAATCGCCCCCATGGAAACACAAGTGCGCGCGCGTTTGGCCGACCCATTGGCTCTGGCGCGAGACCTCATCCGTTGCCGTAGCGTGACCCCCGAAGACGGCGGCGCAATGGCGGTTCTGGAACAAGCGCTGACAGGCTTGGGCTTCACCTGCACGCGCCTTGCGTTCGCGACCGGCGGCCCAAAGATCGAGAACCTCTACGCCCGCCGCGGCACCTCCGCGCCGAATTTATGCTTCGCCGGCCACACCGACGTCGTGCCGCCGGGCGACACGTCGATCTGGCGCCACGATCCGTTCGCCGCAAAGGTCGAAGACGGCACGCTGTTCGGCCGCGGCGCCGCCGACATGAAGAGCGCGATCGCGGCCTTCGTCGCAGCCGTCGCCCGCACCGCCGACCGCCACGGCAACAAAGGCTCGATCAGCCTGCTCATCACCGGCGACGAAGAGGGCCCTGCCGTCGACGGCACCGTTCGCGTACTCGAGTGGATGAAGGAAAGCGGCGAGCGCATCGACCACTGCATCGTCGGCGAACCGACTGCCGAGTTTACCGCGGGCGACACCGTCAAGATCGGCCGCCGCGGCAGCCTCACCGGCACCCTCACCGTCAAAGGCGTCCAAGGCCATGTCGGCTATCCCGACCGCGCGAAGAACCCGATCCCGGGTCTCGTCGCCGCTCTCGCCCGTATCACGGCGCGCAAACTCGACACCGGCACGAAGGACTTTCAGCCGTCCAATCTGGAAGTCACAACCGTCGACGTCGGCAACCCCGCAACGAACGTGATCCCGGCCGGCGCCCGCGCGACGTTCAACATCCGCTTCAACACCGAGCAATCCGCCGAAGATTTGGAGCGCTGGATATCGACCGAGTGCGACGCCGCCTTAAAGCCGCTGAACCTAACGCACGAACTCAAATTCGTCCGCGGCGCGCACCCCTTCTTGACGAAACGGGGCGCGTTTACGTCCCTGCTCGAACGCGCGATCACGCAAGCGACTGGCGATACGCCCAATTTCTCCACCACCGGCGGCACCTCCGACGCACGCTTTATCCACCACCATTGTCCTGTCGCCGAGATCGGCCTCGCGGGTACGACGATGCACAAAACCGACGAGTGCGTCCGCCTGAGCGACCTCGAACGTCTGACCAAGATCTACGAGACGATCCTCGCCACATATTTCGAAGAAGGTGCCCGGTGAGCGTCACTCTCGCTTACGTCAATCGCTCGCTCGACGCCGCATTCGACCTTGTCGTGCGTGACCGTCGCGCCTGGGACAAATTCGATCTGACCGTCGAAGGTTTCTACCGCTCGTTTATGGCATTGTTCATCGTCATGCCGATGAACGTCGCGATGGATTTGCTGGCGCGACAGGTGATTGCCGCGGAACGATTGCGGCAGGGCAGACCTCCGCTGGAGAACGTCTATGACTTGGGCGACGCCATCTTCTCGACGCTGACGCTTGCCGTTCAGTGGATGATCTTCCCCGTTGTTATGATCTTCGTACTGCGCTTCCTGGGGCTCGCGCACCGCTACGCGCCGCTGATCATCGCGTACAATTGGGGCACGATTGTCATTTACCTATTCAACCTGCCGGTCTTTCTCTTGTTTGCGGCAGGTATCCTCGACGCGAACGATACGGTCACGCTCTACACGATCATTCTCGTTTTCACGCTGTACTATCGCTACTACACGGCCGAGACTGCGCTCGGCGCCGGCTGGAGCATCGCCGCAAGCACCGCGCTTCTGGGGCTCGTGCTTCACTCCTACTACGAATTCTTCGCGGTCCCTTTCGCGTCAGCACTTTGGTTGACCGGCACGCGATGAGCGACGCCCCGATTGCGATCTTCGACTCAGGCGTGGGCGGTCTCACCGTTGCGTCCGCGATCGCCAAACGCCTACCCGCCGAACACCTTGTCTACCTGGGCGATACCGCACGCCTGCCCTACGGCACCAAGAGCGCCGAAACCGTCACCCGCTACGCCGTTCAGGCGACACGCGCGCTGATGCGCTACCAACCGAAGCTCATTGTCGTCGCCTGCAACACCGCCTCGGCCGTCGCCCTACCCGTCTTGACCGCCGCCTACGCACCCGTACCCGTGCTCGGCGTCGTGGAGCCAGGCGCACGCGCCGCCGTCGCCGCGAGCAAAGGCAGCCCGATCGCCGTCATAGCGACCGAAGGAACCGTCAAAGGCGGCGCCTATGTCCGCGCGATCCACGCGCTGAGACCCGGCGCCAAAGTCGTACAGCGCGCCTGCCCGTTGTTCGTGGCCCTCGCGGAAGAGGGATGGACCGACGGCGACGTCCCCGAGCGCGCCGCCGAACGCTACCTGAACGACGTCTTCGCAAACCCCGAGCGCCCCGACACGCTTGTGTTGGGCTGCACGCACTTCCCCGTGTTGGCCGGTCCGATCGCCAAGGCCGTTGGCAACAAGGTGACGTTAGTCGACAGCGCCGCAACGACAGCGCTCGAGGTCGAGACACTGCTCGACGCAAGGGCCCTGCGCCGCAGTGGACCGGCAAAGCCGCCCACCTTCATGGGCACCGACGCGCCGGAGCGCTTCGCCCGCGTCGGCAGCAGCTTCTTCGGCCGGCCGATCACGCCCGATCAAGTCGAACTGGTAGACCTCACCCCGTAAAGCCCGGCCCGCGCACGAACCGCCCGGGCTTTGCGCTCGTATGCTCGCCGTCGCGAAGCACCTGCACCCCGTTTACGAACACGTGAGCAACGCCGGTCGAATACTGATGCGGCTTCGCAAACGTCGCGTGATCCTGAATCTTGTCGGGATCGAACACAACGACATCGGCCATTAAACCATTCGCCAACCGACCGCGATCTTTGAGGCGCAGATTAGCCGCCGGCAACCCCGTCACCCGCCGAACCGCCTCTGCCAACGAGATCACCTTCTCCTCGCGCACATACTTCGCAAAGAACCGCGCAAAGCAGCCGTAAGCGCGCGGATGCGGATTCGACTTCAAGAACACGCCCTCCGGCGCCATGCTCTCCGCGTCAGACCCGACGGACGTCCATGGCCAGGCGATGTTGCGCCGGATGTTTTCCTCATCCATCACGAAATATGCGGTACCGACGCGGCTGTCATCCTCGATCACAAGATCGATCATCGTATCTTCGGGCGACGTGCCGCGCATCGCCGCAACCTCGGCCAGCGTTTTGCCGGTCAACGGTTTGAGCTTCTCGTTCTTGAACGCAATCAAGATCACCTTGTCCGGCCCACCGGCCGCCCGATAGAGGTTCTCCCACCCGACGGGCTTTCCCCGCATTTCGCGCACCACGCGCGCGCGAAACTCAGGTCTCTTGAGCCGCGCGACCCAGGCATCGTGTCCGCCCTCCTGGACCCAAAGCGGCATCGCCGCGTCCAGGCCCGTCGCCCCCGCTGTGTAGGTGTAGATGTTCGCCGTCACATCGACGCCCGCCTTGCGCGCAGCGTCCAGCTTGTCGATCGCAGTCTGGCTCTTGCTCCAATTCGCCTGCCCTGCCGGCTTCATGTGATACATCTGCACCGGCGCGCCGGTCCGCCGCCCGATCTCGATCAACTCGTCGATCGCCTCCAGGAACCGATCGGCTTCGCTGCGAATGTGAGAAATGTACCCACCGCCAAACTCGTGCGCCGCAGCCGTCAGCGCGACCAGTTCGTCCGTATTCGCAAAACTCCCCGGCGCGTAGATCAGCGACGAGCCTACGCCCATCGCCCCTTCCCGCATCGCCGCGCGCACCAGATCTTTCATCCGTGCGAGTTCCTTGCGCGTCGCCTTGCGATTGTCGTAGCCGAGTTCGTGCGCTCGGATCGTCGCCGCCCCCACGTAGGACGCCACATTCGTCGAAATCCCGCGCTTCTCAAGATGCTCGAAATAGCCGCCGAACGTCGTCCACGGCACGTCGTACTTGATGTCGCTTTGCTGCTTGATGAGTTCCGCCCTCATTCGCTGAGATAGAGGTCCCATCGAGTCGCCCTCACCCATCACCTCCAACGTCACGCCTTGCCGGATATCGCTTTGCGACAGGCCGTCATAGAGCAAACTCTCGTTCGCCCAACTCAGCATGTTGATGAACCCGGGCGCGACTGCCATGCCTTCCGCATCGACCGTGCGCACCGAACGCTCTGCAGAAAGGTCGCCGATCGCAATGATACGATCGCCGGAGAGCGCAACATCCGCCCGCCGCCCCGCCGCGCCGGTACCGTCATACACCGTACCGCCCCGAATGATGGTCTCAAACGGGCCGTCGTACACACCGTCGATCGGCAGCGTCTCGCACGCGGCCACTGCCAACGCCGCCGTCGAACCCAAAAGAAACTGACGGCGATCCATAGCTGCCTCCTAATTGTTGAGCGCTAACTCTCAAGCCCGTAATCCACGCGCACCAAGTAGAGCCCGTCCGGCGGCGCCACCGGCCCACATTGCGTCCGATCGCGTGCGGCCAAAGCAGCCGCAACGTCGTTCGCCGTCATTTTGCCCGCGCCAACCACCTTCAGCGTCCCTACCATCGATCGCACCTGATGATGCAGGAACGACCGCGCCGACGCGCGCACGGTGATCTCCTCGCCGACGCGCGAAACGTCGAGCCGATCCAGTGTCTTCACCGGAGACTTCGCCTGGCACTCCGCCGCACGAAACGTCGTGAAGTCGTGATGCCCGACAAGCCGCTGCGCCGCCGCATGCATTGCCTCCGCGTCCAGCACCGCCTGCACGTGCCAAACTTTGCCGGCGTCCAGCGTCAACGGCGCCCGCCGGTTCACGATGCGATAGAGATAGTGACGTCCCGTCGCGTTGAACCGCGCGTGAAAGTCCTCGCCAACGGTCTCCGCCAAAAGCACCGCCACAGGGTGCGGCCGCAAATGCGCGTTCAACGCATCGCGCATCCTGTCCGGCGCGAACTCCTTCACGATATCGGCGTGCGCGACCTGCCCAAGCGCATGCACGCCCGTATCCGTGCGCCCTGCCGCTGCGATCGTAACGCTCTCTCCCGTCAACTTCTGAATTGCCTGCTCGATCGCAGCCTGCACGGACGGCCCGTTGTCCTGCCGCTGCCACCCTTGGAAAGGGCTGCCGTCATACTCGATGGTAAGCTTCCAGCGCATTAGCCGAGCCGCGCCCCGACAGCCAAAGGAAACCCCCGGCGGAACTCTTCCACGCCTTGCGCGCCGCGCCCAGCCCGTTGCAACTCGAGAACCTCAACCGCCCCCTCGCCGCACGCAACGACGAACGGCGCCGCAATCACGGTTCCCGCCACGCCGCCGCCCGATGCCAAACGCACACGCAACAGCCTCAGCCGCGCCTCGCCCGCCATCGTCCACGCACCCGGTGCCGGATTGAGTCCGTGAACGTGCCGCAGCACCTCGCTGGCCGGCCGCTTCCAATCGATCTTTGCCTCATCGGGAACGATCTTTTTCGCGTAGGTGACGCCATCGGCGCACTGCGCCACAGCGCGCAGATCACCGCCGAGCGCGTCGACCATCAGCACCGCCCCTTCGCGCGCAAGCACATCTTGCAGCTCGCCCGTCGTGGTCTCATCGGTAATAGCGCACCGCCACGTCGCAAGAACGGGCCCCGTATCGAGCCCTTCGTCCATGCGCATGACCATAACGCCGGTCTCCGCATCGCCCGCCATCACCGCCCGGTGAATAGGCGCCGCTCCGCGCCAGCGCGGCAGCAGCGACGCATGCAAATTAAAACACCCCAGGCGCGGCGCCTCCAGGATCGGCTTCGGCAGCAACAGCCCGTAGGCGACAACCACCGCTGCATCGAGACCAAGCGACGCAAACCCCGCCTGCTCCTCCGCCCCCTTCAAACTCACTGGCACGCGCACGGGAATGCCAAGCCGTTCCGCCGTCGCCTGCACAGCGGATGGCTGCAATTTATGCCCGCGCCCCGAAGGCCGTGGCGGCTGTGAGTAGACGCAGACGACCTCATGCCCCGCCGCCACCAAGGCCTCAAGCGTCGGCACTGAGAACTGAGGCGTTCCCATGAACGCGAGGCGCAAACGGCCCACTAGCCGACCGTCTCGCGCTTCCGCGCTTTGATGAGCTTTTTCAGCATCATCTCGCGCTTCAGCCGCGACAGATGATCGATGAACAGTACGCCTTCGAGATGATCCATC
>CAYXQB010000018.1:0-22748 GCA_964466435.1 uncultured Flavobacteriaceae bacterium | reverse complement strand
CATCTCCCGGACGTCTTTCGTGACGCAGTAGTCAGCGTCGAGCCGCGTAAACCAGCGCTCAAGCCGTTCGTGCGAAATACCTTGAAGCGGACCGTGGTACCGCCCGGCCCGCGCCCGCACGATGGCCCGATCGTCGATATCGCTGCCGAATATCTGAACTTGAGGCGACGCGCTCAGCTTCGCCATTGCCTCGCGGAACAAGATCGCGATGGAGTAGACTTCCTCGCCACTCGCGCAGCCGGGCACCCAAACGCGAATGTGATCGCCCGCTTCCGTGTTCGTGAGCAGCCTCGGGATGACGGTCGCCTGCAGCGCCTCGAAAGCCTCCGGATCGCGGAAGAACTGAGTGACCCCGATCAGGATGTCTCGAAATAGGGCCTCCACTTCCCGAGGCTCGCTCTCCAAGCGGGCAATGAACTCCGGAACGCTGTCGATTTGCAGGACTTGCATGCGCCGCTGCACCCGGCGGACCAGAGTACTTTCCTTGTATTGCCCAAAGTCCTGCCCGATACCGTTTCGCAAGATGGCGCTTATTGCCGCCAGATGTTCGGCCGTGTCGGTGCGCGTGCCGCTCGCATCCTTCCGCCGCGCCACATCGATCAGGTGCGCACGATGCGCGACCAACCGGGGCGGCATGGATTCGACGGGGAGAATGAGGTCGACAAGGCCTGTGGCAGCGGCACTGCCCGGCATGCCGACCATGGCATGGTCGTCATACTCGGCCTGCGCCATGGTTAGGCCCCCACCCTCCTTGACCGCCTTCAGGCCGAGCGTGCCGTCGCTTCCCGTTCCTGCCAGCACGATACAGACAGCATTCTCACCTTGGTCCTCTGCCAACGACAGAAAAAACGTGTCGATAGGGTGGCGCAACTCGCGCGGTGGCGCAGGCTTCATCAAATGAAGCACGCCGCCCTTGATCGTCAGCGTGGCATCGGGGGGAATGATGAAGATCGAATTCGCACAGAGCCGAGCGCCGTCGCTGGCTTCGACAACTTTCATCCCAGTCTGATTGGCGATCAGTGCAACAAGCAAACTATCGTGGTGCGGGTCCAGATGCTGCACCAGAACGAACGCCATACCGTTGTCGACGGGCATGTTAGCGAAGAATTTTTTGAACGCAGTCAGCCCGCCCGCCGACGCGCCGATACCGACGACGAGGGCCGCACTTCCGTCAAACGGCATCTTAGGCACTTGTGCCCTTCCCGCCTTAGAACACTGGCGGCACCACGCTTTGAAGCGTGGATCAGAGAAAGTGTAGCAGAAACGTCCCCAAACAGGGGGAAAATCTTCCTGCGCATCAATGCAGACCCAAGGCCATGGGAATCAGCACCTTACGCGCAGGGGCGACAAGTACGGAACCCTTCGGCTCCGTTCGCGTTACCAAACGCGTCACCATGTTCAACTGCCGTCCGAGACGTCAGTTCAGTCAATGCAAGGAACCATCTTCATGGAATCGAACTCTCAAGCCACCAACACGCTGCTACTCGTGATCGCTGCAATCTTGGCGGTCGGCGCAGGGTACTATTACTACGACAACTACATCGAGCCCAAGAACGACGGGCCGTTGGAGCGTGCGGGCGAAAAAATCGACAAGGCGATCGACGGAAAATAACGGCTCGAAAGGCTAACTGGTGCCGAAGTCGCGCCGGGCCGAAACGATCGTGATGACAAACCCGGCAATCACATCGATCAGCATCATCGTGATCAGCATGAAAAACGTCGAGTTCGTGAAGCTCGCCGTCGTGACGAACAGTACGACGCACACGAGCGCGACAAGAGTCGACAATCCGTGATTGAGGATGGAGCGTGCATCCGTGTTCACGGAGTTCATAATTTCGACGAACAAGACGATCAGGCTCCCGAAAACGAATATGTCGCCATACGAAACCTGCCATTGCACGCCGGACATCATCGCGGGCGCGAACGCAACACCGCTGGTCCAGTTGCCGCCCTGCTGCGCCGTCGCGCAAAGAACGAATATCGCAAGCGGCAACGCCATCAGTGGCATGACGCGCAACGCCGCGAGCGCTGAGTTCGCCGAGAGGCGCATCAGCTAAAGAAGAACCAGAGCAACAGCAGAATCGGGATCGGAACGCCGAAGGCCCACATCAGTGCATACTTCATTTCCGTGTTCCTCTCCGAATAGGTCTGTTTCAAAAGTAGCCACGCAGTGACGCCTGATGAAACGCAACAGCAGGCGGTTGGCGCTTACAAACTCGAAGCGCGCACCATTCTTAGGACGGCCAACAACACAACCGCCCCGATCGTGGCTGTCACGATAGCCCCCAGGAGACCGGTCCCCGCCGATACGCCCAACTGCCCAAAGAGCCAACCGCCGATAAACGCGCCGATGATCCCGACAGCGATATCGCCGAAAAGGCCCAAGCCTCCGCCCTTCACGATCATTCCCGCAAGCCAACCGGCAACACCGCCGACGATCAGCCAAACAAGTAACATTTCGGCAGACATTTCGACCTCCTAGGCAAGCGTTACAGCCGCGAAAGCGGTGTCGCTGCAATTGGGCTCGTTAATGACGAAACGTCATGCACTTAGCGCCCTTCCAGTAGAGAACACGGTCGCAGCGAAAAGGTTCCGCCCGCCTTCCCAACTCGTGGGCTGCTTTGTCGAGAATATATTGGAAGTCGGGGGCGCAATGGGAGCATGCGGACACCATATCAAGGCTACGCATCACCGCGGCGCACGCGATCGATGCCCTGCGCGAGGACATCTTTGGGAACGACCAAGAACGAGATGCCAGGCCCCGACGACGCGTTCCGCGCAGGCTTGATCGAGCTTGCGCCCTATCTTCGCGCGTTCGCCCGCACCCTTTGCGGCAACCGGGATGTCGCCGACGACTTGGCACAGGAGTCACTGGCGAGCGCCTGGAAGGCGCGCGCCTCATTCCAGCCCGGCACAAACATGAAGGCCTGGCTGTTCATGATTCAGCGCAATGCGTTTTACTCCGCCCACAGGCGCAAATGGCGCAAGGTCGACTGGGACGAGCAAGCCATGGAGCGCGTCCTTGTCACGCAAGCATCTCAGCAGTCGAGCGTCGAGCTCACCGACTTGAAGCGCGCAATGACCTTGTTGCCGGACGAACAAAGAGAAGCGCTGATTCTAGTGGGCGCAGGCGGCTTCAGCTATCAAGAGGCCGCCTCGATTTGCGGCTGCGCGGTCGGAACGATGAAAAGCCGCGTCTCACGCGGACGAAACACCATCGCATCTCTGATGAGCGAACGCGCTCGCCTTCCGCAGTCTCGCGAAAACGCCAGTAGTGCCTACCAAGGAATATTATCGGAGTTGGACACCTTGTCCGCCCGTAAAGCGTAGCTTTCCGATTAGCTTGGTTCCACAACGATACGGGCGCCCGGGTCTCACGCCCGGACGCCATACGCTCAAGCTCGCACTCACTCGCTCGGAGGCGCTGTATCCTCGGGCTCGTCGGAGCCGTCCGGCTCGTCACCATCCAGTGCGTCGCTGTCGGGCGGTGCGTCACCCATATCGTCAGGCCCGGGCGCCGCTTCAAATAGCGGCCCACCAACGCCATTCTGGTAGTCTCCCGCGTCAACGCCACCCATCACCGCCATTGGAGCGTCACTTTGACCGCGCGCGGCGGCAAGAGCCTGGACATTCAAGGCACGCGTTTCTTCGGCCTGATCGTCGTAGTCGGCAAGCGCCGGCATAGCCGAACTGCTGAGCGCCGCTGTCACGACGCCAGCCCATAGAGTGAATCTGTTTTTCATGAGTTTTCCTCGTTCAGGGGAAGCCTGAAGTTTGGAGAACGCATCCACAGCACAGAGTGTTCCCGACGAGAACGCGAGAAACCGATGTGACCATTCGGACGCCGCGGGAACCAACACCTAACGGGTGCGTTCAACAAGCCACGATCACCCGTTACCACCCAATCGAGGTCAGTCTCATGCGTTCCAAATTGCTCTTCACTGCAAGCAGTATCGCTCTCGCCTGTGTAGGCCCCGCGGCTGCCGGCCCTGCCAATGGTTGGTATATGGGCTTGGAAGGGGGCGGAAACTGGGCGGCGGAAAACGACGCCACGTTCAGCACCAGCCTGCCGACATCGGGGCCTGCGCGCATAGAGTTCGATACCGGCTGGGCCGGCATCGCGACGGTCGGCTACGCCCTTCGCGGGAACTGGCGCATCGAAGCCGAAGGCGGTTACCGCCACAACGACGTCGATACCATCAATGGCACCGCCAACAGCGCCGGTGGCGAGCTCAACACCACCTCGCTGATGGGCAACGTGCTCTACGACATTCCGCTTACCGAGCGAATGACGGTAAGCCTGGGTGCGGGTGCCGGCGCCATACACTCCGAATTCGACGACGGCGTTATCGACCAAGACGAAGACATCTCGTTCGCCTATCAGGGCATCGCTGGTGTGAGCTATGCGATCAGCCCACGCACGGATCTAACCATGAACTACCGCTATCTCAGATCGGACGCGCTCGAGTTCCAAGGCCGGCACCTGGGTCACACGGATTTCTATGACACCGACGATGTCCAAAACCATACGGTGACGATCGGGCTACGCTTCGATCTTTATCCAGACCAGGAGAGCGTTGCAGTCTCCGCCCCGCCGACCATCGAAACGTCACCGCCACCGCCGCCCCCACCGCAGATGGCGCCGAAGCAGTTTCTCGTCTTCTTCGGATTCAACCGATCGGACCTAACGGTTGAGGCCCAAGGCGTTGTCGCCGACGCTGCCGCCGCCGCGAAGCAATTCGGCTCCGCTCGCATCATCGTCGTTGCTCATGCCGATACCGTCGGTTCGCAGCAATACAATCAGCGACTGTCCGAACGCCGGTCCAGCACAGTACGCACGGCCCTTGTCAGCCAAGGCATCGCGGCGACCAAGATCGAGGCGTCAGGCCGCGGCGAAACCGAGCTTCTCGTGCAAACCGCCGACAATGTGAAAGAACCACAAAATCGCCGCGCCAACATCGAATTGCAGTAGGCCGGCACCGCACCACCAAAGGAAACCAGACATGGAAACGCTACAAACCCTCTTGAACGACGCAAACGTGTATCTGCAATCGGGCTTCGCCCACATCAACGCGGTCCAAGGCTTGATCATTGCAATTGTCGCGGCCTTCTTGATGCACAGCTGGGGACGCATCATCGCGTTCGCTCTTGGCGCAACCGTGGTGCATCTCGTTGCCGACGTCATGCTCCCCGTTCTGGCCAACGGCGCCGCATTCCGCTTGCCGCCGCTCGTCGACAGCCAGTACTGGCGCTATGTGCTCGCGCTCATTGTCGGATACCTGGTCGTGATCACGGTGTTCTACGTCGTCAAGCGCGTGCTGCTGCGTGTTGAACACCAAGCGGCATAGGCGCCGACACCGCGCGAACCGTCGCATCTGCGGAACTCCGTCGCCAGACCCGCGTTCATTGATCTGACGCCTCTGGCGGCATCGGGCCGATCTTGGGCGCAACACGAAAACCGAAGGAACATCACATGCTGAGAACAGCTCTTTACACGACAACGGCAATCGCTGCGGCGCTTTTGACCACCGGCTGCGAGCAAAAAACACCTGTAGCGCAGGAAAAGCAGAACCAGGCGTCGGAACTGGCAGCGCAACCTGCGCCGAACGCCGCAGAGCGCACGGCCGCGGAAGCAGCCAACGAAGTCGAACAGGTTGCTGCGCCGAACGCGCAGATCACACCGGGCGAAATCGCTGCCGGACTCAACGGGGTAGACGTCCCAAATCCCGCCTCGACGCTCTCGACCGCATCGGTCAAAACGTCGGATGGCCAAGCGGTTGGCGAAGTTCGCTCGGTCGTTGTGGGCCCGAACGGAAAGGCCAATGCGGTGATCGTCGAAGTGGGCGGCTTCTTGAACGTTGGCGAACGCGCCGTCGCAATCGACGCGAAAACGTTCACGTACTTGAAGGATCGCAACATTCTCGTTGCGTCGCTGTCCAAAGCCGACATCGAGAAGATGCCGGTCGCGCCACCGGCGCAGCAGTAACGCCGGTACCAGCAAGTTCGCTTTACTACAGGGAGCGCCGGTTCATCCGGCGCTTCCTCTTATTTTCATGGAATCGCAAGGAACCACATCCTCGGCTGGCACGTTTCATGTCTACGCAGCGGCCGCCGCTGCATCTCAAAGGAGTACGACATGAACTGGGATCAAATCGAAGGCAATTGGAAGCAGATGGCCGGCAAAGCCCGCGAGACGTGGGGCAACATCACGGACGACGAGTTCACAAAGATCGCCGGCAAGCGCGACCAGCTAATTGGAATGATTCAGACACGTTACGGTGTCGCCAAAGAAGAAGCCGAAAAGCAGGTCGCCAAGTTCGAGAAAGCGCTCCACTAGTACCGGACCGGGCGCGCGGCGCGGCAACGCCGATCCGCGTGCCCGCTCGGGCTTCGGAACCATCTCACGAGAACGGCGTTCCCACAATTGAGGCCGTGCCACAGATCGCGTGACCGGTTCTTTGGAAGTCGAGCGATACCCTCGAAAGGATTTCAATATGAGAAGCACAAAACGAAACTTCATGGCAGCGGTCTTCGCTGTAGCAGCTGTCGTAGCTTTGGGCGCCGCTAGCGCCGCACAAGCCGCCACGGCTGAGGACTTGAACAGAGATTCGGCTCAAGCACTGCGCACCCTCCAGCAGTCCAATCGGACCGCCGCGGATATTTCACGCAACGCGCGCGCCGTACTCATCTTCCCGAACATCGTAAAGGCTGGCCTCATTTTCGGCGGCGCATACGGCGAAGGCACGATGATGAAGGGCGGTCAAGTCACCGACTACTACAACTCGGTGACGGGCTCGTGGGGTCTTCAGGCCGGCGCGCAGTCGTATGGCTATGTGGTGTTCTTGATGAACGACAAAGCCGTCGACTACGTCGTCAAAAGCTCCGGCTGGGAAATCGGCGTCGGACCGACGGTGGTCGTCGTCGACGAAGGCATGGCGAAGAACCTCTCGACGTCGACGTTGAAGGACGACGCTTATGCCTTCATCTTCAATCAGCAGGGTCTAATGGCCGGCGTCAGCATCGAAGGCACGAAGATCTCGCGCATCAATCGCGGCAACGACAAGCAAGCGGTGCGTTAAGACCGCAGAAGTTCCGGGCCACGGTCAATAGCCCCCAACCCGGCGCGCCCATTACGGACGCGCAAACCGTGGCCCGGTCATTGCTCTCCTAGTCGGCGCGGCTAGGCGCTCCCCCTTGAAAGCCAGCCACCCGACAGGAGTTCGCCATGCAGCTTCGCTACAAGAAGTCCCATCAAAGCGGCACAGGAGCAACGACTGCGACCGCATTGCTAATGGCCGATCACATCGCGGTCGGCGAACTGTTTGAGGACTACGAGAACGCGCGCGGCATGGCGCAAAAGTCCAAGGTGGCGCGTCAAATCTGCCTCGAGCTTTCCATCCACATCATGATCGAGGAAGAGCTGCTGTATCCGATTTGCCGCGGCGGCCCGGTTGAGAATGACCTGTTGGACGAAGCTCACGTCGAACATGACGGCGCCAAATTCCTCATTGCCGAATTGTTGGCTGGAACGCCCGACGATGATTTCTACGATGCCAAAGTCAGAGTCCTGGCGGAGATGATCGAGCATCACGTCGACGAAGAAGAGGAACCTGACGGTCTTTTCGCGCAGGTACGGAAGGCCGGCATTGATCTGCACGCGCTCGGCGCGCGTATGGCCGATCGTAAACTTCATCTGAGGAAGACGTTCCTTGAGAGCGGCATCCCTGCCCCGACAACGCGCTCCTTCACGGGCGCAGAAGTCGAGCGCGGTCAGCCGCTCGACACTCCTGCGCACTCATAACGCTACCGCCCTCACGACAAGAACGGAAATCGAAGATGGCAACGGAACCTGCAATGACCGGCACCCGCGCAGCGATGATCGCGGTCATCGTCGTGCTCTCTGTTTTGGTGATCGCGCGCTACGGGTTTGCCTCCCTCCACACACGCGCACCTAACGCCATCATCCTCCAGTTAGGGGCGCCTCCCAAGGCGTCGCCTGCGGCGATCCCACTCGCGCCCTCGCAAAGAAGGCTCATCGAGGCGGCGAACGTTTAGCGATCGGAGCGAGGATCCCCCCGCTCCGACCCGCATGCCTAGTTGCTCACCGACGATGCGCCCGTTGCGCCGCGAACAGGGGCCAACGCTTTGAGTTGGGCCTCGGTCATCGCCGTCCTCAGCGGACGGTCCGAACTCGTGAACTGCAGCGTGGATACCTTGACGGCCACCTGCTTTGAACCAACACCCATGGTTCCGCCGACCGAAAGCAACGCGAATTGCGCGTCGCCAACAGGTGACAGCAGCACGTCGTTGACGACGCCCACAGTCTTTCCGCCAGGGCCCGCAACGGTCGCGCCGATGATGCGTGCAAGGGTCTTCATCTTCGGTTCCTTGAAGCTCTCGTTCATGGCTTCGATTCGCGTCAAGAACGCGCCCCCAAGCGACGCTTTGTCGAGTTGCGCCTCTGTCACGTTGGTACGTGCGCGCAGCGTCCCGTTCTTCTCGCGTGAAATCGAGATCAGGCCCGGCTTTACGGGAATCTGAGCGTTGTTGACGCCCAGGAAGCCGCCGTCCGATACGACGATCGCGTCGACGTGGTTGTCCTTGCCAAGCACCAGATCCGCAATCGAGCCGACACGCCCTTCCTTCACGCTCTCGATCGGTGTGCCGATTAATTGCTTGCCCGAAATGCCGCCGGGCAATGCAGTTGCTACAACCAGATCCTGCTGCGACTTTCGCGTCATTTCGTCGAATGCGTGCGCCGTCGCCTGCCACGCGTCATAGGCGCCGTCCTGTAAAGAACGCCATGCCTCGGACATCGTGTCCGTGGGCTGGGCGCTTTGCTGCGCGGGCTTTTCCTTGGGAACAGGTGCGCCAAGCGCAGCGCCCGCGAGCAACGCAGTCGTCGCCGCGCAAATCATCAATCGATTCATAGAACATCTCCTGTGCGAGAGACCTCGCGAAGGAGTAACGCCCTTGCCGCCGTTGCGTTCCGCGCGATGCGCATGCTCCAGCGTCCACCGCACGCAATCACTCCGAAGCGGGAACGAAGCGCGCGAACACGCGTTTAGAAGTATTGGCAAAGGGGAAAGCAATGCGCGAATTCGCACCGGGCGCAGTGGGCAGCAGTGTCCGGATGACTCACGAAGAGCGCCTAGAACACATCGCGTACTACCGCGAGCGAATTCAAGAGTTGCAACAAGTGGGCCGGTGGCTCGGCCCCAGCGCGGCAGAAGCTCGCGCAACAATTGCGCCCCGACTCATCGCTTTGGAGCGCACGGTCGCCCTGCTCCAAGATTCAGCAGTTTGGCCTCGGCGAGAAGCCCGTCACGATGTCGACGATCGGGTTCAGCGGTGTCCGCCGCCTCTAGGCCGCCCGCTGTTTGGCCGGGTGAAAGAAAAGCGCCTGTCCCACCGCCGCCATGACGGTCTCGGTCAAGAACGGCTTGGTGATGAGATAGGTCGGCTCCGGCCGTTCGCCGGTCAACAGGCGCTCCGGATAAGCGGTGATGAAAATGACCGGCACGTCGAAGCTCCGTAGGATCTCCGAAACGGCATCGATCCCCGAACTTCCGTCCGCCAGCCGTATGTCGGCAAGCACCAATCCCGGTTTGTGGGTCAGCGCCTTTCGCACCGCATCGTCGCGCGTCGCAGCGATTCCCACGACCTCGTGCCCCAAATTTTTCACGATGGATTCGAGATCGAGTGCGATGATGGACTCGTCTTCGATGATCAATACGCGCGAGGAAAGCTGGAGCTCGATCTCCTTCTGAGTCTTGACGATCTGCGCATCGACCGCCGCCTCGGTCTTGTTCAGAATCCGCGCAGTTTCGGCGCGGCTGAATCCCTCAAGAGCACTCAGCAGCAATGCCTCGCGGTTTGACGGCGACAAAGCCTGCAAGCGCTCGTCGGGCGATGAAGCACTGCGCCCCTCCTCCGAGGCGCGGTCACCGTCGTTTGTCGTCGCCCAAATCGCGTGAAACAACCGGTAAAGCGCAATTCGGGCCGGCAGCCCGGACTCGAACGCCTCGGGCTTGGCTAAAATCGCCTCGAGGGTCGCACGGACATAGGAATCCCCACCCGCCTGGGAGCCCGTGAGGGCCCGCGCATAGCGGCGGAGGTAGGGGAGATGGGGGGCAATTGAGGCAGAAAGGCTCATGAGGCGGTCTCTCCAGCTTCGGATTAGTGGGAAACGCGCCGCGCAAGAAATAGTTCCATCACCCTGGAACCTTTAGCGGAAAGGAGCGTTTTGGATATTCAGGTCGCCGCATACCGTCCGATAGTTGGACACCAACCCTGGTAGTACTTGATGCCGAATAAACTAGACAAAACGCGCAGAGATCAGCCGCCGGAAGATCCCGTTCCACCTACCGGCACTTTAGCTCGAACGCCCAATTCAGGGGGCCAACCTGATTCAGAAACGCAGGTTGAGCCGGACGCGCCCGCTGCCGGCGACGTGTCACCTCACCGGCGGCGTAACAAAGGCAAAACGGACCAGCGCATGAAAAACCCGAGTGTCGAACTCAAAGCGCGACAAGACGTGATCGGCGCTGGCCTTAAGCGAATCTTCGACGAGATCGTCGAGGAACCGGTGCCGCCTGAATTCCTGGAATTGCTCGACCGAATCGATCGTAAGAACGAGGAGTAGCCACGGCATGGCGAGCCCTCAAGAACGAAACGACGGCGCCTTTCGCGCCGAAATGATCGCACTGATTCCGTTCTTGCGTGCCTTCGCGCGCACATTGGCCGGTCATCGCGAGGACGCTGACGATTTGTGCCAAGAGACATTGGCCAAGGCTTGGCAGAGCCGCGAGGCATATCAGTTGGGCACGAATTTGAAGGCGTGGCTCTTCATGATCTTGCGCAACCAATTCTATTCCGACCGCCGCCGCTCTTGGCGGCAACAACCGTGGCACGATAGCGACGCAGAAAACGCGCTTGTGGCACAAGACAACCAGGGCGCAAAATTAGACCTCACCGATCTCTCTCGCGCGCTACGGCTGCTTTCGGCCGAACAGCGCGAGGTCTTGATACTCGTCGGCGCCGGCGGATTTTCGTACGAAGAAGCCGCGGAGATCTGCAGCTGCGCCCTAGGGACGATCAAAAGCCGCCTGGCGCGCGCCCGCGGCGCGCTGCAGGATCTGCTCGACAAGCCCGCAACCCCGCTTGGCCGGCGCCAAGACCGCGGCGACGCGGTCGATGAGATATTGAGCGAGCTGGACCGCTTGTCTCCGAAATGCCTTCGGGCGTGATTGTGCACGACAAAACAATCAATGCCGGCGCATGGCACCGAAGCCTGGGCGTCCGGCTCCTGACGCTCGTCTGCCTCGCTCTCCTGCCAGTCTCGGCCTTGAGCATCTGGCAAGGCGTCGAGCGAATTCGCTTGGATCAACAGAACATCCGTCAGATTCTGCGCCAAGGCGCGTTTTCGATTGCAACTGACGAACGCAACGCCTTTGTCGCCGCCGAGCAGTTACTCCTTAAGCTCGCCAAGGAAAGTGATATTCGCTTCGGAAGGAACGCTTGCCAGCGGCGGCTTCAGGACTCCCTAAGAGGTCTGGCTTCATTCGGCAACCTAGCGAGACTTTCGTCCAACGGGACAATACTCTGCGCGGCCGTCTTGCCGCCTTCAACTATCGACGTCACGGCGCTTCCGTGGTGGAAAGAAGCACTGGTAAGACGCGAATTTTTCGTCAGCGGACCGCTCCATAGCGAAGCGTTACGCCAGGCCGTTTTCGCAGGCGTTCTACCCTTGGCGACAACCGACGGTGCATTTGACGGAACGCTTAACGTGGCGATCAACCTCGAGTGGCTGGTAAACGAGCGCGAGCTTGGACTGCCGCGCGGCTCCATTGTTGCACTTCTCGACAAGGCGGGCGACATCGTCGCATCGAACGCGCCCAAGATCGCACCCGCCGTGTTTGCCCGCAGCAGTCCCTTTCCCAAGGGGACCGATGCGATCATTCCCGCGACAGGACCCGGCGGCCAGCCATGGTCGCTCACGGTCGCGCCCGCCTTCCATAGCGATCATTCTTTCGGGTTTGCTATGCCCGATAGCGAGCTGACGCGCCTTTCCTACATGTCCGTTGCAATCGACCTCCTGTTGCCCGTCTTGATGATACTGATCGCGTCGCTTGCAATCTGGCTGGCAACGCATCGTCTGGTCGTCCAATGGATCGACACGCTCGCTCGGATGGCCGTGGCATACGGCAAAGGCCACTATGCGATCCGCCCGCAATCACTCGACAAAGCTCCGCGCGAGTTTCAAGTCCTGGGCACAGCGCTTTCGGACATGGCAGCGGCCGTGCAAGAACGCGATCGCAGCCTGAAGGACGCACTGGCGCAAAAGGAAACCCTGATCAAAGAGATTCACCATCGCGTCAAGAACACGCTGCAAATCGTCGTGAGTCTTCTGAATCTGCAGTCCAATCATCTGCGCGACACGGATGCCCGGGCGGCCATGGACCAAGCGCGCGCAAGAATCAACGCGCTGGCGCTTACCTACAGCGCGATCTACGAGCTTGATCTGGCTGGTGCCGTCGATCTAAAGCCGCTGTTGTCGGAGGCGGTCAAGCAAGCACAAAACGCCGCCGATGAAGCCCACGCGAACCTGACGGTGACCGTGGCTGCCGTCTCGTGCACAGTGAGCGGCGACACGGCGATTCCGTTGATGCTGTTCGTCAACGAAGCCATGACGAATGCTTATCGGCACATGCCTTCCGAACCGGACGTCGCCGGCCAAATCTCCGTGTCGTTGCAACCGGCGGGCGACGGGCGAGTGACCCTGGTCATCGCGGACGACGGAGACGGCCTTGATGCACAGCTAGACACCGGCATGAGCATCCGGTTGATGCACGCACTCGTGCAACAAATCTCCGGCGAAATGACGACTCGTACCAGAGATGGCGGTGGCACTGTTGTTGAGTTGAGCTTTGCAGCTCAACCGGACAGAACGGCGCCAACCAACTAGCCGCGACACGAAAACTGCGACCGCGAGCAGAACTCGCGATCGCAGCAAAACTTCACGACCGTCTCAGCGCGCAACAATACGCCAACTTCCATCGGGCGCCCGGCATGCAACGCTGATGTCCTCATACTGCCGCCCGTTGACGTACACGATCTGGCTGAACTCGCGGCACTCGCTGCGGTATCCGTAGCGGGCACCATCCGAACGGCGTGTCGGTGTCACGTAGCCGTAGTTGCCGTTGTGCGGATTGCGCCATTCGTAGCGCCGGCCGTATTCGGGCTGCTCGAACGCGTCGTAGTAACTACGGTTGTAGTAGTAGGCGTCGGCCCGCTCATTGCGGCACGCATCCCGTGCGATCGCGTTACCCGCGATGCCGCCCAGGATAGCACCACCCACCGTCGCCGCGGTGTTTCCGCTGCCCTTGCCAAACTGGTTGCCGATAACGCCACCAGCCACAGCACCCACAACCGTTCCGACCGCAGCGTTATCGCTGCAACCGTCGTAGCGGCTGGAGTTCTGATAGCCCGGGCCCGGGCCCGGTCCATCGCTGTACATCCTGTCGCTGGCGCAACCGGTCACAAGGACCGCGACCGCCGCGCCCAGCATCAATCTCTTCAACATCGTTCACTCTCCTCGTGATGCCAAGCTAACGCCGTACACGGACAATGGTTCCGGCCTCGGCGACGAAATCGCCCTAAGCACGGCCGACCAGGACCAAAACCAACACGACGACGGCCAACAAACCCAATCCCCCGCTTGGGAAATAGCCCCAATTGCGGCTGTGCGGCCACGACGGAATGGCACCGACGAAAAACAGGATCAACACGATCAGCAAAATGGTTCCCAAACTCATGACTCTCTCCGTTTCATACCTTCAGCAACGCAACGCGCGAGTTGAGTATCGGTTGCGAATTCACGCAGATCTTCGAACGGGAACCTATTTGGCGCCGCGGCGTTCTCAAATTTGCACCCACAGCCGACAGGCTCGACAGCGGAGATCTCCAAGCATGGCTTACGCAAAATCGCCTTCACGCAAGAAGGCAAAGAATGGCAACGACCTCGACGCCCGCGTTAGCGCACTCAAAGGCGACTTCGACTCCTTGCAGAACAACGTGCGCGAATTGCTGAGCAGCCTAGGTCACGAAGCGTCGTCCGGGTTTGCGAGCGCAACCGAGGCTGCCGGCGAGGCCGCCGGCGACGCCGCAGAGCAAGTCGGGAGTTGGAGTGAAGCCGGCGCCGAGTCGGTTCGTGGTGCGATCCGTACGCAGCCCCTCGCAGCCATCGCACTGTCGATGGGCGCCGGCGCCCTCATCGGCTCGTTGCTCCGTCGCTGAACTCCCCGGGCGATCATGCGCGGCCAACACGTAGCGTCGCCATGATCGCCCGCGCAATCCTGGTTGCCGTCGCCGTCGCGATGGCTGCAACGGGCGTCGCATTCTCCGGCGTGGCCATCTACTTGCTGCTGCTCGCGGTTGCGGACGCACCCGCGGCAGCCGCCCTCACGGCACTGATTTCCTTCCTCACCGTCGGCGCCGGCGCTGCGGTTTACTTGGCGGTCGCGCACTGGCGCGCCTCCAACCTCGCGCCGCCACTGCACGCGGCGGCACCACATCAATCTCAAGACGCGCTGGTAACCGCGCTGACGCAACTGGCAAAGGAGCACCCGCTGATAGCGGTTGCTTGCGCTGCAGCATTGGGCATGACCGACGCCATGAAGCGGAAGGGTCGATAGCGCGCGAAACTTTCCCACAGCAGCACGGAACTCGTCTGTGCGGCGCACGTTCTATCAAAGTTCGACCGTCAAAAGGAGACACACACATGCCGACCGCCACTGGCCACACACGCGCGATCCGCGCCTCGAGAGTCACCGGAACATCCGTTTACAACAACGAAGGCTCATCCATCGGAACGGTCGAGGACATCATCCTCGACAAGACGTCGAACAAGATCATGTTCGCCGTCGTCGGCTTCGGCGGCTTCTTGGGGCTCGGGGAGAAATACCACCCTGTCCCTTGGGCACTCCTCAACTACGACAAGGAAAAAGGCGGCTACGTCGTACCTATGACGAAGGCCATCCTGCAATCGGCGCCAGCCTACGACATCGGCGATCTGACGAAGCACGACGGCGAGATCCGCGACAAATCCTACTCCTACTACAAGGTCGACCAAGATTGGTGAGTACGCACTAGCAAGTGCAAACAACACAGGAGAACGACATGACAACCACAGTGAATGGACTATTCGACGACCGCAACGATGCGTCGGACGCGGTGCGTGACATCAAGGCCGCGGGCGTGCCGAACGAAGAGATCAGCATCGTCACCAACAATGTCGAAGACCAAAGCGCACAGCGTAGTGCCGGCGCTCGCACAGTCGACAACAACATGGCCGAGTCGGGCGCAGGCGACGGCGCGGTCATCGGCGGCGCCTTGGGAGGCGGCGCGGGTCTTTTGGCAGGATTGGGCGCGATCGTCATTCCGGGCTTCGGACCGCTCCTCGGCGTGGGCTGGCTGATCACGACGGCGATCGGCGCTGCGGTCGGCGCCTCCGGCGGCGGGCTCATCGGTGCATTGGTCGGCGCCGGCGTCGACAACGACGATGCGCAGATCTACGTCGACCGTATCAAGGGCGGCGGCACGCTCGTGTCGGTCCGCGTACCCGATGCGGACGTCGCGACGGTCGAAGCGATCATGATGAAGCACAAGGGCTTCGATCGTGAACGTATGGCGGCGCGCGTTCCAAACACGGGCGCGTCGATGGACCGCACCGTCGAAACGCGCACGACGCGCACCAGTACTGTCTCGAACACGCCGGCGGAATGATCCAAACCGGGTTGCAGTTCAGCGAGGGGCGGACAATGTCCGTCCCTCTTTTTCTGGCAGCGCGTCGGATCTTCGAGCACGCACAAATGTCATGCGGCATCGAACACCTTCCGGGCGGAACTCGAGATCGACGGCACCATCGCGCTCCCGCGCAACAGCCGCCCGAACGACTCTGACGCCAAAGCCATGCTCTTCGGGTCCCTCTACTGTGGGACCATTACTCTCTGTCCACGACCACTCGACGCGCTCGTCCGCACCGGCCGCCTCCACAGTCCACTGAATCGCCACGCGCCCGCCGTCCGTAGACAGCGCGCCGTACTTGAGCGCATTCGTCGCCAACTCATGGCACGCCAAACCGATGCCGCCCGCCGTTTGCTCGTGAACCAACAGCGGTGGGCCGTGTATCGCCAACTTGGCCTTGTTTGCGTCGATGAACGGCGCGAGCACCCCTCTCACCACCGCGCCCAAATCCACGTCGTGCCAGTTTGCGGCAATAACCAGATCGCCGGCGCTTTCTAAAGCACGCAGCCGCGCCATGAACTTGTCGGCGAGCGCCGCCGCCGCGGGATTGTTGCGCGGCAGAGAGTTGTTCAGCAAAGCTTGAATCACAGCCAAGAGGTTCTTGAGCCGGTGACGAAGTTCGCCCGTCACCAACTCCTGCTGTTCGCGCAAGAGCTTACGATCGTGGACATCGGTAAAGGAGATGATCCTGTCGTCCGTCTTGCCTCGGTGACCCAAGATGGCGACCGTGCGCATCCGGACCCAGCGCCACCCCTCGTCTTGACAGCTCCAAATCCGCACCTGCGCGTTCACGGCCTCGCCCTCCGCCATACGCAGCATCGTCTGCAGCTCTTGCCTGTCTTCTTCGTGTACGGATGAAAGCCAACGCTTTTCCCCGTACTCCGGCCAACGCGCGCCGGTTATCGCCTCCCATGCCATATTGCGCTCGTGCCACGCGCCGTTGCCGTCCGTCAAAGCAACGACGTCCGTCGATGCGTCGATCAAGGCACGGTAGCGCGCCTCACTCTGTTCGACCGTCCTAATCGTTTCCCGCAGCCAAACCGAACCGGAGATCAGCACCGCCGACGAGAGCGCGAACAGCCCCACGGAAATGACCTGCGGCTGAGTTAGGACGAGAGAACCGGGCGGATCGAAGAAAAAATACCAAGCGGCAACCCAGCCAAGAACTGCCGTCGCCAACCCGCTCCAGCCCCCGCCAAGCAGCGCTGCGACCGCGACGGCAGGATAGAGTGTCGCGACCGGTGCCGCGCCAGGTCCCTGCCCCAACAACGCTCTGACGCCAATCGCGACGCACAGGCAGCTTGCCACAATGACGGCGCGTCGAATCCACTCCGACATTCCTCCGGTGGAATCCGAAGGTCGCGGTCGAAGTGCCGCCCAGTCGCTGATTGCGCGAAACACAAGTGGAGACATCTACGCCGCCTTTGGCAGCGCCATCATAGCGGCATAACAACAGGGTACCGCTACAACCTCACGTGGAATGAGCCGACCAAAGGCGAGAACAGACGGTTAATGGCTTTAGCGTGGGACGAATGAACTGAAGCGCCGAAAGATCCGTTGCAACACGGATGGCTTTCCAGGAGCGTGCGGATCGAGCTCCGCGGCAGGCGATACCCCTAGCGCAAGCAAGGCATTTGAAACCGAACGTAGGCGATCCGGCTCGCCGCACGTCATGTTTTCGCCGGCAGATTCCTGCAAGCGCACGGCATCGTAGTGCCACTCGCGAAGGATCGCGATCTTCTGATCCCGCGTCAGTGTCTGGTCGCTCAGCACGTCGTTTGGGTGATCGTAACTGGCGCCGGGGTTGACCTTTTTGGCTTCAACGCTGTCTTGGCTAACCATTTCAAATCCTTCCTCGTGCTCCGCGAAGACAACGCGCAAAGGCCACAAAAGTTCATCGGCTAGCCTTTGATGGAACCAGTACTGAGCTTGTGCGTTGCGGTTCCACGGGGAACAGATCGCTGATGAACTCAAAGACGCCCGCCCGCAACGCCCAGCAAGGCACGCCACCCGACCCAGCGGCTTTGGCGGTGGCCTATCCGCGCTCCGCCAAGATCGCCCTAATCGTCCTTGCGGTCATCGCCTGCGGCGCAGCAGCTTGGGCTACACAAGACTTCCTCATGCCGACCGCGACAGGCGTGGTGATTGCGTTGGCACTCACACCCGTTGTTGCCGCTCTTGAACGGCTGGGATTGCCCACAATTGCGGCCTCGATCATCGTTGTAGTCAGCATCGGCGCACTCTTCGCAGGCACCGCCGTGGCAGTCGCCCCAGGCGTATCCGAGTTGATCAAGGACGCGCCGGAGATCGCGCGAACGATAGAGCGCAAGACACGGCCGCTGAAGAAATGGTTCGGCACCGTTCAGGCTGCCACCGATAAGCTTGACGAGATGAGCCAGATCCCCGGTGGTAATGGTGCCGCCCAGGTCGCCGCGCCCGCACAATCGTCAGGCGACGCCGTCATGGAAGTAGCGCCAAAGGTCATTGCTCAGACCCTCTACGCGTTTGTTTTGGCGCTGTTTCTGATCTCGGTGCGGGAGCCCTATCGCAAGCGGCTCATCCTCCTGCCGGCCGGACACGAGCAGCGCCTGAGAGTTGCGCGGATCATGAACGAGTCGCTCGCGCAGGTGTCCCACTACCTGTTCATCATGACGATGATCAACGCCGGCGTAGCGGTGGCAGCAGGCATGGCCTTTATGGTGCTAGGCGTTCCCTATGCCGCAGTCTGGGGCCTCGCCTTCGGCATCGCGTGCTACATCCCGTACGTCGGACCGACTGCAGCGATTGCGCTGTGCGCATTGACCCAGTTGGTTGCCGCACCGTCGCTAGAGGAAGCCATCATCCCACCGCTCGTGCTGATCCTCATAAATTTCGTCGAGTCGACACTTGTGACACCCTGGTTGGTGTCGCGGCGGATTGCCGTGAGCTCGCTGGGTGTATTTCTAACCGTCGCGATGTTCGCCTGGCTTTCGGGGCCATTTGCGGCAATTGTCGCCGTGCCAGTCCTCATTTTGTTTGCTGCGGTCGCCCGTCACGTTCCGGGACTCGAGCCCTTCGCGATCCTGCTTCTGGCCGAGAATGAAACGACGATCGAAGGAAAGAAGACAGGGCTCGCGAAGTTGTTCGCGGCGGAGAGCGCCTTGGGCGAACTCGCTGTTGAGCGGCACGCATGGCGGCGCCGCTTCTTTCCCTGGCGCCACTCCGGCGGTCACCGATAACCAAACCGCATCGTAGATCAATCGCATCCGCATTTTCTTGTTCCACACAGGGAACCGAACGGCCTCACAGCACGTTCTTGAAAGCTGGCGGCCAGACAGTCGTGGAACCGCGCGTAGAGGCACTCAAGTGACCGAAGAAGCCACCGTACCGGGAAGCACAGCCTCCCGAACCCCGGCGAGCAAGAGCTGGGGCACCAAAGAGCGGCGCCGCTATGGTCTGCTTGTGGACACGCAGTTGGTCACGCTATTCGACCACATTGCCGATCAACCGACACCGGACGAGTTTCTGGACCTGCTCCGGCGCATCGACGCCCGCTGCTCTCCGGCCTAACATCTAACAAATGCGAACGATGCCATTGAAAACCCCGGCGATCCTTCGATCGCCGGGGTTTCATGCGTCTACCTTCAACTGGCTAGTTGCGATCGTTGTCGTCGCGCCAATCGTCGCGGCGGCCTTCGCGCCAGTCGCGACGGTTGCGATGATTGTCGCCGTCACGGCGCATTTGATAGTACGTCCGTGCGTGGTTCTGGCGGTACCAGTCGCGTTCGCCGTCGTTACGCCAGCCATGCCAGCGACGATCGTTGTCGTAGTAGCCGTCGGAGTAGCCGAACACCACGTTGCCCAGCACGATGGAGAAGTCGTTGCTTCCCCCGACGCGCCAGTCAGAGCGCCTGCCCTGCCACCAACCGCGACGGTACTGGTCCCGATCGCGGGCGCGGCGCATGTGGAAGTAGGAGTCCCGGTGGTTCTGGCGGTACCAGTTCCGTTCGCTGTTACTCTGCCAGCGGTGCCAGCGGCGGCCGTTGTCGTAGTAGCCGTCGTAGTACGCGAGCACCACGTTGCTTAAGAAGCCCGCACCCTGCCGGTCGCCGCGCCAATCTGAGCGCCGACCGTCGAGCCACCCGCGACGATACTGGTCACGATCATCGTAGCGGCCCATTTGATAGTACGTGTCGCGGCGATTCTGACGGTACCAATCGCGCTCGCGGTCGTTGTTCCAGCCGTGCCAGCGGCGGTTGTTGTCGTAGTAGCCGTCGGAGTAGCCGAACACGACGTTGCCGAGCGAAACGGAGAAGTCGACCCCGCTTCGATCACCGCGCCAGTCGGAATTTCTGCCGTCGAGCCAACCGCGACGATTCTGGTCCCGGTCGTCGGAGCGGCCCATGTCGTGATAGGTCTGCCCGTTATTCCGGCGGTACCAATCGCGCTCGTTGTCGTCGCGCCAGTTGTGCCAGCGCCGATCGTTGTCGTAGTAGCCGTCGGAATATCCGAAGACCGCGTTGCCCAGGGTGATCGAGAAGGTCGTATCACCTCTGTCCTGCGCAACGGCGGGCACCGCCATTGCGAAAGTGCCGGCCGCAAACAGTGCGCCTGCCGCAACGAGTCCGTATGAGTATTTGTTCATGAAAGTGTTGTCCTTCTTGTTAGGTTAAGTGGGAACGCCTCGATGCCGCGTTGGTTGCATCGAGGCGCTTTCCGCGTACCAGAGGCACGAGGCCCACCCTTGGCGATGTACGCCGCGAAGGATGAGCCTCGCCGACCCCGAGCGCGCACTTACGCACGCACGCGCTCGGGCCCTTGGACTGCTAGTCGGGCGGCGGCGCTGACTCAGGGTCCTGCGCAGGCGCGGGATCCGCTGTTGGCGCCTGCGGGGCCGTCGGCGCTTGCGGCGCAGTTGGCGCAGTCGGTGCGGTCGGTGCTGTCGGTGCCACAGCTGCGGCCGGCGTTTCGATCGTCAAATTCGTCTCGCCAGGCTGGCGGTCGAACGTGCCGAAGGCAAATAGTCCGATCACCGCCGCGGCCAATACGCCGACGACGACGGCGATCACGGCAACGCTGCCGTCAGTCCCGCCGCTCGGTCTTTCAATGATGGTAGTCATGACGCTTGTCCTCCTTTGGGATTTGCACAGAAGACAACCCCGCTCTCATGCAATGGTTCCCGAAAGGCGCGCGGCAACGTGGGGCCGCTTTGCGCGCCGTCCAGAGGAGCGCCTTATGCGCGGGCGCGCTCGGACTCACGAGGTGCGCCCAACTCCAACTGCTTCGCCGCAAACTCCCAGTTGGCCAAACGTGCGAGGAACGCGCGAACGAACTTTTCGCGGTCGTTCTGATAGTCGAGATAGTAAGCATGTTCCCATAGATCGCAGGTCAACAGCGGGCGAACGCCAAGGACGTTCGGCGTAACCGCGTTACCGGTCGTGATGATCTTCATCTCACCGGCATCAACGACAAGCCAGGCCCAACCGCTGCCGAACTGTGCGACGGCTTGCTCGACGAACGCGTCCTCGAACTTCTCATAGGAGCCGAAGACAGCATCGATGCGTCCACCCAGCCGGCCGATGGCACGGAATCCGCCGGCGGGGCTCATCGATTGCCAGAAGAAATCGTGGTTCCAAACTTGCGCCGCACTGTCGAAAATACCGGTCGAGTTCGGATTCCCCCATGCCGTCTCGACCACGCGTTCGAGCGGCAACAGCGACATCGCCGTACCGGCAGTAAGCTTGTTCAGCTTCTCGACATAGCCACGATGATGCTTTTCGTAGTGCAATTCCATCGTCGTCGGCGAGATCGTCGGCGAAAGAGCGGTCTTGTCGTAGGGCAGAGGCTTAAGAACAAACGTCATGAGCACACCTGGTTTCTCCAACCAAGAGAACGCTCGCCGCCCGCGGCTGGTTCCACCCCCTCCAACACCACCTCGTCATGAGCGAACCGCGCCAAGACGCGAACCGCCTCCACCAAACGAAGACGCCCGCTTCGGCTACGTCTTCGAACCATGGCACTGGGGATGGGTTGGCGACGAAGTGAGCTTGCCACCAAACCCGCATCGGCACCGCCCTGCCCGGCCGCGCGCTAGCTTCGCCAAGGCCGCCCAATCGGCGCGCCGGGGCGGAGGGGGATACCGGTCAGAATTTTGAGCGAACAACCCCATGTACCCGGAAGTTAGGTGGAGAAACCGCGGCTGCGCGCAGCAAAATCTCGGGTTGGCCGCCACGTCCGGCGCACCACGTCACGCTTCGACATCCTGCGTTTTGATACGCACCACCAACACGATAGAACAAAAGACGAACAGGTGCAAGGAAAAAGACACCGGAGAACGAGCTTCGCCCGGCGAGAAACGCCAGTTTTGCGCCGCTTTTGACCCCTTCGTCCCAGGCGAACTCTAGCCCTGGGACCGCGGGCGCTACGCCCGCCGAAGCCTTGGCGCAGGCGGGTCCTCCCCTGCATCAGCGCGGAGCGCAAGCGGAGGCAAACACCCCAGCCCCCATCGTGCCAACATAGGGAATAGGTATCATGTCCATCATGTCCCCCTATTCTTACGGCGTGCGCACCGAAAGCGCGACGCGCTGTCGGGCCAACACCTCGCTATGCTCTTGATTGTCCCGACCCAGACGTTCGGCTACGAGTCGCAGCACTTGCGGATCGAAGCCGAGACTCAAGTGCGTGGCGCCGACTTCCACGTGCTCGATAGCGGCGTCGTAGGGATCGATGCAAGCACGCCAATCGACGATGCCATCAGCGCGGCTGAAAATGGCTGTTACGGGAACACGAATGAGCTTACGATTTCGCTCGTCAACGCGCGCCTCCATCTCGTCAAGATCCGCGCCAAGCGCGCTGTAGAGCGCGCCCACGTGAGTGTATTTCGAACCACCAACGACCGGCGTTCCCAGGGTCACCACGCTCGCGACGATGAGAAGGGCGGCAGGGGCCATTCCGCTGTGAAA
>CAYXQB010000017.1:0-22964 GCA_964466435.1 uncultured Flavobacteriaceae bacterium | reverse complement strand
GAGAAGAGCGACTACACGTTCGAGCGGCACGTCAAAGGGATGAGCGACTGGCTCACACGGCTCGATCTCAAAAACGCGACGTTCTTCGGGCAGGATTGGGGCGGCTTGATCGGCCTTCGCTTGGTCGCGGCGTTTCCGGATCGCTTCGCGCGTTTCGTCGTGGGCAACACCGGGCTTCCGGTCGGCACGGGCATGAACGAAGGCTTCAAGCAGTGGCTCAACTTCAGCCAAACGGTGCCTGAACTGCCGATCGGCGAGATCGTCGCGATGGGGACGAAGAAGGGTCTCACCGACATCGTGAAGGCTGCCTATGTGGCGCCGTTTCCGGATGAGACTTACAAATCCGGTGCGCGGCGCTTCCCGGCGCTCGTGCCGGTGACGCCCGAGCATGGCTCCGTCGCCGAGAACAAGGCAGCTTGGGAGGTGCTCTCCAAGTTCGCAAAGCCGGTGCTGACGCTGTTTAGCGATTCCGACCCGGTCACGAAGGGCGGCGAGCGCGTGTTCTTGGAGCGCGTGCCCGGCACGAAGGGCCAACCGCATACGATCATTAAAGATGCGGGTCACTTCCTGCAGGAAGATGCCCCGGACGAGCTGGTTGCTCACATTCATCGCTTCATCACGGAGACGCAGTCATGAAAGTCGAGAACGCGGTCTATCCGAAGGGCGAGCAGCTGACCGAGGCTATTGCGAAGGGCTCGAACGAACCGATCGTGATGGTCAATCTGCTCAAGTTCAAAGATCGAGCGTCTTACAAGGACGGGCGGGCAGACGATGCGACCGGCCGCGAGGCCTACGACCGCTATGGGAAGGAGATGATCAAGTTCGTTCAATCGCATGGCGGACGCGTCATCTTCTCGGGCCCCGTGAAATCCGTCGTTATCGGTAACGTCGAAGAGGCTTGGGACGCCGTCGCGCTCGTCGAGTACCCCTCGTCGGAGGCTTTCGCCAAGATCGCGATGTCGTCCGATGTCGCAAAGATCGGCGTGCACCGCGAGGCGGGTCTTGCGGGACAAATTCTCATTCAATGCGTCGAAGCGCGCCTTCCATGACGCTGCAATCGCCCTCGACGCTTTCGATCGTGTTTGTCGCGCTTTTGGGTCTCGTCAATCTCGGCCGCGGCGGTATCCATTTGTTTGCGCCGGACGGGGGACTTGAGATGATCGCCGGGCTCGACCTTTCGAGCAGCCGCGACATCGTTTTGTCGTTCATTGGCGCAGTCGGCGCGGGACAGCTCACCATGGCGATGGTGGATCTGGTTGCGGTCGCGTTCTTCCGGCCGTTCGTACGGCCCTTGCTCTTGATCCACACCGCGCAGGCGGCGCTTGCGGTATTCCTGCTGTTCGTGTGGCGCCCTCTGCCTCATGCCGTGCCCGGACAGTGGGGCGCGCTGGCGGCGTTGATCCTCATCGGCCTCGTGGCGGCACTGGAGTATTCGCGGAGGCAAGATGCTGCAACGGCGTGAACCCCAAGGCCAGGTCGACGGACGGCGGGCACGAGGCGCGGACAACCGGCGCAAGATCGTCGATGCTCTGCTGAAACTGGTTGAAGGCGGCAACGTGGATCCAAGCGCGGAGTCGGTTGCGAAGGAAGCCGGCGTGGGTTTGCGCACGGTGTTTCGCCACTTCGCCGACATGGAGAGCCTGCACGCCGCGATCTCCGAACGCATGACGGCCGAGATCAAGCCGATCTTAGAGCAACCGTTTGCGGCGTCGGATTGGCGCGGGCGGCTCGAGGAGCTTGTCGACCGCCGGGCCGAGGTGTTCGAGCGGCTATTGCCGTTCAAGATCGCGGGCGACGCGCACCGGCATGGCTCGGCGTTTCTGACGTCCGAGCATAAGGCGCTCGTGCGCGCGCAGAGCGAGGCGCTGCGGCGCGTGTTGCCGGCGAACTTTGCCGACGATCGCCCACGCTTCGCAGCGCTCGATCTCGCGCTCAGTTTCGACGCCTGGAAGCGGCTGCGGCACGATCAGGGTGTGGGCGTGCGGGACGCGCGTTCGGCGCTGCGCTTTGCGGCCTCGGCGTTGACCTCCTCAGAGCCCGGCAGATAGGGACGGCAGCGCGCCGGCATCGGCGGCACCACCGCGTTGGGCAGGCTCGCAAAGAAGCGGCGCATGTCCTTGTCGCAAAGAACGGCGTCGCGGCCGGCTTGGACGAGTGCGTCCACGTTGGAGTCCGCGATCGTCAGGCCGGTCGGGATCGCGGCCAACTCCTTGCGCTTCTCGTCATCGGCCAAGTCGGACAGCGCGACATGCGCGAAGTGCGGTTCGACTTTGCGGCAGGCGGTCGGCTTACCGTCCGCCCCTGCGGGGCAGTCGCGGCGGGCGAAGGCTGCCGCCAAACGACCTGTCATTTCCCGGGCATGGATCAGCGTTTCGAAGCCGTACCGGTCGATCGCGGTGGACGTCACCGCGCCAATGACGCGGAAGACGCTGTCGAGATAAGGCACGTCGGTTAGTTCGCGGTCGGGCTCCGCTTGGCCGTCCACGCTCACGATGACGATGTGCTGCAGGCGTTTCAGGCGATCTTCGTCGAGCGTGCCGCCTTCGCTGACCGGTGCCATCAGCTGCATGAAGCCTCGCAGGGCCAGGTTGTCGGAAACCCCGCCGTCGAGCAGGTGGACATAGGCGCTCTTTCGTTTGTCGAGGTACGATCCCGCGAGGTTCGCCAAGTGCCGGCGACGCGAAAGTTCGTCGTCGATCTTGGCGTACTCGTCGATCCACTCCGGCCGTGTGCAGGATTGCGTGTCGTCATAGGCGTAGTTCTTGAGGCTGATTGGCGTGAACAGGACCGGAAAGCCGTTCGAGGCGGCGACGGCGCGCGCGACCGGATAGGACGTGATGTCGGAGCAGATCCAGTCGAAGGTGTCTTGCGTGAAGATGAAGGGGGCCTCGTTCGCGAAATCGGTTGCCTGAACGCCAAGGAACGGGCGGCCCAGCTTTGCGAGTTCACCGAAATCCGTACCCTTGAACAGCAGCTCGTCGTAGACGCGCGCCATTTCATCGTTCGTGCCCCAGTTCGGGTTGAACAACCAGTCCCACCGCCAGGGCATCAGGTAGATGCCGAAGATCTCGCCGTTCAGATCGTACTTCAGGAACTCGTCGACATAGGTGTCGAACAGCGCCTCGCGTTTGAGCGCGAAGGCAGAGGCCGTGAAGCTGCCGCCGGAGACGCCGGTCACGACGTCGATTTCCGTCGTCAGTGTGCGCGGGCCTTGACCGTAGTCGACGGTGATTTCGCGCAAACCCGTGAGCACGCCATAGCCGAACGCGGAGGAGCGCTTGCCACCGCCCGAGAATGCGAGGACGACGAAAAGTTCCGCCGACGTGTTGTCGGGGACTGAGCCGATGCGATACGAGGGGCCATGGATTGCCGTCTCAAGCGGACGGTTCGACTGCGCGCTCAGCGAGGCACAGGCGGCCAGCACCAGCAACGATACGGTCACGACGCCTGCGCGCAGTGCTACCATGGGACCCCTCCCCTACTTTCCCCGCTGGTCGAATCACCAGCATTGAGCGGAGTCTGCACCGGCGCGCTCTTCCGGCCACGCAACTACCACTTGTTGAAGACGAAGAGTGCCCCGCCTGCGATCAGCGCGAAGCCGAGCAAGTGGTTCCATTTCAACGCCTCGCCCAAATAGAAGACCGAGAAGAAAGCGAAAACGACCAGGGTGATGACTTCCTGCATCGTTTTGAGTTCCGCGGCCGTGTAGGTGCCGTGGCCCCAGCGGTTTGCCGGGACCGCGAAACAGTACTCGACGAACGCAATACCCCAGCTCGCCAAGATCACCAGCCAAAGCGCCTGGTCCTTGAATTTCAGGTGGCCGTACCAGGCGATCGTCATGAAAACGTTCGAGATCAGCAGAAGCAAGATCGGCGTCAGGTGCGCAGGCATTCGTCCCCTCACGGCATCGGAATCGCGGGCTCCAGCGTAGCAGCCGCGACCAGCGTTTCGCCGGATGCAAATTCGAATCCGTTAGAAGCGTTAGATTGGCCGACATCTGCGGCCTTTGCCGTTAGATGCGCGTTAGATTGCCGTTAGGTGTGCGTTGGGGAGGCTGCCGCTCGCTAACAGATCGGCCGCTATCCACCGGACGCACCCCTGCCGCAAGCCTCACCAGCGATACCAGCCGGGGCAAAGTTTTAGATGGACAGGTTCAAGTCGCAGCCGCGATCGCGTGCCCATGCGGGCGCGATCGGGAAGGACCAGACATGGCGGGCCGGGGGCACGTCAGCAACGGTCTGGCCGGTGCGACAAACCGGCTGCTTCATTGTGCGCAGACATTTCCCAGCCACCCTCAATGCTGTGTCGACGCGACAACGATGCCATTTGCGTGGATCACAAGCTAATCAACGCCATAGAGCATGCCTTAGGGCTGATGGCGCCTCTCACGCTCCAACAAGTCCGACAACCGGGCCTGCTTTCGGCGCTCCAGCGCGCCGCCGAGCACGTAACCCAGCAGCGCCCAGGCCGCCCCCAACGCCGCCGCGAAACCCGCAATCGTCGACAAGTCCATCTTCTGGTCGCGAAACAGCGCGTTGAATATCCAGCCGCCCGCGGCGTCGCTGCCGCGCTGTACCACAGTGTCAATAAATGACTGCGACTTGAACTTCTCGTCGGTGCTGACAACACTGAAAAGCATATGCCTGACTGGAAGCGACATGCCAAAATATGTGGCGCGAAATGCAAGCTGCGCCGCGATGACCACAAACAAAGTGGACGAAACTGAGGCTGCCAAGAAACCTACCGTCGCGACGATGCATGCACCTGCAAGCGACCAACCGGCACCGAAACGCCGCAGAAACGGGGCGGCAATCAGCAATTGGATTCCGGCCGCGAGGGCGTTTGTTCCGGCATCGACTTGGGCGAGCAACGCAAAGCGCTCTTCCTTGATCGCAAATTCCCGCTGAAGCAATTCTTGCTGCTGCAAATAGAGGAGCGTCTGGAGGATGTGAGCAAGCAACACCCACAGCACAATGGTGACGAGGTACTTTGACTTAACGATGTTGACGATACCGGAAAGCGCCTCCCGACCGATCGGAACATGCGCAGCCCCATGGGCGCCGGCGTGAGGCGTCGAACTGCGCGCCGCGTCGATGAAGAACAGCGCCAAAAGAACCTGTCCGCACGAAAGCAGAAAAACGCCCTCAATGCCGATGGTCTTTGCCCATGCGCTTGCGACCAAGGGCAACACGACGCCCCCAAGCGTGCCCCCCAGCGATATCCCTGCGAACAAGCGAACCGCTTGATCGGGGCGAAAAATGTCCGCCATCACCACCCAAAAGACAGCGACGACAAAGAGGTTGAAAACACCGACCCAAACGAAGAAAAGCGCAGCGACGCGTTCGAGGCTCACGCCTGCAGACAGCGCGATGAAAAATCCCAACAAATGACTCGCAAAAAACAACAGCGTGAAGGACGCGACGGCGCGGCGCGGCACCTTCGCGGCAACAAGGCCGAATAGCGGCGTTGCGACAAGCATCACGAAGAAGACCGTGACAAGCAAAGTAGGTATCTCGGTCGAAGACGGCGCGATTGCATCGCGCAGCGGCCTGAACACGAAGAAGCTGCCGATCACAAAAAAGAAAGCGCTCGCGCAAAGCAGAAGGGTGATCCACTCGCCCTTGGCTACGGCAACGCCTTCCCCCTGCCTCTGCTCCACGGATACTGCCACCGCCGCCCGATCAGACCTTCACGCTCGCTTTCTCGAGTTCTTTAGTATCGAGCAAGGCGACGCTATCTCCACGGCTTTGTTTGCTGCTCCCTCCTTTTGACGCGCCACCGCAGCGCGGCAGCAACAAAACTCTCGTCAAACACGAAGTTGAAACGCGCTCGTCGCCCGGAACGCTTAAGGCATCGGCGATCTAGGGGGCACAATTCGAGATGAATCGCTGAACGATCGGTTGAACGAGGTTGCGGACTCCTATGTTGGCGTATCCGCACCAGCCGACGTTCGACTGCAGATCAAAAAAAGCATCGAGATCGCTACCATCGGGCGCGCAGAGTTCGACGCCGGCAGCTTTGACAAGCGGCGCCGCGGCAAGGTCGTAAGGGTGGCAGCACAAGGCACTGCAGCTTCCCGCGAGGAACGGTCTGATATCCACGACGAAGCGATCTCGCCCAGTCAGCAACTCAACCATCTGCCCTCCAGTCGACAGATACTGATCGTCGAACACCGGGCTCGACACCTGAGCGATCTGCTGCGCCAGCTCGGCAGCGCGTTGCTTGCCATGTTGGAAGAACGCGACGACCGAGCCGAACGAATTGGCCAAAGTCACCGCCGTGCTCGGCCGAAAGTTGAGGTTCTCGCTATCCCCACCCGCGAGATTGCAACGTTGCGCGCGGACGCCCCCATCCCGCGTCCACCAAAACGTGTCCCCAAATCCTGCTTTCGCCGTCGGGAGCTCGACGACGACGGATACGGTGCAGTGGGAAAGTCGCGGAGCTCTTTCAGTTCCGGGTGCGGCAGCTGCCAGAAAATAAGCCGACCTCTTGTCGAACATGAGCCCACGAGTGCCGTCGATCGGGTCGATCAAAAGCCAATACTTTGGTGTCGCGCCGGACAGCCCACCGATCATGGTTGGTGCACGCGGCAGCCCCTCAGCAAAAACCCCGACCGGCAGTAGATGCGTCGGCCAGCCTGCGATCTTCTCAACGATCAGAGATTCGACATGTCGATCCAAACCGAAGATTGTGTCGTCCGCGCCGACGGCAACGACACGTGCAGCATCAGCTATCGCCATCCGCGACTTGCGCAAACGGTCACGAATGCTGGTGCCAAGTTCCACCAACAAGGAGGCGATTTCGGTCTCAGTCATGGCACCTCGCCAAGCAGAAGCGGCAGGTGGCGCGCCGCAAGCTGCAGGCATGCAGCACCCGCGGGCAAGGTCGACAGCTTCTGACCGCTCTTACTCGTTCGAACATAACCACGGGCCTCTCGTAGCAGACTCTCCGCGGACAGATTGACCCAATCCCCCTGTCCTTCCCAGTTCCAAGTGATCCCGCCGATGTCGTTGCTCACGGCTCGTCGCCAATTAACGACTACCGCGGTAAGAATCTCAGGCTTGGTCGTGACAGGGTCCAGGCCGACCCCCAATAGAAACACCCGGGCACATGGCGGGCGATTTCGGGTGCCCCGGAAGAACGCATCGACGATCGTTCGAACACCCGGCTGGTCGAGAAAATCCTGGGGTTGGCGTTTCGGCAGCATCAACTGCTCTTTGTCAAAGAGCTCCTCGACAAACTCGCGAACGACGGTATGCCAGATCTGAATCTCGCGGTCGTCACCAAAACCGGTCTTCAAGGGCTCGTGCGACCCAGCGGGGATGACATGAACCGTGTTTTGGGCCTCCAACGTCGCTTCGCCACGTTCGTGAACCAGGAAGAAGTTCCCGTCCGTGCTCCCTCCTACCTTGGGGTAGTTCAACAAAAGCGTGACGCAGTTGATGCCGGCCGACGCCGTTCGGTTGCTAAAATCGAACAACGCGTCCGGAGCGCCACGGTGCGCAAGCGCAACAGGAACTTCCGCGCCGGGGTTGGCCATATGCCATTCCGCCAACTCCACGCCGAGTATTTCGCAGGTGTTCACATAGTCCGTGTATTTGCCTGGCCCGAACTCGAAATCGATCGCTCCTTCCATCGTCCTCACGCCAAGCACCCGATAGCAGTCGCCGTCATATTGCAGGCGCCCAGGGTTCTTCCGATTCAGCTGCCGGCTTCTGAATGCCATCAATGTTTCGTGGAGGCCCTGAAGCGACGTCACCCCCGTTGGTGCAGGAGCAAAACCTAGCTTTGGAAGGTCCACCTCCTTTGCTTCAACGAGGGGCGCCGGACTGTTCAGCAACCAGCCATCCCGAACAACAAGCGGAAAGTCGGGATAGGCAAAGCCGTCGCACTGCGCGGCATCGACTGAGCGATGATATCTCTTGCCCGCTAGCGCCAGCGCGTCTCTATGCTTCGCATAGTGATCAAGAACCATGGTCCAGTGCCGCCTCGCTTCGGTGAGCGGACCAACGGCGGCCAAGAATGCGTCATAACCAGGCGTCTTGATCAGGTCGAACGTAAGGTCGGGATAGACCTCTCTCAGCCAATGAACGTACGCTGGCGGCACGCTATGGTCTCTAAGCGCTCTCACCCACGTTTTCTGAGACATCGCTGCGACAGGTCCGAGCGCCGCTGCCATCGCCCGATGAATGTCGTTCGGTTCGGCGGCGAATCTTAGGACTGCCGGATCGGATGGCAGATGCTCAATCGCCCAGCGGACCCGGTCGCCAAATCGGTCAATCCTCAGGTTGGTTTCTGGTGCCGGCATTCTGCCAATCCTCGACGATCCCTTAGTGAACAGCAACCGCCGCACACCCCAGAAATACGGTTGCCGGCATTGTGTCCGTTAATGTTCCCCTGTCTGTGTTGCCGGTGCGACAACAATGCCTGGCGGACATTTCCGCAGATCAGGAGGACACATGGACCTGGCAATTCAACTGCTGAGCTTAGCCGCCGCAGGACTCGGCATCATCGCGGCATACATGTCCATCCTCTGCGAGCTGCTTCGGCGCGCTCGAGGGGAGCCCGAACAACCCAAGCGCGACGAAACGGCTATCCCGCTAAGGGCGCTCTACGACGCACTGAAGCACTAACCCACATCTGCGAAGAGCGGCGCCCTAGTTCACCCGGTCCCGCTCCTTCGCTCTTGTGCACGTCACTGCTCACGCACGCACATGCTCACTTTGCTGCACCAGCCGCCTTGGCAGCGCATTTCCGAGGCGAGGAACTTCTGGCCCGCCTTGTCGAGGTTCGGGTTGTCGAGAACGGACACCGTCGCATCAGCGCCGCTGCCCGTCGGCCTCGTATCGGTGCACGCGCCTGTTGTGGGGGCGCTTGGGATTTCGACACAGTAGAGCGAGACGTTGTCACACCAGCCCTTATTGCAGGCGAGCCCGGCAATGAAATGCTTCGCCGGGCACCTCCCGCGGCCGCTGCCCTCTTCCGAGAACCACGACGTCCATTGTGCTCGGCCGATCGCGACTCCCGGGCGGGCTTGGCAGGTAATCGAAACGTTGTCGCAACGCTGGCCACTGCAGGTCACCTTCTCCACAAACGACCCGGGGTCGCAGACGGCGGGCGGGGTCTCGTCTGAGATAGGGCCGAGGGAGGCGGCTGTGGCGGGTGAGGCTGCAAAGCCAAGTATCGCAAACACTGCGATCGTGAACGCGCGAACAAACATGAAGGGTCTCCGCGGTTGATGGCGGGGACCATAGGCCTTTAGCTGGCAGCGTCACGCTCGAACTGAGGCAGGGGTGTCGGCGATCACACGACGGCCGCACACCGCCTAATCGGCACGTTTCTAACAGCCTAGCGCGCCTTTTCCAGCGTTGCCTTGAACGTCGCGCTCACACCCGCGCTGACGACGCCAGCCGCGTCGGTGGGCTTCGCCCCCGCCGCATGACGGCGCACCGAACCGACACGCAACAACTGTCCCGGAGCCGCTGCCTGCGTCGCCGCGATGATCTGGCAAGCTCCGGTGAAGTTCACGTTCTCGCAGATCTCCCAAGCGCCATAGCCCACGACCGAAATGCCGCCGGCAACGTCCTTGCCCGTCAACGCCGGAATGTTCGCCGTGTTCTGCGCAATCGCGTGCGCCACGCCGCCAAACTCCGACGCCGAGAACAGCGTCAACACCGAAGGTGCGCCACGCGGACCCATAACCAGAAGCTCGTTAACGCGAGGCTCGAACGATGCGAACACCTTTTCGAACGCCGGGCTCATAACCGGATAGGCCGCCTTCGTCGCGCTGCACTGCACGAAATAGAGTGCGCCCGGAACGACATGAACCACTTGCTTGCTGGTCGCAGCGAACACGCCCTGCTCGTCGGTCGCCGTTGCGGTCGCAACGAAGTAGTAGATCTTGCGGCCACGCTGCACCTTTTGGCCCGAATCTTGGACGACCGCGTCCTTAAGGCCGCCAGCCGCAAGCGACCGCTTCCAAAAGTCTCCGGTCAGGATCTGCCCGAATGCCTCATCGAGGTCAGCTTGGCTGGTGTCCTTCGTCTGCGGTGTGGCATCGGCCATCACCATGCACATGCCGGCATTGTCGCCGACGCGGGGCGACGCCATCAGCACCGCAAGCGAACTCTTCTGCTCGGGCACCGCCGACTCCCATCCCGTGGGCACCGTCAGCGTGAACCGCCCTTCGGGATCGCGGAACTTCGTGTCATTGGCAAAGGCGGGGGCAAGGGCAAGCGTCAAAAGGCTCAGGGCAAACAATGACCGGCGCATCGAAAGGGGCTCCTACCAACGGGGGACTGCGCCCTAAGCACGCCCTTGGGGTCGGCCCATGTCAATTCGATACATCTCGCGGGTGTCTCAATTCCTGTGGTGCACTTCAGGGTTCGTCAAACGACCCACAGAACCGCTACTAGAACGAGAATCGCGATCCACAATGTCTCCGCCACCATGAGCCCCACCGGTCGCCACCCGACGGCCACGAGGTCCTTGAATGAGGTCTTCATCCCGAGTGCTGCAATCGCCGCAACCAAGCACCAGCGAGAAACGCTGCCGATGCCGTCAACGACGGGCTGCGGCACGAGCCCCGTCGAATTGACAGCAACCAAAACGGCAAACCCAACCAAAAACAACGGCAACAGCGTCGCTTTGCGCCGCTCGCCGGCGCCGGATCGGACCAGAATCAGCGAGATCGCGAGCACCACGGGCAGCAACATCGCGACGCGCAGCATCTTTACGTATGTCGCGACGTCGCCCGATTCCTGCGACACCATGTACCCCGCGCCGACAACCTGCGCCACGTCGTGAATCGTACCGCCGAGAAACACACCCGCATGTTGATTGTCGAGGCCGAGCGCTCCGACCCAGATCGGATAGACAATCATTGCAATCGTCGAAAGCGCGGTGACGCTCACGGCAGTCAGGATCGTATCGCGCTCGCTCTCGCGTGTGCGCGGCAGTACCGACGCGATCGCAAGCGCCGCAGCCACGCCGCAAATCGCGACGGCGCCGCCTGAGAGAACGCCAAACGTACGGCTGAGATTAAGCGCCTTCGCCAGCGCCACGCCGATCAGGATCGTCGTGGTAACGCCGATCACGACCATCGCCACCGGACCCATGCCCAAACTCGCGATCTGATCGAACGTGATGCGCGCGCCGAGAAGAGCCACACCAAGGCGCAGGATAGTCCGCGAAGTGAACTCGATTCCCGCGACGCACCGGCCGGATTCGTGCAGGAAGTGGAACGCCATCCCGATCAGCAGCGCGAACAGCATGACCGGCGCGCCATAGTGCTCGGAAAGAAAAGCTGCGGCCAGACCGATCGTCACCGCAACCAGCACGCCCGGATAGATCGCATGTAACAACGCGCCCCGCGGCAAGTAGCGGAACACGGACGGCGGCGCGCTTGGCTCCGCCCGTGTAATGCCCTCCATGGAGTCGAGCGAAGCTAGCCGGTTTAGTTCAGCTCCGGCGTCGTGGTTCGACATTACTGATCTTTGAACGACGGCGCGCGCTTCTGCAGTTGCGCCATCACGGCCTCGATCTGGTTCGGCGAGCCGCCAAGCGCGGTCTGCTCGCGCGATTCCGCCATAAGGCCATCGGCGTCGCTCACGAGCGGCAGAGCATTGAACATGCGTTTCGCGGCACGGATAGCGTCGGGGTTCTTGCCCGCGATCTCGCGCGCAGTCTCCAACGCCGCTGCCCGCGGATCCGCCGTCACGCGCGTGACGATACCCAGCCGTTCGGCCTCCGGCGCCTCGAAGATGCGACCGCTGTAGGTGAGCTCCCGGAGCACGTCATCGCGCACGAGCCCGCGCATCAGCAGCGTGCCCGCCATGTCGGGGACGAGTCCCCATTTGATCTCCATAACCGAAAAGCGCGTATCGGGTGCAGCGTACCGGATGTCGGCGCCAAGCATCACCTGAAAGCCGCCACCGAACGCGACACCGTGCACCGCCGCGATAACCGGCACCGGAACCTCGCGCCAGACCCACGCCGCATATTGCGGCCGGTTCGCGATGCCGTTTGTGCGTGTGATCAAGCGGTCCGTAGCACGGGTTTCGCGTCCGGCATCGGCGGTGCGTTGAAAATTGCCCATATCGAGACCCGCGCAAAACGCCCGACCCTCGCCCGAAACCACAACCGCACGCACGCCGCGCTCGCTCTTCAGCCGTGTACCCGCGCCGATCAGCGCTTCGAACATCGCATCGTCCAGCGCGTTCATCTTACCGGCGCGCACCATACGCACGTCGGCGACACCTTGGTCGATGGAAATCGTGATGCGGTCGTTCATGGAAACTCCCGAAAATTGCGCTGATGCGACCGTAGAACGAAATCGCCGCAACGCCAAGGTGCCCCAAGTACTGGAAACGACCGCGCAAGCATCTTATGTCACTGGCACAGAGGAAGGATCAGACATGGCGACGGACATCGATATCGGCATTTCGGCTGCCGACCGCAAACAGATCGCCGACGGGCTCGCGCGCGTTCTGGCGGACACCTACACGCTTTATCTCAAGACTCACTACTACCACTGGAACGTGACGGGCCCGCAGTTCAACGACCTCCACGCGATGTTCATGACGCAGTACACGGAGCTTTGGACGTCGGTCGATCTCATCGCAGAGCGCATCCGCTCGCTCGGACACTTCGCGCCGGGCGGATACAAGGCGTTCGCCGCGCTCTCGGCGATCAAGGAAGACGAAAGCGTCCCCGCAGCCGCAAAGATGATCGAGAACCTGCTGGCCGGCCATGAAACCGTCGCGCGCACCTGCCGCGAAGTGTTCCCTGCGGCCGACCGGGCGAACGATCAGCCTTCGATCGATCTGCTCACGCAGCGCCTGCAAGTGCACGAGAAGACGGCATGGATGCTGCGCAGCCTGCTGGGCCGCTAGGCGTCACCACTCTTCCACCAGCTTGAACGTCGATCCGGGCTTGCCCCAAACGCGCAGGGTGCACGGCCCGGAGAAGTCCGGCGTCGACCATTGCTGCGCGAGCTTGACCTCATCCTCGACCAGATGGACGACGCAACTCGCGCGAAACTTCGTCACTTCGCCCGTTACCGCTGCGAACGAGAACTTCCGCCGGATCAGGTCGTGCTCCCACACGCCGGGATCGTCCTCGTCTTCGGGCGACAGGATCTTGGCCGTCTTGACGAGCGGCGAGGCACTTTTGAGAAGCGCTGATGTGCTGGCGATAATGCGTTGCACATCCTTCCGGTCGGTTCCCTTCGGATCGAAGTCGTCGGTTTCCGCAAGCGCCGGCGCGCAAGCGACATAGCGCGAACTACCCGCTTGCGATTCAAGGCGGATGCGCAGCCGCTTGGCGGGATTTGCAATCCGCTTCTCGAGAAAGCGTCCGTCTTCGATCATTGCATGGCGGATATGGGGCAACGCCCTTTGCGGTTCGTTGGCCTGCGCGTACGCGTAAGCCAGCGCAAACGAAATCGTCGCGAGCTCGAACAGGTTCAACCGCTCGTCCTTCGCGCTCTCGAGAATGGCAATGCCTTCCGAATACTGACCCTTGTTCACCAGATCGCGCCCGCGCTCATAGAGCTTGATCACGTCGGCATGCACGGGTTTGCTCTGCCCGGTCTGCAACTCGTAGAGAATTTCGGCCGTGTTGCCGAACTGATCCGCGGGTTGTCCGTTCAATGTCGCGGGTCGGTACTCCCAATTCTTCACCGCGCTCAACGCGGCCGAGATCATGCGCTCCGAGCCAACCCGATCCAAGACGACAACATTGCGCGTTTCGCCTTCGGCATCGATCGTGAATCCGATCCGTACCCAGCCTTCGCTGACACTCGAAACATCCGCGTCCGGAAACACCGGCGACGGCTTCTTTATCGCTTTCGCCGGCACGAAGCCGCGCACGACACCGCCACCATCGCAAAGCTGCACATCCTTCAACGCGGGGACGCCGAGTGGTGCGGGCTTCGACGCCGCCACCGGCGTCGCGGCGTACGCGTGCACACTCGCCAACGATGCGAGTGCGGATACAGCCAATAATCGACCTAGCAATGCCATACGTCTCTTCACCATAACGCAACGCGCCCGCGCCGACTCACGATACAAGCCGCTCCGGCCCGATTCGACCACCTGCTAGTGGTGCCACTCCCTTACACACCTGCACGATGTACCAGGCCTACTCCGCTGCCAGGGGTTGGGGGCGGGCGTAGTCCCTCCGGTCCTCCCGCTCCGCCGCCCCTGCTGCACGGGTGGGTGTGCGGCCGCCATGCTCGTTCGCCAGATCCTCGTGCAGCGTCTCATTGAACCGCCTTTGCGCCGCCTCAGTCACGTACGGATGTTGGTGGACGGCGATGCGGAGCGCAACGGCCAATTTCGTCGACCGTCGTTCGTTTGGTAGCGCTGGCGGGACACCTTAGAGTAGATCAGATCGGGAGTCGCGATGTCTGTGTTCGACATAGTGGTGGTGGGACTTGGCGCCATCGGAGGGGCCGTGCTGCTTGCGGGTGCGCGGGCGGGCGCCAAAGTCGCGGGGATCGACAAGTTCGCGCCGCCGCACACCTTCGGCTCGACCCACGGCGAGACGCGGATCGTGCGCGCTGCCATTGGCGAAGGCGCGGCCTACACGCCCTTCGCGCAACGGTCATTCGAACTCTGGGATCAGTTGAGTGCGGAAACGGGCGACAAGCTGGTTACGCGGTGCGGGTTGCTGGTGCTTGGCGGAGTGCTGCCGCACGCCATGCACGTGCAAGAGGGCTTCTTGGAGACGACCATTGACGCAGCACGATCGTTCGCAATCGCACACGAGACACTCACCGCCGCCGAAGTGCGGGCTCGGTTTCCTGCGTTTGCCGCGTTCGACGGTGACTGCGCTTACTATGAACCTGGCGCTGGCTACGCCCTTCCGGAACGGGTGGTGGGAACACAGCTGCACCGGGCCAGCGAGCTTGGCGCGACGGTACGGTTGAACACGCCGGCGCTTTCGCTCGCCAAGGACGGCAGTGGTGTCGCAGTGCGTACGGCGCGCGAGACGCTGCGGGCGGCCCACGTCGTGCTGGCAGCCGGCGCGTGGGCGCCCGCATTCTTGCCGCCGGAGCATGCACGGAGGATAAACATCACCCGCCAGACCCTGCACTGGTTCGCCCCCCCGGCCGATGCCTCGCCGTATGAGCCCCAACGCATGCCGGTGTTCATCTGGAACGACCTCTATGGCTTTCCGATCGCAACCCCCGGCGGCGGTGTAAAGGTCGCGACCGAGGCGCTTGATCACACGACCGATCCCGACACAACTCAGCGCGAGATCACGCGCGCCGACATCGACATCATCTCGCCGCGCGCGCGTCGCGCCTTTCCGGCACTGGGCGCACACTTGCGGGGTGCGACATGCCTCTATACCTCGACACCAGACTTCAATTTCTGGGTGGGCGCTCATCCCGAAATTGCCCACGTCACGGTGGCGTCGGCATGTTCCGGACACGGCTTCAAGCACGCTGCGGCGTTGGGGGAAGCCATCGTCGGCAAGGTCCTTCGGGGCCCAGGCGTGCCCATCCCGGCTCCCTGGAACACCCCAGCCATCAACCCACGCGGGTAACCTCGACCTTCACGACGGGTTTTTTACCCCACGCGTCCTGAACCTCGCGGCGCACCGCGCGGCGAATATCCTCGATAACACGCTTGTCGTCGTCGAAACGGCGGCCCAAACGGTCCTGCGCGTCGCCAGCTGCCTTGCGCGCCGTTTCGACGATGTCCGCGGGCACGCCCGCGCAAATCACGACGGGGTCGGTTGCGGGGCGGTCGCGCTGGTCCAGCACGATGGTAACGGCGATGTAGCCGGCAAAGGCAAGCGAGCGCCGCTCTTTCAGCGCGCTGTCGTCGCCCCGGGCGATGATCGTGCCGTCGAGGTGGAGCCGTCCGTGAGGAGCCTCGTCAAAAATCGTGGGATCGCCCGGCGCAAGGCGAACCATCGACCCGTTCGGGGCGTGCAGTGCCACTGGAACCTGGAGACTTTTTGCAAATCGCACGTGCTCCATCAAATGGCGTTCTTCGCCGTGGACCGGCACGGCGATACGCGGACGCAACCAGGCATACATGTCCGCCAACTCGTCGCGCGCGGGATGCCCCGACACGTGCACGTCGTGATCTTCGGCGGAGATGACTTCCACACCCCGCATAGCGAGGTCGTTTTGCAGCTGGTGGATCATCCGCTCGTTCCCCGGGATGACGCGTGACGAGAAGATCACGCTGTCGCCTGACCCAAGCGAAACATGCGGGTGGTCGCCCACCGCGATGCGCGAGAGGGCCGCACGCGGCTCGCCTTGGCTGCCGGTGCAGAGATACAGCACCTTTCTTGCCGGCAGATCCGCAGCGCTTTCCTCGTCGATCATTGCCGGCATGTCTTTGAGGTACCCGGTCTCGATCGCGGCGGCGGCAATCTTGTGCATCGAACGCCCGACGAGTGCGACGTGGCGGCCAGCTTTCTGCGCGGCGCGAACGACCGATTGCATGCGCGCGACGTTCGAGGCGAAGGCTGTGACAGCCACCCTTCCCTTACAGCTTGCGATAACGACTTCGAGGCGCGTTCCGACGTCCGCTTCCGAACCGGAACGGCCAGGAACGAAGACGTTCGTGGAGTCGCAAATCGCAGCCAGCACGCCCTCATCGCCTAGCTTGCGCAGGGCGTCGATGTCGGTCTTGCGCCCCACCACCGGCTTCGGGTCGATCTTCCAATCGCCGGTGTGGAGCACGGTGCCCAGCGGCGTCCGGATTGCGATGCAGTTCGGCTCCGGGATCGAGTGCGTAATGTCAATGAACTCGAGATGGAACGGCCCGAGCTTCAGTTCGCCGCCAAGTGGCACGACGTGCAACGGCACCTCGTCCAGGATACCCTCCTCCTCGAGCTTTAGGCGCACCAGCGCCGCGGTGAACGGCGTCGCATACACAGGCACCTTGAGGCGCGGCCAGAGATGGCCGACAGCGCCGATATGGTCTTCGTGCGCATGAGTCAGCACGATGCCGATGAGGTTGCGGCGGTGCTCTTCGATGAAGCCGGGGTCGGGCATGATGACGTCCACGCCAGGCGTATCGTCACCGCCGAACATGACGCCGAGGTCGATCATGATCCACTGGCGCCTCGCCTCCGGCCCGTAGCCGTATAGGTTCAGGTTCATGCCGATCTCGCCCGCACCGCCTAAGGGCACGAAGACCAGTTCGTCCTTCGCGCCCGGTTCGCGCTTTGTCATGCGATGGGCTTACGTGCGAGGGCGGCGTTGCGCTCGTAGATGAGGCGCAAACCCCGGATCGTGATGTCGTGGTCGACATGCTCGATCGCGTTCGTGGAGTGACGGAACAGATGCGCGAGGCCTCCTGTGCCAATGACCTTCATCGGGCGGCCGACCTCGGCTTTGATGCGCGCGACCATCCCTTCAATCATGGCGATGTAGCCCCAGAATACACCCGACTGCATGGCGGGGATCGTATCTTTCCCGATCACCGACTGCGGCCGCTCGACCGCGATGCGCGGCAACTGAGCCGCCGCCATGTGTAATGCTTCGAGCGAAAGGTTCACGCCGGCCGCGATGACGCCGCCTTCGTAGCTGCCCTTGGGGCCCACGATGTCGAACGTCGTCGCGGTGCCGAAATCGATGATGATCAGGTCGCCGCCGTATTCCTTGTAACCGGCAATCGCGTTGACCACGCGGTCGGCACCAACGGCGCGCGGACGGTCGACGTTGATGTCGATGCCGAGCTCGACCGCAGGATCGCCGACGACCAGCGCCTCGCGATTGAAGTACTTTGCGCAGAGGCGGCGCAGCGGGAACAGCGCTTGCGGAACGACGGTCGCGATGATCGCCGCTTCGATTTCCGAGGTCTTGATGCCTTCGAGCTGCAGCAGCTGAATCAGCCAAACGTAGTATTCGTCGGCGGTACGCGAGTCCTTGGTTGCGGCGCGATACTGCGCACGGATCGTCTTGCCGTCATGCGCGGCGAACACGATGTTCGTATTGCCGGCATCGATCGCCAACAGCATTCCGTCTGCTTTAGGCAAAGAACACCTCTCCCGCGGTAATTGCCCGCCGCGCGCCGGAGGGCAACGTCAAGCTCAACGCGCCGTCCGGCATCAGCGTCTCGAACCGGCCGGTCAGCGTTTCGCCGGGCAACCGCACTTCGATGGACTGACCCAACCCTGCCGCAACGGCAAGCCAGGCTTCCCGTATCGCCCCAAAGCCGCTCACGCGCCAGGTACGAAATCTTGTTTCCCAAGCTTCCGCAAGCTCCGCCAAGGCTTCCGCCGCCGTTGGGGCTAAACCATGCGCACCAAGGAACGTCGCCGGGTACTGGGCTGCAGCGGGCGCATGCATCAGGTTAACGCCGACGCCGATGGCGACCCAGGGCAACACATCGACGCCGGCGTCGCCCGAGGACTCCAGCAGGATGCCAGCGACCTTCTTGCCGTCGATCAGGACGTCGTTCGGCCACTTCACCCGCACGGCGCTGCGCGTGGCATAGGCAGTCGCGAGGTCATGTACGGCGAGTGCCGTGACGAAGGACAGCCGGGCCGCCTCCGGTGCGCTCACGCCTGGGGCGATCAGGAGCGTCGCCATCAGGTTTCCCTCCGGCGACTCCCACGCCCTGCCCCTCCGGCCGCGGCCCGCCGTTTGGGACTTGGCCCAGATCCAAAGGGGTCCGCGCTCCCCCGCTGCGGCGCGGCGGCGCGCTTCTTCATTCGTCGAGTCGATCGCATCAAAGCTGGCGACCGAATAGCCCGCCGGGACCCGCGGGGTGAGCATCTTATGGGAACAGGCTTTTCGCGGCCGTCGAAGCCGCATCGATCAGCGGCGCGAGCACGATGACCGAAGCGATCACGAATGCGCTGGACGCCCCAAGCAATGCCGAATTGACGGTTCCGAGCGGCTTCTCGAACTGCGGCGCGGGCTTCTCAAAGAACATGACGCGCACGATATTCAAGTAGTAGTAGGCGCCGACGACACTGGTCACCAGGCCCACGATCGCAACCGTGTACATCCACGGGTGTTCGGCGGCGGAATGGATGAGCGCCAAGAACACGAACCACTTGCCGAAGAACCCCGCGAGTGGCGGGATCCCGATCAACGAGAACATCAAAATCGCGAGCAGATAAGCGGTAGTCGGATCGCGGTCCGATAGCCCTGCGAGGTCGGAAACGCTTTCGACGGCCTCGCCGTTTCTGCGCATCATGATGATGCAGACAAACGTACCGACGGTCATCGCCAGGTAGATCACCAGGTAGACGAGTACGCCGTAGACGCCTTCCTGCGTACCGGCGACGAAGCCTATCAGCGCATAACCCATGTGGCTGATCGACGAATACGCCATAAGGCGTTTGATGTTCGTTTGGCCGATCGCCGCGAGCGCACCCCAAACCATCGATGCAACCGCCACCGGCGCCAGGATCTGCAGCCACACCGTCTCGGCGTTGCCGAGTGCACCGAAGATGAACCGCGCAATCAGGGCCATGGCGGCGATTTTGGGCGCCGCCGCAAAGAAAGCTGTGACCGGCGTCGGCGCGCCCTCATAGACGTCAGGCGTCCACATATGGAACGGCACGGCGGAAACCTTGAAAGCCAGCCCCGCAAGAACAAAGGCGGCCCCAATCTTTACGCCAAGGCCGACCCCGTCGCGCGCGATGGCGGCCGTGATGCCATCGAACGTCGTCGAGCCGGTGAACCCGTAAAGCAGGCTTGCGCCGTAAAGCAACATGCCGGACGACAACGCGCCCAGCACGAAGTACTTGAGACCCGCCTCGGTCGACCGGGTGTTGTCGCGGGCGAACGACGCCAGGACGTAGAGCGCCAAGCTCTGCAGTTCGAGACCCACATACAAGACGATGAGATCGTTTGCCGAGATCATCATCATCATGCCCAGCGTCGAGAGCGCGATCAGCAGCGGGTACTCGAAACGCATTAGCTTTTCGTCGCGCAAATAGTCCAGCGACATCAGCATCGCGATCGACGAACCTGCCAGCACGAGTAGCTTGGCAAACCGAGCGAAACCGTCGATGACCGTGGTCCCGCCGAAGGCAAGCGTGCGGGTGTCGGGTTGGGCCACAACAAGAACCGCCGTCAGCAAAAGGAGCCCGACGCAGCCAACCGTCACCCAGGTCGTCCGCCGGTCGCCCGCGAAGACACCGATAAGCAGCAGCAACATGGCGCCGCAGGCCAGCGTCACTTCGGGCGTCACCGCCGCGAAGTCGCGATAGAACTGCGCGATATCGAACTCGCGGCTCATGGCGCCGGCTCCGTTATGGTTTCGGCAGTCTTGAGCTTGCCGTGGACCGTGTCGAGCGTGCCGTCAATGGCAGCCCCAGTCATGTCGAAGAGCGGCTTCGGGTAGAAACCGAAGAAGAGCGTGGCGGCGACGAGCGGTGCGAGCACGATGATCTCGCGCCCGTTCATGTCCTCTATGTCGGCGAGAGACTTCTTCTCCAATTCGCCGAATACGACGCGGCGGTAGAGCCAGAGCGCGTAGGCTGCGCTCAAGATCACGCCCAAGGTCGCAATAATCGCGACGGTCGAGTTCGCCTTGTAGGCACCGACGAGGGCTAGGAACTCGCCAACGAAGCCGCTGGTGCCGGGCAACCCGACATTCGCCATGGTGAAAACCATGAACACCGCGGCATAGATCGGCATCCGATTGACCAGCCCACCGTACGCCTTGATCTCGCGCGTATGCATACGATCGTAAACGACACCGACACAAAGAAAGAGCGCGGCCGAGATGAAACCGTGGCTGATCATCTGGATGACCGCACCGTCGACCCCTTGGCGGTTCAGCGCGAACAGGCCCATCGTCACGAAACCCATGTGGGCGACGGACGAGTAGGCAATCAGCTTCTTGATGTCTTCCTGCATCAGCGCGACGAGTGACGTGTAGACGATCGCGATAACGGAGAGCGCGAACATCATCGGCGCGAAATAGAGGCTCGCGTCCGGGAACATCGGCAAAGAGAAGCGCAGAAACCCGTAGCCGCCCATTTTCAGCAGGATGCCCGCCAAGATGACCGAGCCTGCGGTCGGTGCCTCAACGTGGGCATCGGGCAACCAGGTGTGAACCGGCCACATCGGCAGCTTCACCGCAAACGAAGCGAAGAACGCCAGGAACAGCCACATCTGCGTGTCGCGCGAGAAGCCATAGTCCATAAGCGCGACGATGTCGGTCGTGCCCGCCGTCACGTACATCGCCATGATGGCGATGAGCATCAGCACAGATCCCAAGAGCGTGTAGAGAAAGAACTTGAACGACGCATACACGCGCCGCTGGCCGCCCCAGATCCCGATGATGAGGAACATCGGAATCAGGCCGCCTTCGAAGAACAGGTAGAAGAGCACAAGATCGAGCGACACGAAGACGCCGATCATCAGCGTTTCAAGCACGAGGAACGCGATCATATACTCCTTGATCCGTGTCTCGATCGACGTCCAGCTGGCCAGGATGCACAAGGGCATCAGGAACGCAGTCAGGATCACGAACGGCAGCGAAATGCCGTCCACGCCCAGGTGGTAGCGGATCGTGCCGCCGAGCCAAGCGTAGTTTTCGACGAGTTGGAACGCCTTCACCGACGAGTCGAATTCGCTCCACGCATAGAGCGAGCAGAGAAACGTCACGAGCGTCGTAAAGAGCGATATCTGACGGGTCAGCATGTCCCCCTGAGGACCGCGTGCCATCAGCAGGATGAGCGCGACGCCGACCAACGGCAGGAACGTCGTGAGCGAAAGGATCACGTTCATTTCGCGCCTCCCGCCATGAACCAGGTTGCGAGCATCACGACACCGATCAGCATCGCGAACGCGTAGTGGTAGACGTACCCGGTCTGCAGACGAACGATCGACTTGGTCCAGTCCGACACGGCCGCGGCCACGCCGTCGGGTCCGAAGCCGTCAATGATCTTACCGTCGCCGATCTTCCAAAGCCTGTAGCCGAGCCACTTCGCCGGTCGCACGAACAGGAAATCGTAAAGTTCGTCGAAGTACCATTTGTTGTAGAGGAACTGGTACAGGATGCCTTGGCGCGCGGCCATGCGCGCGGGCAAGCCCGGAAACTCCATGTAGTAGATCCAGGCGATGATCAGCCCGAGCAGCATTGCAGCAGCTGGCGCGAAGAAGACCCATGTCGGTACGTGGTGGCTGCCCTCAAGCGCGGTGTGCGTCTGGAGATTCACGATCGCGGCGCCCCAGAACTCCTTGTGCTCATGACCAATGAAAAGCTCCTTGAACAGGAACCCGGCGAACACCGCGCCGGCTGCGAGCAGGATCAGCGGGATGAGCATGACCGGCGGGGATTCGTGCGCGTGATCGAGCACATGGTGGTCGCCGCGATGCTTCCCTTCGAATGTCATGAACATCAGGCGCCAAGAGTAGAACGATGTCATGGCCGCCGCGATGACGCCGATCGCAAACGCATAGTTGCCAACACCGGTATGGGCGGCGAAAGCGCTCTCGATGATTGCGTCCTTAGAGAAGAACCCGGCAAGCATCGGAAAGCCCGTGATCGCAAGCGTCCCGATCATCATCAGCGCGTACGTATAGGGGACCTTTTTCCTGATACCGCCCATATGACGCATGTCCTGCTCGCCCTCGAGCGCGTGGATGACGGAACCAGCCCCCAAAAAGAGCAGCGCCTTAAAGAAGGCGTGAGTGAACAGGTGGAACATAGCGGCCTGATAGGCGCCGACGCCGGCCGCAAAGAACATGTACCCGAGCTGCGAGCAGGTCGAGTAAGCGATCACTCGCTTAATGTCGTTCTGGAACAGACCGACGGTGGCCGCGAAGAATGCGGTCGTGGCGCCCACAATCGTCACAACCTGAAGCGCGACTGGCGCCAACTCGAACAGTGGCGAGCAACGAACGACGAGAAAGACCCCGGCAGTGACCATGGTGGCCGCGTGAATTAGCGCGGAGACCGGCGTCGGCCCTTCCATCGCGTCCGGCAGCCAGGTGTGCAGCAGGAACTGCGCCGACTTGCCCA
>CAYXQB010000016.1:0-23086 GCA_964466435.1 uncultured Flavobacteriaceae bacterium | reverse complement strand
GGACTCGACTGTCGCATGTGCATGGCCGCCGCGAAACGCAACTTTTGCGCAAACCTGTGACTTAGCTTTCTACCGATGGGGGTCCGCCGAAAGGAAACTGTGGCTTTCCTTGCGAAGGTTGGGAAGGCGCCTCACGCCCCGTGCACGATCACTTTGCTGCCGTCCAGCTTCTGCGCCTCGCACAACGCGCGGTACACGCCAAGCACCGTCGGCGCGTCCAGCACGCCCGTGATGTTGCCCTTGTCGTCGAGGTTCAGGTTCGCCCCATAGATCGCAAACCAAACGACCGTCTCGCCGACCTGGTCTTTCGGTGTCGTCAGCGTATGCACCGAGCCTGCAGGCTCGAACAAATACGAACCCGGAGAGTTCACGACGTCGGGATACTCCCGATAGAACCAGCGCCCCTTCTCGGTGACGGCAAACACAGATCCCGTGTGCCGATGCGTCTCGATCTCATAGCCCGGCTGAAACCGCGCGCGCAGCACCCACAGCCCTTGCGTCAGATCCACTTGCAGCAACTGCAGCGCCACCTTCTCGCTGACGGTGACGAATGGCGTGTCACCGATGCCGATATGCTCGGCGGCTTTGGGCATCATCATGGCTGGCAATTCCTTTGTTGCACCGGGTAGCAAATCGGGGCTTGAGTTCATACCAGAATCCGAACGACATATGACAAGCCCCAACGATTGATCCTGCGCTCACAGTGCGCGCCCAAGGGAGTCATCCGCCGATGAAGATCACGCGCATCCTGGCTTACCGCGTGGAACTCCCGCTGCACGAGGGCAGCTACAAATGGTCCGGCGGCAAGTCGGTGTCGGTGTTCGACAGCACGGTCGTCGCCGTGGAAACGGATGCGGGCGTCACCGGCTACGGCGAAGTCTGTCCGCTCGGGCCGTTCTACCTGCCCGCCTACGCGACCGGCGCGCGCACCGGCATCGCGGAACTGGGCCCGCATTTACTCGGCGAGGACCCGACGCAACTCGGCAAACTCAATCGCCGCATGGACGCGGCCTTGCTCGGTCACCCGTACGTCAAGTCGGCGATCGACATGGCGTGCTGGGACATTCTGGGCAGGGTCACGGGACAGCCCGTCTGCATGCTGCTCGGCGGACGGTATGGCGAGGACTTCGGCCTCTACCGCGCGATCTCGCAGGAAGCCCCGGCCGCGATGGCGGCGCGCGTGCACGAGTATCGCAGCGCCGGCTATCGCCGCTTTCAGCTGAAAGTCGGCGGCGATCCGGGCGACGACATCGAACGCATTCGCGCGGCCGCGGCTGAGCTTCAGCCCGGCGACCGGCTGATCGCGGACGCGAACACCGGCTGGCTCATGCACGATGCGCTGCGCGTGGTGCGGGCCGTGCGCGACATCGACGTCTACATCGAACAGCCCTGCCGCACGTACGAAGAGTGTCTGACGGTCCGCCAGCATTGCGACCATCCCTTCGTGCTGGACGAGAACGTCGATGGGCTCGACATGCTGCTGCGCGGTCACGCCGATCGCGCCATGGACGTCGTGAACATCAAGATCAGCAAATTCGGCGGCCTGACCAAAGCCCGCCAGGCGCGCGATCTATGCGTGTCGCTCGGGCTCGCGATGACGATCGAAGACAGCTGGGGCGGCGACATCGTGACCGCCGCCATCGCCCACCTCGCGCACAGCACGCCCAGCGAGTTCCTGTTTACGTCGACGGACTTCAACAGCTACGTGACGGTCAGCTTCGCAACCGGCGCCCCGCAGCGCAAGCACGGCCGCCTGTCCGCCAGCCTCCAACCAGGCCTCGGCGTAACGCCAAAACTGGACGTGCTCGGCAAACCGTTGATCGACATCGGGGGATAGACAGACGACGCCGGAGCAGCAGTTGTTCGTGCGTCTTTGCAGTCGCACCGCGACCTCTACCTCGAAGGCATCGCCCGCGCCCGCATCGCCTGACAATCGCGCTCGCCCTAGAGCGTGGCGGTTGGGATTGATAGGATGAGCGCCGCGGCTAAGGGGACCGCCGCGGCGCTCAAGTGCAGGAGCTGGGGTCGTGGGGCCTGCTCCTGAGAGGGACCGCTCTGCTCAGTGTGGCGGCTTGCCGGGTGGCCTTGGAGGTCTGTCGTCGTCGGCGATGACTCTGTCGCCGTTGCGATCCGCGCGCATCGCCATTGCACGGATCGGGATTGCAAATTCGTCCGCCGAAACGCCGCCGTCGCCGTTCCAATCGGTTTGTCTGAACATCGCGCCGGGATCCATCTTTGGCGGCGGGGGCATATCTGCTGGCGGCTTGGGCGCATCCGCAGGCGGCTTCGGTGGCTTGGGCATAGCGCTTGCGAACTCGGTTTCGTTCAGTCTTCCGTCGTTGTTAGCGTCGGCCGTGTCGAAGCGCGCATCGATCAGGGCATCGACTTCGGCGAACGAGGTCTTGCTGTCCTTGTTTGCGTCCGCGTCTCTCATAATTCCAAGCATCGCACCCAGCCCGCCCGGCGGAAAGCCGGGAGGTCCGCCGAATCCAGGCGGTCCAAAGCCGGGAGCCCCACCCGGTCCGCACGGCGGCGGGCCGCGGCGTGCTTCGTCGGCTGCGATCGCCGCACCGAAGCAGACGCTCGACAGCAAGCCGGCGGCAAGGATGATCTTCATGCTCATGTCGTATCTCCCGTTATTCGTTCTCGGTCAAAAGCCGCCGCCTGGCCGGCCGCCGCCAGGCGGTCCCCCTCGTCCACCGGGCGGTGCGCCGCGAGGCGGTCGTTCGCGTTCGAAGGCGGGTCGCGCAAGCTCGTCTGCCGTCACAACACCGTTCCCGTCTGCGTCGGCACGGTTGAACAGCGTCCGCCATTGCGCGGCGAACTCGTCCATCGAGACAGCTCCATCCGCATTCCAGTCGAGTATCGGCGAGACGTCGGGTGTAGCCTTTTGCTTCCCATTGAACGTACGGACTTCTTCGGCGCCAAGCTTGCCGTCGCTGTTCGTATCCGCACCCGCGTAGTCTGCGTTGAGCACGCCGTCGAATTCTATTCTGCTGACGCTGCCGTCCGCATTTGCGTCGAAGCGGCGCAGCTGAAGTTCGCGCGAGGCGCCGCCGCCACCCGGTGGGCCAAAGCCCGGCGGCCCTCCTGGCCCAAAGCCCGGCGGCCCTCCGCGGCCGTGGCCGGGTCCACCGCCGCACGCCTGCAATCCCAGGGTCGCGGCGACTGTCACTATGGCAAACGAAACTCTCATGCTTTGCCTTGCTCTCTGCCAATTGGCACGCCAAGTCTGCCGTTGCGCTCGTTGCAGGCGTATGCCGTCCAGACGCATTTTTGTGTCACGGCCGACACATAGCCGAGCCACGTCACACGTTCGCGCCTTAATGTGTTATTTTGCGCTCTCCATTTCGACATTACGCTTTCGATGACCAACCCCGAGCAACACATCCTCATCGTCGACGACCATCGCGAGATTCGTGACGCCCTATCCCGCTATTTGCGTACGAACGGTTATCGCACGACAACGGCCGACAGCGCAGCCGCGGCACGGCGCGCGTTGAAAACGAACGCCATCGATCTGGCCGTCGTCGATGTGATGATGCCCGGCGAGGACGGACTAACCCTCACGCGCAGCCTGCGTTCCGAAAGCTCGCTGCCGATCATCTTATTGACCGCGCGCGGTGAAGATGTCGACCGAATCGTGGGGCTCGAAATCGGCGCCGACGACTATCTGGCCAAGCCCTGCAACCCACGCGAACTGATTGCCCGCATCGCGGCAGTGCTGCGCCGCGCCCGCGGCACCACGCATCGACCGGGCGAGATGCGCGTCCAGCGCGTTCATTTCGGTGATTGGGTCTTGGACGTTGGACGGCGCGAACTGATCTCGAACGCGGGCGCCGCAATGCCGCTGAGCGCCGGCGAATTCCGTCTGTTGATCGCCTTCATCGAGCGCCCAAACATCGCCCTCTCGCGCGATCAGCTTCTCGACCTGACGCAAGGACGCACCATGGAAGCGTTCGATCGCAGCATCGACAGCGCCGTCAGCCGCCTTCGCCGAAAGATCGAAGTCGATACGAGCAACCCGCGTATCGTAAAGACCGTACGCGGCGGCGGCTACATGTTCACGCTCGAGCCGACCACGACATGAAGCTCCCGGCAATCCCCCTGTGGCTTGAAATCGCCGGCTCGATCTTTCTCGCGCTGCTGCTTTCGAACCTCGCAATATACGCATTCTTCGCGATCGGCGGCGAGCAGCGTTTCACGCGCCTGGCCTCAGATCTCCAGGTCGACCGCCTCGCGCGATCGATCGACGTGCTAGCGCGGGCACCTGACTCCATGCGGAGCGATCTCTCCCGCGCATTGTCGGGCACCGGGCTTCACCTTTCGGTAGAGACATCCGCGTTGGTCGCCGAAACAGCCGCCCGCGATGGAGAGATGGAAGCGGGCGTGCGCGCCAAGTTCGCGCACAGCACGACAGTTCGCGCGCAGCGCTTGCATCCACAACAGCGCGAAGCGCTTCGTCCTCCCCCCAAGTTGTTGCAGACAGGTGAGCGGCCGCCGCCGGGGCCCGATTTGGAACCGCCGGACATGATCTTTTCGGTCGCGACGTCCGACGGCAATTGGATCAATGCCCGGTTCAACGCGCGCCCGCCCGGACCGCGCGTCTGGCCCGCGCTTTACGCGAGCGCCGGGTTGATCGCGGTGCTTCTCGCCGTGTCCTACTGGATTGGCAGGCGCGTTGCCTACCCGCTGCAAAGCCTCGCCGAATCGGCGAGCGCACTGCGACGAGGCGAACTGAGCGGACCCGTGCCCGAAACGGGGCCCGCGCCGGTTCGCGAAGCGGCGCGGGCGTTCAACACGATGTCCGAGCGCGTGCTGACGATGTTGAAGAGCCAGCGCGCGATGATGGCGGCGGTCGCGCACGACCTGCGCACACCTATCGCAGCGATGCGGTTCCGCACGGAATTTGTGAGCGACGAAGAAACCCGCACCCGGCTTCTGGAAACGCTCGACGAGATGCAAACCACGACCGAGGCGGTCCTTGACGCTTTGCGCGTAGGTGGATCCGCCGAAGCCGCACGATTGGTCGATCTCGCCGCACTGGCCGAAAGCCTTTGCGCCGACATGGCGGAGTTGGGCGGCGAGGTCGCGTTCACAGCGATCTCGCCGACGGAATGTGTCTGCCGCGTCGCGGAAGTGCGACGCGCACTGCGCAACTTGATCGAGAATGCGCAACGCTATGGCGGGCGCGCACGCGTAAGCACGGAACTTGCCGCCGGCACCGCGCTCATCCACGTCGACGACGACGGGCCAGGTATCCCGCAGGATAGTATCGAGCAAATGTTCGAGCCCTTTGCGCGGCTTGAAGAATCGCGCAACGCTGACACGGGCGGCCACGGCCTCGGGTTATCGATCGCACGGCTAATTGCGCGCGGACACGGCGGCGACGTCGCGCTCGTGAACAACCCGGGCCGCGGCCTTAGGGCCACCATCTCGCTCCCCTGCGTCTGAGGGGCGCGTCGTCGCTCTTCCGCGCGCCTCGCCTTCGGTGTAGTCTCCCCTCAATCGGGCACATGCGGACGCCCGATCAGACGGTTTCCGTCCAAGCGCCGCTTGATTCCTTTTAGGAATGGAGCAAGAGCCATGGACGAACGCCCGACATCTTCATCGACACACGCGCGCCCGCGCATCGCCGTGCTCTGGCGTGGCGACCCTGCCGCCCGCCAAGCGCCCGTATCCTACGAAGCGCGCCTCGCGCCGGTGATCGACGCGCTCACCCGTGCGGGGCTCGCGGCCGATGGCGTCGTCTGGTTCGACGACGAAGCCGACGCGCTGAGCCGGCGCCTCGCGCAAGCCGCCGGCGTACTCGTGTGGATCAATCCGTTGGCGCAAGGGCGCGACCGCACGATCGTGGACGCCGTGCTGCGCCGCCTCGCGGACGCGGGCGTGTGGGTGTCGACGCACCCCGACGTGACCGTACGCATGGGCACGAAAGAGGTGCTCTACACGACGCGCGATCTCGGCTGGGGCTCGAACACCGACCTCTATAAGGACGACGCCGCATTCGACGCGCGCTTCTGGCCGCGCCTCGCGGCAGGCCCGCGCGTGCTGAAACCCTTGCGCGGCAACGACGGCCAAGGCGTCATGAAAGTCGCGGCCGACGGCGACGCCCTCTTCGTCCAGCACGCGGGCGACGACCGCATCGAACGCCTAACGCGCAGCGACCTTAGCCGCCATGTGCGCAACAACCTGCGAGCCGGCGCAGTGATCGACCAAGCTTTCAACGACAACGCCGCTGCCGGCATGGTGCGCTGTTATCTCAGCCAAGGAACCGTCGTCGGATTCGCCGAGCAACAGCCGCGCCGGGCCGGGCAGGGCGCCTTCGGCATAAACTCGGCCAAAGCGATGCACAAGGCGGACGCACTCGCCTTCGCCGATTTGCGGCGATCGATGGAAACCGACTGGGTCCCCGCGATGCAGAAGATCCTCGACCTCGAAACCGCACGCCTGCCGGCGCTCTGGGACGCCGACTTCTTCTACCGCGTGCCGGGCGATACGCGCAGCCGCTTCGTGCTCTGCGAAATCAACGTGAGCTGCGTCTCTCCGTTCCCCGAAACGGCCCCCGAAGCCGTCGCTGCGGCGGCGAGGCGCTGCCTCGCGCGTTGAACGATACCGGCGTCACGTGAATCGGTGGGTGCTCTCAAGCAGCTTCGCGTTCAACCGGCTGGACAGTTCGCCCGCAAGCGCCGCGCTCGTTGTCGAATGAGGGTCGTCGGCGAAGGCGTCGGCCATGACTTCGTGCACAAGGAAATACGACGCGTTGAGACAGCCGCAACCCAGCGCCGCCTGGTCGCGCAGCCGGGGGCCGGAGGCCACAATCTCAGCAAAACGCGTCAAATGCGGCGGCAAATCGTTACAAATAACAGTGGGCATCAAATCCAATAAAGTGAAACATGTTCAAAAACAGTAAAAAGAATAACATAGAAAAGGGTGAGTAGATAGCGAATAGATTGTCAGCTTTGAGCCATATTTTATGTGCAAATTCACCACTATCTATTTCCTTTTATTAGATCAAGTCTATATGACACTCATGTCATGGATGATCCCATCCGGACGAAATTGGAGTACAGATTTTGACAAGCCCAACCCCCGCCGCCGCGATGCCCACGACGATCGAGGCGACGCGCCTGGCGTTGTCGAAGGACATCCACGCGAAGTGGAACAAGTTCTCGGAAACGGACGCGGCCGCCTTCAAGAGCAGCGATGACCTCGTCACCCAAGTCGTGTCCAAATACGGCATGGACAAAGCGATCGCTCAGCGCGACGTCGACACCCTGTTGAAGGGCCGCTGCTTCTAAGAACGAGGAAACGCCCAAAGGGCTGCAAGCCGGGGCGGCCCTCAAGGGCATGCCCCGGCGCGTTTGCGCCGCAACAACAAAGGAGTACAGGCCCTATGACCGATAAAGCCATTCAACTCGACAACCGCCGCGGCGATGCCGACCGCCACGCGATCGAACTGCGCCGCCTGGTGCTGGCTGTCGAGGCAGAGAAAGACGCCGTGCGACTGCGCCAGGAAGATCTCGAAACTGAGATGATCCAGGCGCCAAGCGTCTCGTGGCCCGAAGCGGCGGAGAAGGCGCGCTATCTGATCGGCCTCCTGGCCGGAACGGCGGCGGCCCGCGATCCGCGGCGCAAGAAGCTGATTGCCAGCACGCTTGAGGATTTCCGCCGGTTGTCGGGAAAACCGGACGGCGAGGACTAGACAATGGCCAAAGGACAAAAGCGCTCCAACCGCGAGAAGAAGAAGCCGAAGGCAAACGCAAAGAATAAGGCGCCTGCCGCCCAGCCGGCGAGCGGCGCACCTGCCTTTGCGTTCAACCCGGCGCGTGCCGGCGCCAAGCGCACGAGCTAAACCATGCGCGCGCGCAGCAGCGAAAGCAGCGTGCGCTTTCGCGGCGCGTTCACGCTCAAGGGCGTGGACGGGACGCTGCCGGCCGGCGTCTACCGCATCGTCACCGAAGAGGCCGCGCTCGACGATATTTCCTTCATCGCCTATCAACGCGTGTCGACCAGCATCGTCGTCCCGATTGGCGAGGCGTCCGAAGAGATCGCGCCGATCGACCCCGGCGATCTCAAAGCCGCGCTCGAGCGCGACAGGCTCGCGTTTCCGCAGTGAAGCTGCGGGCGTCACGCGCGCGTTAGGTCGCGTCTTAGGTCGCGTCGCGTGAATCAGTCCGCGTGCGTCTGGCGGTTGCCATTCGACTCTCACGGCAATCCGCCGCATGATGGGTCCGACACCCACACAGGATCCCCGCCCATGACCGCCTTCAACGCGAAATCCACCACCGACGACGTCTTGAGCGGCGTCGACCTCACCGGCAAACGCGTGCTCGTCACCGGTGCGTCGGCGGGCCTGGGCGTCGAAACGGCGCGCGCGCTCGCGGCTCACGGCGCCAGCGTCGTCGGTGCGGCCCGCGATCTGGGCAAGGCACGCGACGCGACCGCATCCGTCCGCGCGGCTGTCAAACCGGGCGCTACGTTCGACCTCATCGAACTCGACCTCGCCTCGCTCAAAAGCATACGCGCCGCCACCGACAAGCTCGTGAAGGACGGCCGCCCATTCGACGTCGTCATCGCGAACGCGGGCGTCATGGCAACGCCCAAGGGCACCACCGCCGACGGCTTCGAAACGCAGTTCGGCACGAACCACTTGGGCCACTTCGTGTTCGTCAACCGCATCGCGTCGCTGATCAAACCGGGCGGGCGCCTCGTGAACCTGTCGTCGGCGGGCCACCACCGAGCCGACGTCGATCTCGACGATCCGAACTTCGAACGAACGCCCTATGTGGAGTTCACCGCCTACGGCCGCTCGAAGACGGCCAACATTCTATTCGCGGTCGAGTTTGACCGCCGCCACCGCGCCAAGGGCGTGCGCGCAACGGCCGTGCACCCCGGCGGCATCCAAACCGAACTCGGCCGCCATCTGACGCCGGAGATGATTCAGCAGATGCTGGCTGCGATCAACCAAGGCCGCCCCGCCGGCGCGCCGGCGTTCGAATTCAAAACGATCCCGCAAGGGGCCGCGACAACGGTGTGGGCCGGTTTCGTCGCCCCTGCCGACGCTGTCGGTGGCCGCTATTGCGAAGACTGCCACGTCGCCGAGACCAACCAGAACCCCGCCGTGCGCGATGGCGTCCGCCCCTACGCGATCGACCCCGAACGCGCCAAGGCGCTCTGGGCCAAGAGCGAAGAGGTGGTGGGCGAGAAGTTCTAAGCGAGGACGCTCGCGGCGGTCCCGGCGGCGCTCAAGGGCCTTACTCTTCCCCTTTGATCGCCGCGTGTTCCTTCTCGAGCTGGCGCGCCTCTTTCACGAGCCCGAGCGCACCTTTGAAATATGCGAACGGCACGGCGGCCACCGTCGCCGTCCACACGAGTGCGGCCAGCGCCTGGCCGAAGATCCAAAGGATCGCAATCAGCAGCCACTGCAGCACCAGCGCCGCCGCGCCCGCGAACAACGGCAACAGCGTCGCGGCCATCACCCAGCCGAGAAACGACCAATCGTCGCTATCGTCGCCGGTTTGCTCCACGACGGCGATCGCGCCGATCGCACCGACCGGCAAGGTCGCGAGATAGATCACGCGGCCCATCCACCCCGATTGCTCCCACAGGACAAGCGCGGTCTCGAGCAACACGACGACCGGCCAGAACACCTTGCTGATCCCCTCAAGCCCATAGAGCGACATTCGTGTGCCCACCGTCGAGTACGCGTCGCAATTGCCGCTGACCGTGCCGTCCGCGAAGCCGACGCTGCACCCGGTAAGGCTGGTGTAATAGGCGCCCATCGCGTTCAGCGGCGAAATCACCTGCAGGTCGGCAAGCAACTGCGCGCTGAGCTGCTTCAACGGCTCCACGATCTCGATCGTCGAAAGCCAATGCCCAAACGCCGCCACCAGTGCCGCGGCGACGAGGTAAGGCCACTTCGGCAACCGGCTCACCACGAACCGCTTGGCAAGCAGAGCACCCGCCCGCGCGGCGGTCTTCTTCACGTCCATGGGAATCCTCCCGCGAGCGCGGGTGATAGCAAAAGCAGCGCCGGTGCAAAAGGAATTGTCACAGGCCCCCGCCCTTCGCCCTGGCGATGCGCGGGACGTGGAAAACTCCTCCTACAGCAGCCCTTCTCCCGCTAGCGGGAGAAGGTGGCGAGCGGCGCCAGCCGCGAGACGGATGAGGGAAGTCACGCCCGCTTCCGGTAACGCGTTCCATCCCGCCGCACATAGCCCTTGCCCGGCAGGTATTTCATGTCGATGTCGCTATAGACGGTGGTGTCGCCGCTCGAGCGTGTCCCCACTTCCAGCACCCGCGCCGGCTTGCGGCTCTTGTTGATCAGGTGATGCCCGTCGCGCCGGCCCTTCTTGAAGCCCGCGCAATCGCCGGCCTTGAGCACGCTCTCGCCTTTGTCCGTGACCAGAACGACCTCGCCGGACACGACGAACACGAACTCGTCCTCCTTGTCGTGCCAATGCCGCTGGCTCGACCACCCGCCGGGCGGCAGCGTCAGCAAGTTCACGCCGAAGTCGCTCAACCCCGCCGCATCGCCGAGCACCAGCCGCTCGCGCGCCGCGCACGGCGCGTCAAACGGCGCCGGATACCCGGACCCAACGCGCTTCTTCACCTTCGCTACATCGATCTTCGGCATGAGAAATCCCCGTAAGTGTGTATGCGTCTCGCAAATCGGTTGACCGGCTGAGAGTCAGAAAGAAGCTTGCACCACGAAGGGCGCGAAGGTCCACGACGAGGCGCGACGGCAAGCTACGCCTTCACGCCATACCGCGCGTATTCTTCTGCGATGGTCGCATCGATCGCCTTCGCCGCCGCGATGTCGGCGTCGCCGCCGGCGGTATCGCCCATTGCCCGCTTGACGATCCCGCGCATGAACAACGAACCGGCCTGCTTCGGCGCGAGTGCCAGCGCCGCGTCGAAGTCGGCCAGCGCCCGCGCCATGTCGCCCATCCGGAAATACACGAACCCGCGGCTGTCTAGCGTATTGGCACGGCGCGGCGGCTCCTTGCCGAGTGCGCGGTTGCAGGCATCGAGCGCGGTGTTCAAGTCCCGGTTCGAAACGGCGCGCACCCAGCACCGCTGATTGTTCGCCCGGGCGGAATCCGGCGCCAACCGTCCCGCCGCGTCCGCATCCGCCAACGCCTCGTCGTAGCGCCCCAGTTGGAACTTTGCGACCGAACGGAGCAAATGCGCGTCAGCATCGCTGGGTACCAGCCGGATCGCCGTGTCATAGTCCTGGATCGCGCGGTCGAACTCGCCCTTGTTGGCGTACGCAACGCCGCGGTTGAAGTAAGCCAGCGCATCGTTCGGCTCGAGTTTGATCGCTTGGTCGTAATCCTGAATCGCGCGGTCGTACTGCCCCAACTGCGCATAGGTAAAGCCGCGGTGGTGGTAGGCGAGGGCGAGGTTCGGGTCGAGCCTGATCGCTTGATCGAAGTCCTGTATGGCCCGTTCGAACTCGCTCTTGTCGAAATACGTATAGCCGCGATTGAGGTAGGCAAGCGCGAAGTCCGGCTTCAGCTTGATCGCTTGGGTATAGTCCCCGATCGCGCGATCGAAATTGCCCTTCTTGTAGTACGCGTCGCCGCGGTTGTTGTACGTGCCGGCATCATCCGGCCTAAGCGCGATCGATTGGTCGTAGTCCTGGATCGCGCGGTCGTAGTCGCCTTTGCTCGCGTACGATATGGCGCGATTGTTGTAGGCCCACGCGAGATCGCGGCCAGCCCAGCGCCCCGATTGGATGACGGCCGTGCAGGCTGCGATCTGCGCGTCGGCATCGGCGCCGTCCGCGGCGCAGGTGTTCGCCTGATCGTCGATCTGGTCCGCGTGCGCCGGTGCAAAGGTGGACAGCGCGAGCAGCAACGCCCCGAGCCTCAACCGAACACGCGGCGCAGGTGCTTGGCCGGGGCATAAACGGTGTCGCGTCACGCGCTACTCCTTCACGCCGTAGCGCGCGTACTCCTCGGCGATGTTGGCATCCGCCGCCTTCGCCGCTGCGATGTCGGCGGCCCCGCCCGCCGCGTCGCCGCCGCGGGCTTTGAGAATGCCGCGCATGAAGAGCGGCCCCGCCGCCTTCGGCGAGAGCTTGAGCGCCGTGTCGTAGTCCGCACGTGCCGCCGTGAGCTCGCCCATCCGGAAATTCACGAAACCGCGGCTGTCGAACGCGTCGGCGTCTTTGGGGTCTTCCGTGATCGCGCGGTTGCACGCCGCCAGCCCACTGTTCAAGTCGCGATTGACAACCGCACGCAGCCAGCAGCGCAAACCGTCGATCCCCGTTGCCTCAGGCATCATCTGCCCGGCCGTGTCGAGATCGGCCAGCGCCCCGTCGTTCAGCCCTTGCGACGCCTTCGCAAGCCCGCGCCAGCGAAACGCCTCGCCATCCTGCGGGTCTTGGCGGATTGCTTCGTCCAAAGCGGAAACCGCGGCCGCGTACTGTTTGGTGAAGAAGTACGCCCGCCCGCGATTGCGCTGCGCGTTCGCGACTTTGGGGTCGAGCTTCAGCGCTTGGTCGTAGTCCACCAGGGCACGCGCGTAGTCCTTCTTGTTCGCAAAGGCGACGCCGCGATTGTTGTAAGCGATCGCGTCATTCGGCGTGAGCTTCAGCACTTGATTGTAGTCGTCGATCGCACGGTCGTATTGGCCGAGGTCGTCATAGGCGATGCCGCGCTCGTTGAACGAATCGGGATCCGTCGGCTTCAGCTTGATTGCCTGATCGAAGTCCTTGATCGCGCGCGCGTATTCGCCCTTGCTGGCAAGGCTTTGGCCGCGGTTGAAGTAGGCGTCGGCATAAGCGGGGTCGAGCTTGATCGCCTGGTCGAAGTCCGCGATCGCGCGGTCGGTCTGGTCCTGCCGGCGCAGAACGAGGGCGCGGTTGTTGTAGTTGATCGCATCCTTGGGGTCGAGCTGGATCGCGCGCTCGTAGTCGCGCAGCGCCGCATCGAGCTGGCGCTTGCGCAAATAGGCGTTGCCCCGGTTGGTGTAGAACCCCGCGTTCTTGTCGTCGAGCCTGATCGCCTGATCGTAGTCCTGCAGCGCGCGGTCGAATTGCTCCTTGTCGTAGTAGACGAGCCCACGGCTGTTGAGCGCATAGGGTTGATCCGGCTTCAGCCTGATCGCCTCGTCGTAGTCCTTGATCGCGCGGTCGGCATCGCCTTTATCGGCAAAGGCGTTACCGCGGCGGCGGAACGCGTGGTGATCGGTTGGGACCAGCTTGATCGCTTCGTCGTAGTCCTGAATCGCGCGATCGAAGTCGCCTTTGAGGGCATAGGCATAACCGCGATTGCGATGCGCGTTGCGTACCTTCGCGTCGATCGCGATGGCCGCGTCATAGTCCTGGATCGCGCGGTCGTATTTGTCCTGCAGGGCATAAGACAAGCCGCGATTGTTCAACGCGTCTGCATGATCCGCTTTGAGCTTCAGCACCTGATCGTAGTCGCCGATCGCCCGGTCGTAGTCGTCGGCGTCGAAATGCGCGTTGCCGCGCTCGTAGTGAAGGTTCGCGAGCTCCGCGCCGCTCTGCTTGCCCGCCTTGATCGCCGCCGAGCAAGCCTCGATGCGCGTCTTCGCTTGCGCCTCGCCGTCGTTGCAAACCGCAACGTCGTCCGCCAGCACCGGCCCTGCCGCCAGCAAAACCCCGCCAGCCATCGCCAAGATACGTCTCATCGCCTCGCCCCCAAAGCTCACGCGATAGCACCTCCGGCGGTTGCCGCCGTCAACCCGGCCTCACCGCTTACGCGAGCACTGCGGCAGTGGGGCAACGCTTAACGCTTCGCGGCAGCGCAAGCGCAGTCGCGCCTCTCAGCTTGAAGCCCTCTCGCCGAAGCCTTGCGCGGCGCCTTGCGAAACCGGCACAATCCGCCCGGGACTTCGGGGGACTTCCGTGCGTACGCTGCTTGTCGTTGTCATGCTGCTCATCACGCTCGCCATGGCGGGGTTGGTGGCTCTCCACGCCTGCTACACGTGCGCGCTGCCGCCGGTCGCGCCGCTGGAGCCGCTGCCTGCGGTCGATGCCGGCGCACCCACGAACGCGGACGGTTCGCCGAACTGGGCCGCCCGCACGCTCATCGATCTCGCCGCCGCGCGCGAGCAGTTGTGGGCAAACACGCCCGTTCCCTACGACACGCAGAACCCGCAATACCGCGAATGGGCGTTCAAGGGCTTCGCGGAGGCTGAGGCGCGGGCAGGGCGGGTAACCGATCGCGCGGGTTATTTCTACACGCTCGCCGCCTACATCAACGGCTTCCGCGATCCGCATTTTCAGCTTGGGCTGGAAGGCGAACAACTCGCGGCGCGCTGGCCGGGCTTCATCGTCTCGCGCGCCGGCGATGCGGCCGTCATCGTCCACCGCGATGAAAGCGCCCCGCCGCTAGGCGCGAAGATTGTCGCCTGCGATGGCAAGCCGCTCACCGTGCTGCTCGACGAGCGCGTCTATCCGTTCCGCCTCGACAGGCGCCTGGCCGCCGACAGGCGCATCGCGGCGACGCGGCTGTTTCTCGATCGCTCAAACCCGTTCGCGCCCGCACCCAACACCTGCCGCGTCGAACACGAAGGAGCCGTGCGTGAAGTGCCGCTCGCATGGCGCAGTGCTCCGCCGATGGACGATCCGTGGTGGGAACTATACCGCGACGCCGGCGTCGGTCCTGCAGCCGCGTGGGGCGTCAGCGAACCCGCACCCGGCGTGACGTGGATCGGCGTCCCCACATTCTCCTCCGACGATGACACCTTCCCCAAGCTCGACGCGCTGATCAAGACCGTCGAAGCAAAGGGTGCCGCCATGCGCCAAGGCAAAGCGATCGTCATCGACACGCGCGGCAACGGCGGCGGCAACTCGTCGTGGGCGGAAAAACTCGCCGCCGCGATCTTTACGCAGGACGTGCTCGCCCGCCACAAAGCGCCCGTGCGCGAACAAGCCGTGGATTGGCGCGCATCCCCAGCAAACGCCGCGTTCTGGCAAAACTGGTCGGACCAAATGGCACAGGAGTTCGGCGCGCTTTCGCTGAACCGCTTCGGCGCATTTGCGATCGCCTGGCAAACGCGCCGCACCGCCAACCAAAACCCGCCGATGTGGCGCCTTGGAAGCTGCAACCCCGGCCGCAGCGGCGGCATCACGAAGATGCGCCCGCGCGGTCCAAGCCCGTTCCCGGCCCGTGTGTACTTCCTGTCGAACGGCAGCTGCGGCTCGTCGTGCCTGAATTTTGCCGACATGGTGATGATGGTGCCCGGCGTGACCGTATTGGGCAGTGCCACGTCGGCCGACGGCGCCTACATGGAAGTGCGCGGCGAAACGCTGCCGAGCGGGCAGGTCACAATCAGGTTCCCGCAGAAAGTAGAACGCGGTGCCGGCCGCGCCCCCGGCGAAGCCTACGAAGCCGACATCGCCTATGACGGCCTCTGGAGCGACGAAGCGGTGCGCAAATGGGTGCTGGCGAAGCTAGCCGAGTAGGCGGCTCTCCAAGCCCTCACATTCACTTCGTATCGAGATAGATCACCACGCTGTGATCCTTCTCGTGCACCACGCGCACCCGCGGGTACCCCTGCATCACCATCTCGTGCATGTAGCGCTTGATCGTCAAGCCGCCGTCGTCGCTCTCGACGAAGTACGCGCTCTGCAAACACGCGGCGACCTTCTTCGACACCGATGCTGCAAAAGCTGCACTGTCGCTCTCGCTCGCTGCGGCCCTCGTGCAGTAGTAGCTCCCAAACATCGGGCTCATGCGGCCGTGCATGGTCATGTTCTGCTGGATGTTGCACGCGCCGAAGCCTTCGATCGCGGTCGAACCCAGTCCCGCATATTTCTGGCGTTCCGCCTCGTTCAGATAGAACGACTTGAAGAACGGCGTTTCCTTCTGCCCGTCGCCCAGGACTTTGCGGATCGTGGTGCAGAAGGCGTCCGGCGCGGCAGCCGTCGCCGCGGGCTTTGCCGTTGCGGCCGGCTTCGCAGGTGCCGGTGAAGCCGACGGTCCGATTTCGCTGAGCTTCGGTCCGAACCCCATCATCGCGACCATGGCGGCCGCCTTGCTGGGCGACTTCACCGCGCCGCCGAGTCCCGTCCCGTCGCACGCGAACCACGTGACGCGAAGCGGCCAGCCGAACGTCGCCGGCACCCAAGGCTTGCCCGCGATGGGGGCTGCCGGTGCCACGCTCTTGCCGGTATTCGTCATCCGCTCGTTCGAGATTTGCCGGACTTGCGCCTTGCCGCAGTCAATTTCGTAGCGGCGGAGGTCGAACTGATATGTGGCGTCCCCGTCCGTTTGCGCGGTGCCGTGATAGCGGGCGACCCGCGCATGCAGAAAGCCGGTCGACTCGTTCTTCGCGGTCGCGCTCCTTTCATAGGCCCAAGCGTCCGCGCCATCCTTGACGACAAGCCATTCTTCGGCCGCAAACGCAGGCGCCGCCGAAAGCGTCAATAAAGTCCCGAACAACGCCGCTCTCAACATCTGGTTCCTCACGAGGATTCGCGCGAGCGCCGAACAGGCGGGCAGGGCGCGGAATCGGTCCATACCTCAAACGCGGTATGCGCTAGTCCTTCGCCCAAACCATGACCAGAAACCAAGGCGCGCGCACATAGCTCGCCGCCCGCGCGGCAGGCGCGTCCGCAACTGGCCGCGGCTCGTCGAAATGGGAGAGCCGCAAGCCCTGGCCCAGCAGCAGTTTCATGTAGGCCGACAGCGGCCGGTGATGATTGCGGATGCGGATGCCGCGCCACTCGATCCACTGCGTCCGCTCTTCGAGATAGCGGTCGATCCGGAAATGCGCGCGCGAGCCGTCGGCGTTGAGCGCCCAGCCAAGCCTGTCGTCACCGTCGCCCGCCGTGTTGAAGGCGTTCGAATTCGCGATCAGCAAGCGCCCGCCCGGTGCCATCACGCGCGCCATCTCGGCGATCGCGGCCGCCGCATCCGGAATATCGACGAGCGACAGGCAACTCACCACGAGATCGAACGCACCGTCGGCAAATGGAAGCCGCTCCGCGCCGCTTTCAAGATAGGTGCCCTTCGGATCGCGCTGGCGCGCGTGCGCGATGAACGCGGGCGTCGGATCAATCCCCGTCACCGCTACGCCATGCGGAGCCAGCATCCGGCAAAACCGCCCCTCGCCGCACCCGACATCGAGCGCGGTCTTGGGCCGCCCTGTCAGCGCAAGCGGCACCATCACCGGGTCGAGCACATACCGCCGCCCGAAATCCCCGTGCTCGCCCATATCCGCGATCCACGCGGCCGCGGATTCGTCCCAGCCGTTTGTCACGCCCACCCTCGCACCTGTCTCGTGCTATGATCGCGTATGGACATCCACTACGCAATCGGCGACGTGCACGGGCGGGACGACCTGCTTGAGATGATGCACGCGCGCATCGAAGCGTGGCACCGCGTGCGGCACGAAGGTGCGAAGGGCGTGATCGTCTACCTCGGCGACTACATCGACCGCGGTGCGAAGAGCGTGCAAGTGCTCGACCGCGTCATGAAGGGTGTGCCCGGCTTCGAAAGCGTGTGCCTGAAAGGCAATCACGAGCAGCTGATGCTCGATTGTCTGGACACGGACGATCCGTTCGTGTGGGCCAATTGGGTTGGCAACGGCGGCGTTGAAACCATGGAGTCGCTCGGCCTGCGCGAGGACGACGAGGGTGATCCGGTCGCGCTCGCCAAGGCGCTGGGCTCGCATCGCCTGCAATGGCTCGACCGCCTGAAGCTTACCTACGAAGCGGGCTCCTACCTTTTCGTCCACGCCGGCATCGTCCCCGGCCGCCCGCTGGCCGAACAAAAGCCGAAGGATCTGATCTGGATCCGCAATCGCTTCCTCGAAAGCGATGCCGACCACGGCTTTGTGGTCGTGCACGGCCACACCCCGAACGAAATCCCCGAATGGAAGGCCAACCGCATCAACGTCGACACCGGCGTCGTAATATGGGGACACCTGACCGCCGTGGTGCTCGGCGCGCCGTACAGCCCGCGTTTCATGACCGTGGAAGGCAAGCCCGGGCCCGGGCCGGAGTAGGGCCGGCCTTGCAATCTATGCAATGCTATCGCCTGTAACGGTTTGAGTCGCCATGGAACAAACGCTCCCCTTTCTGCTCTTCCCCGTTTTCTTCGCCGTGCTTTGGTTCGCTATCACGGCGCTGCTCGGGTGGATGTCGGGATGGCACACGCTCATGGAGCGTTATCCCGACAAGCCCGAACAAGCGGCGCTGAAGCTCACGTGGCAGACCGGCGCGATGGGCATCGGCGTGAACTACAAGAACGTCCTCACACTCAGCCCCTGTCCGTCCGGTTTGCGCGTCGGCGTCATGAAATTCTTCGGCCCGTTCACGCGCGACTTTCTGGTCCCCTGGCGCGACATCAAAGTGAAGCGCTCACGCATGTTCTGGTTGGAGGTTGCCGAACTCGCGTTCGGCCCGCACGGCAAACTCACCATCGCTGCCAGCGTCGCTGACCGCCTCGCCGAAGCCGCCGGCAAGAACTGGCCGGAGGCGCAGAAGCGGCGGTAGGGATTACTCGCCTGCGAGGCGAACACCGAGCACACGGTCACCGCCCACGCACGAATAGCGCGCACATTCTCCCCCCGCCGTTGTGCGCGGGTCACCCTTTGGCGTCCCCGAACGGCTAGCGTGATTTCTCTGCGGGGGTTGGGGGATCGATGCAGCGGTGGGTGGCGCTTGTCTTGGCGGCTGCGGTTTGGGCCGCAGCACCCGCGCACGCGGCCACGCCCAAGGCCGACTTCGACGGCGCGTTCTTAGGGCTCCAAACCGAATACGGTTTCGGCGCCCATGCCGACTGGTGCGGCTGCTCGTTCTTGACACCGGTGACCGACCAGGCCGGCGGCGAGGGCGGCATGATCGCGGGCGCGCAAGCGGGTTACGATTGGCGCTTCGGCTCCTTCGTGGTCGAGATCGGGGTGCGCGCCTCCTATGCCGACATAGGTTTCGACAGCGTCTGCACCGCCACCGCGCGCTGCGACGGTGCCCTCGCCTGGCTCGCCGAAGCGCAAGTGTCGGCGGGCTTCGTCCTCTTCGAAGACTTGTTGATCGTGGGCACTGCGGGCCTTGCCGCTGGCGACGTCGAAGCGACGGCGGGCGGCGCCGCCAAATCAACCGAAACCCACGACGGCCACGTCTTCGCGCTGCGCGGCGAACAAGCGATGAGCGGCGGCTGGCGCTTCGGCCTCGAGTATCGCTACTACGACATGAAGGGCACGAACGCGCTCGACACGCCAACCACCCCGGTCGCCGACGTCGACATCGCCTGGACAGCCCACGTGATAGGCTTGACCATCGCGAACGAATTTTGACCGTCGGCGCTGATTGCTCGCATCCGCCCGTTCCCTTACGATCCGCGCACTTCGGAGAATCGAATGCGCAAGACGTGGATCGCGGTCGGCTTGGTCGCGGTGTTTTTGGCCTTTGCGGCGGGGGCAGGGTGGCTGCCGCTCGGCGGTGGCCCGCGCTGCGCGGTCGACGAAGAGATCGAGGGCGACATCGCCAAGGCGGCCTTCGGCGTGGCCGGCCGCTTCTTCGATGCGGTGGCGCAGCGCGACGCGGCGGCCGCCTATACAATGCTGGCGCCCGGCCTCAAAGATGCGATGACGGCCGAGAAGTTCGGCGAGGTCGTGACCGGGATCGTCGACGGTGCATCGGGCGGCTTTCGCGAGGTGAAGGCGGTGCACGCCTATCACGTCGAGCGCGAGGGCACGCCGGGACGTGTCATCTGCGGCAACTCCGAAACCGGCGTGCAGGTCAACGCGCTGCCCGGCATCACACAGGTCCACACGCTTTACTCCGCCGTCACCGACAGCCACATGTGGGCCCTAACCGCCTGGATGACGAAGCGCGCGCAAGTATGGGAGGTCGAAAGCTTCTACATCACGATCTCCGGCGTCGCCGGGCGCGGGCCAGAAGAGCTGAGGAACGCCGCCCAAGTGCAGGCGGGCAAGGGTCACGGCTTCAACGCGTTCATGCTGATGTCGGCGGCCTCGGCGACCGCATATCGCGGCCCCGATTTTCAACCCATCACGAAGCCCGCGATCGACGCGGCGCTCGCCGCCGTGAAAGTGCCGCCGGAACTCTCAACCGCCCCGCCGCGCAAATGGAAGCTCAAGGGCAAGCCCTACGCGGTCGAGCAGGTGACGATCGTGGGCGCCGCGCGCGAACTCGGTCTCGTCATCATGTACCGCGACGAGGCGTGGGACGCCGCCAACAACGAGGACGGCGAGGTTCGCAACCGCGCGCTCATCGATGCGTTCGTCGCTTCGCGGCCTGAGGTGAAGGAGGCCTTCAACTTCGTCGTCGCGCGCATCTTGAAGCCCGGCCAAAACGTCGGCTGGGGCACCGTCTATGACGCCAAGCGCGGCTACACGACCGCAACGGCCGCCGAAGCCGCGGCCGCAGCGGTTGAGGCGACCGACGATCTCGGTCCGGCCAGCGAAGCGGCCGCTGCGCCACTCGAGACCGAGACAGCGCCCGATCCCGAACCGCCGGCCTCGCAATAAGCTTTATTCACACCAAGTGTTGTTAATAAAAACATATACTTGATTGTGCTTGTAAAATAACCTACTTCACCATCGTCAAAGACCAAGAAAGGCCTGCTCGTGGAACCTCAGCAACTCATCGCCGAGAGCCGAACCACGCACGCGCGTGCCATCGCCAAGACGTTTACCTGGCGCGGCGTCGGCTCGCTCGACACGTTTTTGCTGGGCTGGCTGATCACCGGCAACGCCGCCATCGGCGGCTCTATAGCGGTTCTCGAGCTGCTGACGAAAATGGTGCTCTATTACTTTCACGAGCGCGCCTGGTCGCGCATTGCGTGGGGCGTGAAGCCGGCCACCTTGGCGACACCGCCCGTATCCGCGGCGGCGGCGCCCGTTCCGGCCGAATAGGCCGTTAGTTCTGCGTGATCTCAACCCGCGTCGCGCCGCGGTTCGCGCATTCGCCAGCCGTCGGGTCGGTCTTGCAGATCGCGGGCAAACGTTTGCCCGTCACGACGATCGAATAGGCCGGCTCGACCCGTTCGGCGGCGATTGCATCGCTGACGACGGGTTGGGTCAACAAGTGCGCACCCAGCGTCCCCGCCACGGCCAACACCGACGCCGCACCGATCAGCCAATCTTCGAAGCTCTGCATAATCATTGTGGTCTCTCCCCTGGGTTCAGGTCCCTCGCGGGGATCCCGAAACGTCCTCTTAATCACGCTTGTTAAGTGCGCCGGGCAGGGCAAAGGTTGAAGTGCCGCTGATCACAACCGGGACGTCTTTCACGCTGTGACCAGCGCTACAGCGTGTCGTCGCCCAGCCAAATCGCGCCTTTCTCGTGCGGCAGCAGCTCCGGCGGTGCGAAACGTGTGACCGCCGCCACAATGTCATCGAACGACGCGGCAAGCTGCAGGCTGATCACGTGCACGGGTTCGACCGAACGGCCGAATGTCTTGGCAATCCAAGGCCGCTTCGCCCGATAGCCCGCCGGATCATGAAGCGTGACCGCCACCGACGGCACGCCACCCGTATGCCCGACGGAGATCGCGCGAACGTCGCTCCAAGGGATCTTGTCGCGCACGATGCGCCGATCGGCGATGCCTTCGTGATCGATGATCACCTGGTCGCGCCCGTCGAACACAAGGCCGCTGAGCAGACACGCGCAAACACCGCCGAACGCGAGCACCATCCACGCGACCCATGCGGGGTACACGTGGCCATAGAGCCCAAGCCAGCCCGAGGCGCCCCACAAAGCACCCGCAGCTGCGAACACGCCGAGCTGCGCCCGATTGAATTGAGCTGCAAACCGCGACGCGCTCGACAAAGGCCGCGGCCACCACCCCTGCACGGTTTCGACCAAACCGACGATCGCGCAGCCCGCGAAGAACGCCATCACGCACCACGGATCGGGCGAGGTCCACGGCAGGTGACCGGATGCGATCAGGAAAATGGCTATCGCAACGAATCCGATCCCGATCAGCGCAACGGCGGCGCTGCGGATCACTCGTCCGCCGCGCGATACTTGTCGTGGCAAGACCCGCATGCCGCCTTTGCCCTGTTGAGCGCGCCCGTCGTATCGGCCTTCGATCCGCGTGCAAGCGCGCCCTCTAGCGCGGCTAGCGTCTGCGCCGACGCCGCAAGCTTCGCCTCGAAGTCGGACCGGTTCTTGAAGATCGTCGACAGCGCGCGCGACCGGGTAACGCCCTTGTCGCCCAACGCCGTCCCTCGCGGGAACAGCCCCTCAAGCTTTGCTGCACCAGCCCGCGCCGTGGCGACCTTCGCCTGCGCCGCCGGTGCACCACCCTTGCCTTGCGCGAAAGCGGACGACGCCGAAAGCGCGCCCACGAACCCTTTCATGATTCCAACCCGCTGACCGATCACCGTTTGCGGATTGGCGGGCGGCGACTCCATCATCGTCTGACACCCGCCGACGCCGATCAGAACGAAAGACAGCAAAACCTTGCGCATGTGCACTCACCTGTTACGCCGGCCATTATAGCCGAACGCGGCTCGGGCCGCCTACGGTCCAGGCGCTGGAACAGCCGCGACCGCCTCCGGCCCCAACGGCAACCCTGCAAGCCACCAAGCGGCGAACATCGCGGTCGAGGAAATGCCGAACCAGATGGAGTAGGGCAGCATCAAAGCCACCATCGACCCGATACCCGCATTCGGCACGTAACGCTGCGCCGTGATCAGGATCAGCGGGAAGTAGGCGAGCAGCGGCGTGATCGGGTTCGTCATGGAGTCGCCCAAGCGATACGCGGCCTGCGTCCACTCCGGGCTGATGCCGAGCTGCATCAACATCGGGACGAGCACGGGCGCCAAGATCGCCCATTTCGCCGACGCCGAGCCGATGAAAATGTTGATCCCCGCGGACACGAAGATGATCGCGATGAGAAGCGGCAGCCCGACGAAGCCCATGCCCTTCAACCACTCAGCGCCGCTCACCGACATGATGATGCCGAGGTTCGACCAATTGAACAGCGCAATGAAGATCGCCGCGAAGAACGCAAGCACGATATAGCCGCCCATGTCGCCAAGCGCACCGTTCATCATCTTCACCGCGTCCTTGTCTGACGCAATCGTCGCCGCCGCGATGCCGTAGGTGAGGCCGCACAAGAGGAACGACA
>CAYXQB010000015.1:0-23953 GCA_964466435.1 uncultured Flavobacteriaceae bacterium | reverse complement strand
TAGCCGAGCTGGACGCCATTCAGCGTGACTGAAAAGCTTGTCCGGTCGCGATCACGCCGGTCATGGGCATCGGCGGGCAGGACTGCGCCGATCAATCCGCCCGTCACGACCACAAGGGCGACAAGGCGAAGATAGGTGTTCTTGGTCAACATGAGGGTATCCTTTCGTGACACAGAAAGGACAACGCCCTCAAACGGCATTCGTTGCAATGCCGCGATAACAAATGCGCGCGAGGGACCGCGCTTTAGTTCAAACCCCCGCCTTCAAAATCTCCGCAATCGCATCCTCGCCGTCCGGCGAATGGATCCAGCTCTCCGCCGCGGCCTGGCTGTCGAACTGCAGCGCCACGCGGTGCGGGCGCACGCGCTCCGGCACGGGGACGAGCACCTCGAACGTGCCTTCGAAGCGCGCGTCCTTGGTGGCTTGAGCGTAGGGCGGGTTCAGCCCCTTTTTCTTCTTCATGGGTATAGGCCTTTCCGTGGATCGACGGCGCTGGTAGCCGCTTCACGCGCCAAGCGCAAACCCGCAAAAGCGCTCAACCCCGCACGAGCTTCCCCCCAACCCAAGCACACGGCAGCGCGCTCGCCGCAAGCGCGACCGGATACCACACCGGCCCGACGTTCAGCGGGATCATGACATAAGCGCCAAGACCGGCCAGCACCGTGCCGATCGCCCCCAGCGTCAACGCATGCGCCATACGCGCCCGCGGCGCGAGCCAGGCGGTAAGCGCACAGCCCAAAACCGAAAACGCGCATCGATAGAAGAGCGCGAGCGCGTTCAACGCCGGATCGAACATCGGCTCGCTTTTGGGTGGAAAAACACCCGCCGCATGCATCACCTCGTCCGTGCCCATGTGGGTGGCGACGATGAAGACGAGCCCCGCCAGAACGGCAAGGATGCTCTTGACGATGTTCACCTGGCTCTCCTCCAACGCAAAAAAAAAATCTCGCACAACGAAACGACGGAACAATGACGCGCCTGCGCCGCGAGCCGCTCATCGTTTCATTGTTCCATGGTTTGAAATTGCGATCGCACAGTATAGCCCTGGCGGGCCGGTCGCGCCTACGCCCAGCCGCACGGCCGCCAGCACAAATTGGCCGGACTTTTCGTGAGGGCCTTACGCGTGGCCCACGTCGTCGTCCCAGACGAGTGCAACAGCGACCGCCATGAGCCCGCGCTCCGTCCGCTCGGTCTCGACCCGCACGCGCTGCCCGGGCCTGAGTTCGCAAATGCCCGACCGGCGCAAAAGGTCCATATGGACGAAGATATCCTCGTCCCCGTCGACCAGCCGCAGGAAGCCGAAGCCCTTCGGCCGGCTGAACCAGCGGCAAACGGCCTCTTCCCACACCGGCGCGTCGTCTTCGTCTTCGCGCGCAATGAAACCGAATCCTTTGTGGCGGTCCCAAGGGATGGCGGCGCCCCGGTCGACTTTGCGCGCCTGCCGCGCCTTGATCTTGTCGACCACATCTTCATCTTGATCGACCGTGACACTGATACTGCTCCATGAGAGCGGAATAACGCTAAACCCCGGCGGCAACGGCTGCTCCGGCGCCAGCACCGCATGGATGCGCGTGATCTGCGGACCTTTGAGCTTGCGAACCAGGTCGAACTCCAGAACCGCCCCCTCGCGGATCCCGTCGATACCGATCGCGTCAAGCACCGAGCGGTGCAGCAACACGTCGCCGACGATGTCTTTCGAGACGACGAAGCCGAAGCCCTTGGCGGCATCGAACCACTGAACGCGGCCTCTGACGCGCTGGTCCGGCTCCGGCACAGGCGGCTTGTCGCTCGACCGCGCAGCACCCGGATGCGGCCCGTGGCCTGCGATCTCGTAAATCTGCGCGACAGTCAGCTGGCCGCGCTCAAGCGTCAGCTCGAAACAGAGCGCCACGCCGTCGTCGATGGCGCAAAGCCCGAACGGTTTCAGCGCCGCGCTGGTGAACACCGCTTGCGCGCCGCTGTCGGCGAGCGCGCATCCCGTTCCCGTCGTCCGGTCGAACGACTTCACTTTGCCAAACACACGCATGGCAACACCTCACTGAACGTGAGGCCAAGTAGACGCCAAGATCGATGCAACGTTCAACCGTTTGCGCGCGGCGCGCCGGTCAAAAATTATTTCGCGAACGGATTCCGGCAGTCGGGCGCCCGATTACGCCCGCTTGAGATCGCGGAAGCTCACAAGCTGCCCCTTCATCTCGTCCCACAGCGCAAGCCGCACGCACGAGAAACTCTGCCACAGCGTCAGCCGCCCCATATCGCGCAGCTCCGGATGATCGCGCAGCACGCGCTGGAGCCGGTAGTACGGAATGCGGCTCGACAGATGGTGCACGTGATGCACGCCGATATTCGCCGTGAACCAGCGCAGCACCGCCGGCAGGTCGTAATGCGACGAACCCTGGAGCGCGGCTTGCTGTATGTCCCACCTGTCGGACTCCGCCCACACCGTGCCCTCGAACTGATGCTGCACGTAGAACAGCCAAACGCCGATCGACGAGGCGAGCAAGAGGATCGGCAATTCGATCATCAAGAACTCGCTCCACCCGACGAGGTACATCATCCCGACAACGACCGCCGCGATCACGGCGTTGTTCGCCATCGCCGAAAACCACGGCCGCCAGCCGCCGTCCATCAGCCCGACCGGCAGCCGGTTCGAGAGAAAGAACACGAACGCGGGTCCAATCACGAACAACGTGATCGGATGACGATACGCCCGATAGCGCAGCCGCTCATACCACGGCGCGGCATTGTATTCTGCAACCGTCATCGTCTCGATGTCGCCGAGGCCGCGCCGGTCGAGGTTGCCCGACGTCGCGTGATGCATGTTGTGCGTCTTGCGCCAGACGCCGAACGGCGTCAGCGTCAGAACTCCGCACAAGCGGCCGACCCAATCGTTGAGCGCCTTGTTCTTGAAGAACGCGCCGTGCCCACAATCGTGCAGGATCAAGAAAATGCGCACGAGAAACCCTGCCGCGGGGATCGCAAGCGGCAGCGCCAGCCAATAGCTATACCCCATCAGAAACCACATCGCCGCCCACAGCGCCAAGAACGGCACCACCGTGATTGCGATCTCCATAAAGGAACGCGGTGTCGACGGATCGCGATAGGGAACGAGAAGCTGCGCCCAAGTCCGGGCATCGCGCGGCTTATGAGCCGCCGCAGGCACATCAACGGTGGGAACGGACAACGAAGAAAACCTCAATGACGCACCCGCAACGCATGCCAGGATTCGCGGCCCCCGCCTAGTTCGCCAAAGTGTCAGTGGCCGGAAAAAAAGAAGCGGCCAAGCACGGGGCTGCCGCAAGGCAGGCAAATCTGCTCATATCCGCCACCGATGCCCACACCGCCCGCCACATCCACGATCGAGTTGAACATCCGCGAAGTCGCGCAATTGTTTGAATCGCTGGATCCCTACCCCTTCCACGAACGCGACCTGGACAAGGACGCGGAGGAATTCATCGTCGGCTGGGCGAGGGAACTGCCGCACGACAGCGCGTTCCGCATCGTCGTCCACCTGCCGAAGGCCGAAGCGAACTCGCCCGCCGCCGCCGATCTCGAAAACGGCATGAAGCGCTTTTTCGTGTTGCGGGCCGAGGCGACCGGTCGCGACTTGCGCGAATTGTTCCGAGTGGGCCGCTTGTCGCTGGCGATCGGGATTGCCGTCCTCATCGCGTGCATGGCTGCGGCCCAATACGTAGACGTCGTCCTGGGCGACGGTCCCGTCACACGCTTGACGCGCGAAAGTTTGATCATCCTGGGATGGGTCGCGAACTGGCGCCCGCTCGAAATCTTCCTCTACGAATGGTGGCCGCTCGCCCGCCGGCGCAACCTCTATCGCCGCCTGGCCAAGGCCGCCGTGGAATTGCGGCCTGCCTAGGCGGGGTTGCCAGGCATACCCCCAGGGGGTATATAACAGCCATGCGCCTCGCCACACTCGCCCTCGTGCTTTTTACCGCTTTCGCCGCCACGATCGCCGGCGCTGCGGCGGCCGAATTGCGGCTGACCGTTGAGCGCACAACGGTCGCCGTCACCGGACGCCCGGTCCAGGCCATCACGTTCAACGGCCAACTGCCGGGCCCGACGCTGCGCTTCCGCGAAGGTGAAGATGTGACGATCCACGTCACGAACAAACTCGACGAAGACACGTCTGTCCATTGGCATGGGCTTCTGCTGCCCGGCATGATGGACGGCGTGCCAGGGCTGAACGGTTATCCCGGCATCAAGCCCGGCGAAACCTTCACCTATCGATTCAAGGTCCGTCAGTCCGGCACCTATTGGTACCACTCGCATTCCGGCGCGCAGGAACAGGCCGGCCTCTACGGCGCCCTCATCCTGGAACCGCGCGAAGCCGATCCCGTGCAGACGGAGCGCGAGCACGTCGTCGTGCTCTCCGACTTCACCGAAGAAAACCCGAACGAAATCCTGCGCAACCTGAAGAACGATCACGCCTACTACAACCGAGGACGCCGCACCGTCGGCGACTTCTTCCGTGACGCCGGCCGCGACGGATTGGGCGCCACGCTGCGCGACCGCCTGGAGTGGGGCGAGATGCGCATGGACCCGACGGACATGGCCGACGTCTCCGGTTACACGTTCCTCGTCAACGGCAAACCGCCGTCCGCCAACTGGACGGCGCTCTTCAAGCCGGGCGAGCGCACGCGCCTGCGCATCGTCAACGCCTCTGCGATGACCTATTTCGACCTGCGCATTCCGGGCTTGAAGATGATCGTCGTCCAGGCGGACGGCCAAGACGTCGAACCCGTGCCCGTCGACGAAATGCGCATCGCAGTCGCCGAAACCTACGACGTGATCGTCACCCCGCGCGAAGACAAAGCCTACACGCTAATCGCCGAACCGATCGACCGCTCGGGCTATGCCCGCGCGACGCTCGCACCGCGCGAAGGGATGACCGGCGAAATGCCACCGCTGCGCAAGCGCACGCTGCTGACGATGAACGACATGGGCATGGCCCACGGCGCCGCCGGACACGCCGGGCATGGCGCGCCGTCGGACCAGTCGAGCCATGCCGGTCACGCGGCGCCACAAACCGATCACAGCGCACACGCCGGCCACGGGGCCGATCATAGCGGCCACGGCGGTCACACCGCAGCAACGCCGCCCGCCAAGAGCGGCCCGCCTCGCGGCTGGGCTGACGCCGGCACGCCGCCGGGCATGCGCGCCCTGAAATACGCCGACCTGAAGTCGTTCGCGCCGCAAAAAGACACGCGCACGCCCACCCGCGAAATCGTCGTCAAGCTCGGCGGTTCGATGGAGCGCTACATCTGGACGCTGAACGGCGCCAAAGCCGAACACGCCGCGCCGATCGAACTCGCCTATGGCGAGCGCGTGAAGATTACGTTTGTGAACGAAAGCATGATGGCGCACCCGATGCATCTGCACGGCATGTTCGTTCAGCTCTTGAACGGACAACCCGGCGAACGCCTGCCCAACAAGCACATCGTCAGCGTCGCACCCGGCGCAAGCTACTCTGCGTTGCTCACCGCCGACGAGCCCGGCGAGTGGGCGTTCCACTGCCACCTGCTCTATCACATGGCCTCAGGCATGATGACGAAAGTCGTCGTCGCCCGCATGAGCGCGGAGGCGAAATGATCCGCCTCGGCACCACGATCCTCGCCGCCGCCTTGACCACAGGCGTGGCCTTGGGCGCGGGCGCGCACAGCAAGGACGACCCGATGGCCCACCCCATGATCTTTTGGGGTGCGGGCGCCGAGGTCGATGGCACGGACGCGGGCTGGCTCGATGATGACGACGGCACATTCGTCACCTGGGATGCCTACGCGTGGGTCGGCGGCGACGACGTCAAAGTCAGGATCGAAACCGAAGGTGAAGCGTTCGACGGCAAGGTCGAAGACGCCGAACTGCGCGGCTTCGTGAGCTGGAACATCGCCGAGTTCTGGGATGTCCAAGCGGGCCTGCGCTACGACATCGAACCCGACGGGCGCGCGTGGGCCGCCATCGGCTTTCACGGCATGGCGACCTACTTCTTCGAAACCGATTCGCACTTGTACGTCAGCGACGAAGGCGACGTCGCTCTGCGCCTCGAACAATCGATCGACTTTGCGCTCACCCAGGATGTGTTCTTGGAGCCCTCGATCGAAGTCGAAGCCTACGCCGACGACATGCCCGAACGCGGCATCGGCGCGGGACTGAGCCGCGTCGAAGCCGGCCTCGCGCTTCGCTACGAAGTCACCCGCAAGTTTGCACCCTATGTCGAACTGGTCCACGACCGAGCGCTGGGCGAAACGGCGCTGCGCGCACGCGCCACCGGTGAGGACGTTGAAGAAACGACGCTGCGCCTTGGATTGCGCGTGCGCCTCTAGAACTTGAAAGGACAAACCGATGAAAGCGATCTCTATCCTGGCTCTCGCATCTCTGCTCACCGCTGGCGCCGTCTTTGCGAGCACCGGCCACGGCGCCGGCGGACATGCCACCGGTCATTCCGCCAAGGCAAAGGCGGCGACGCGCATCGTCAAGCTCGACGCGAGCGAATACGCGTTCAGCTCCAAGGCCATCTCCTTCAACGCGGGCGAGACGGTCAAATTCGTTGTCACGAACAAGGGCAAGCAGAAGCACGCGCTCACGATCGGCACCGCGGCGGAACAAGCCGAGCACCAAGCCGAAATGGAAAAGATGGCGGCGATGAACCACGACGAGAGCGAGCACGAGATGCCCGCAAACTCGATCCATATCGCCCCCGGCGAGACCCGCGAACTCGTTTGGAGTTTTACCGCGCCAGGCCAGCTTCTGTTCGCGTGCAGTTATCCGGGCCACGCCGATCTCGGCATGCAGGGCGACATCACGGTCCGCTAGGGCGCGGGGTGTTGATCCAGCGCAAGGTGGCAGAGCCCACACCGGCTAACATACCCCCACAGGGTATATGCCCCGAGGAGTTTGACCATGAACACTTTGACCATCGTCGCCGTCGCGCTGTTGGCATCGTCGGCGGCCCTCGCACAGCCCATGATGGGCGGCGGCCAGGGTGGCGGCGGCGGTCAATGCATGATGATGCAGCGCACCGAGGGCGCCCTCGCTTTCCTCAAAACCGAACTTAAGATCGCCTCGTCGCAAGAGAAAGCCTGGAACGATTTCGCGGAAGCCTACCGCAACGCTGCAGGCGGCGACCACAAAGAACACGGCAAGAAACAAGACGGCCACAAGGCACACGGCAAGCCCGACAAGGCGAAATCGTTCCTCGACAAGGCACAGCACCACATCGAAATGATGGACATGCATCACGCCGGATTCAAAAAGGTCTACGACGCCGCGAAGCCGCTGTACGAAGCGCTCGACACGGACCAACGCAAAACGGCCGACGAGTTGCTGATGCACTTTCTGATGCCCCACCACCAGGGCGGAATGTAAGCGCGCACGTATCGCCTCACGAACGCATCGTCTCGGCCGCCAATTCGGCCAATGCGGTCGCGAGCGCGGGACGAACGTCGATGGCGTTCGTCTCGTGGCTGATCGTGTTGCACGTCACGATCCGCGAAGGCCTTGCCGCCAGCAAATCCCGATAAGCCCCCTCGGCAAAGACGGCGTGAACACCCGCGCAGATCGGCGGCTTCGGCATGGTCTCGCGGACATGCCGGACCGCCGCGATCATCGTCTTCGCGGTCGAGATGATGTCGTCGATCAACACCGGCGTCCTGTCGCGCCACGACTGAAGATCGGGCACGACGACCTCCACGCTCCGGTCGCCTCGCCAAGTCTTTTGCGACAGCACGAACGGACAGCCCGCGCGACGCGCGCCGTCCGACGCCCACTGCTCACTTTCCGCGTCGGGCCCAACCACGATTGGCGCGTCGACATTGGCGGCGAACCAAGCGGCGATTGCCGGTGCTGCATCGACGGTCACGAGCCCATCCAGACGCTGCGCTCAACAGTAGCCAAAGCATGACATGGCTCCGTACCACGCATTAGGTCTTTTCGTTCACCGAAACCACCACACCGCCCCGCTTTCGACCGGTCTCTACATAGCGATGGGCGTCGGCGACTTTTTCGAGAGGGTAGGTGCGATCAATCACCGGCCTGATCCGGCCCGATTCGATCAGTCGCGTGATCAGCAGGAGATCGTCTTTGGAATCGCCGCCGGAAAAGCCCACAACGACGCGCTTGCCTGGGCGCATCGAGGTCCAAAGCGCCTGGAGAAGCTGCGTCGCCGTTTGCACGACAAAGACGTGGCGCCCCCGTGACGCAAGCACGCGTCTGCTGCGCGAAAACGAAGTGCCCCCGACGGTGTCGAGGATCGCGTCAAAGACCTCCGCAATCTGCGTAAAGTCAGTCCTGGAATAGTCGATCACCCGATCGGCGCCGAGCGAGCTCACAAGTTCGATGTTCGCCGCGCTGCAGACGGCAGTGACGTGGGCGCCAAAATGCTTGGCGAGCTGAACAGCGAACACGCCCACAGCGCCGCTCGCTCCATGAATGAGAATCTTCTGCCCGGGCTTGATCTGCACAAAGTCGCGCAAGAACGTCAGGGCGGACAGAGCACCAAACGGAACGACCGCCGCCTCTTCGAAGCTCAAACCATCCGGCTTGGCGGCAATCGCGGCCGCTTCGCGAACAGCAACATACTCCGCATTGGTGCCGCCGATCTTCATCCCGAAAACGGCATCGCCGGCGCGAAAGCGGCTCGTGCCTTCTCCGGCGGCCTCGACGACGCCGGCGAATTCCATCCCGGTAAACGGATTGCGCGGACGCAGCACGCCGAAGAGCAACCGCATCGGCAGCCAGAAGATGCCGGCACCGCGAAAGGCGCGCAGGCGCACATCGCCGGACGTCACGCTGCTGGCCCGGACGCGGACCAAAATCTCGTCGGCCTTGGGCGCCGGCCGCGCGACTTCTTCAAGCGCCAACATGTCAGGGGAGCCGTAGTAACGGCAGGTGACGGCGAGCATGGCGTTTCACCCTTTGAGATCAGCTGAGCCATTGCCGCGGCGACCGCGCGACGTCGATGATGTCGGCCAGTTCGTCGGGAACCGGTAGAGGCTTGAACGCACTCACATTGGCCCCGCCGGTATTGCCGTGCGGGACGAGCCCGACCCACGTCTTGGTCGCGGCACCAATCACACGCATGACCTGACCGGCAACCTCGCGCGCGTTGCGGTAGCGCAGGCCCCAGGCGAGCATGCGCAAGTGCACGCGAACATGCTGCACAGTCGATCCTTGTCCAAGGACATGGGCGCGCTCGAGGTGGCGAAACGCTCCCAGCGGCTCGCCGGCCTGTTCGGCCGCTTGCGCAGCGTTGAGTTCGACTTGGACGTAAGCGCGGATGCGATGACCGAAGGTCAGGCGATTGCTCGCATCAATCCGCTTCAAAGTAAGCCGCCAAGCGAGATAGGCCGCCATGAACACGTCGATACTTGCGCAAAACATCGGCCACCAATCAGGCACACCCGCATTTGTCACCACCTGGCCGTGAACCAGATCGAGGCCAGCATGACCGGCCAAGGCCGCCGCAACGATCCAAAGGCTAGTGTTAAAGCCGATCATCGCAAGCGAAAGGAACCCGATCGAGATCGCGACCTCAACATAGAGGGCGGGTACGTCGCTGCCGAGAACGGCAAACAACGCATAATAGGAAGCGACCACGATCATGATGACCGGATAGAACGACCGGTCTCGCTCGAACCCAGCAACGGTTCCAAGACCGCAAACCGCAAGCCCGAGAACGACTCCTACGAGGTATTCCATGACAGTTCGCCTTCGATCGAAATGGGTTTCAAGAATGAAAGAGGCCGGCCCGAGCTACCTTGGCGGCGAAAACTCGGGCCGCAGCGTTAGGCCGAGCAAGTGCAGTCCGCACCGCAAGCACCTTTGCCGCAGTTGCAGTTGTCACCGCAGCGGCAGTTAGCGCCGCAAGCGCAGTCGGTGGCGCTTGAGGTATTGAGGCGGGAAGCCGGTTCGTTGTTCATTTGAGTTCTCCTTGGATAGGCGTTGGTTGATGTCCCCTGAGGACACGCCATACCTAAGCCCCGGAGCTCGCCGCCGCTTGAATGAAACGGCTACGACATTTCGAGCGCAGCCGCGGGGATACCGAACATCCGCTTGAATGTGCGGCTCAAATGCGCGGAATCCGAAAAACCGGCCTCTTGCGCGGCTTCGGTAAGAGTCCGGCCGGCAACGTAGGCATCGACCGCGCGCACCAGGCGAAGCCAAAGCACGTAGGTGCGAAACGGCAGACCGGTTTCCTCGACAAACAGATGGCTTGCGCGGCTGGGCGACAAACGAACGCTTCGTGCTGCTTCGTCGATGCCGAGCGACCGGTCCAGATTGTCGGCCGCCCATTTGATGATCTGACGCACGCGGCGATCCGGCTCGGCGGCGCGCGCATGCCCGGCAATGCGATCGCTGATCTTCACCCCCGCGTCGCGCAAAGCCGACCTGGGATCGTGCGGATCCCGGAATGCCTCGAGGATGAGGCGCGGCGAATCCTGCACCTGCGCAGCGTTGATCGCCACCGCCGGACGGCCTTGCATCAGTTGCTCAAGCGTGCGCCCTGCACGACTCTCCGGCTCGACAAACAAATGCGAGACCAATCCTTGAGCCTCGAAAGCATGAAGCGTATCCGGCGCCACGATGGCGGAAGGCCCCGGCACGGCGCCACTCTCCAGATTGAAAGTGAAGCTGCCCCCAAGCGAGAACGTAAGTTGAAACGCGTGGTGCGCGTGCATCTCGGTGCTTCTGGGCGCCTCGGCGGCGCTCGAGACATCGAACACCCAAAGGCTACCGCCTTCCCAAAGCGCTATGCGACCGGCTGCCAAGGTTTCCATTGGCCGATCATAGGACAATCCGGCGCTCGCCGCAGCGGCCCATCCGCGACAGCATCTCGACCTGACGCCCGGTGCAGCAACTTTGCCGCAGGCGGTTCTTATTCCAAGGAAAACAGTATATCTTATATACGAAGAAGATGCAAGCAACGCCCCGCCCGCCCAAACGCCAACCAAACGCATTTCTTACGGATATCTAACGGATGAAACCGCAGAACGCCGCCAATCTAACGCTTCTAACGGATAAGATTTTGCGTCGCGCGAAATTGGCCGTTTTCCGGTTGAGGGCATGGGGCCATCTGCTAGGGATACGCGCATGACGTTACCCATCGAGGCGGCCCTGCCGGACCTGAAGCGCACGCTTGCCGCGGCGCGTTCGGCCGTGCTCGAAGTGCCGACTGGGGCCGGCAAGACCACGATGGTGCCGCTCGCGCTTCTCGGCGAACCATGGGCGAAGGGCAAGAAGATCCTGATGCTTGAGCCGCGCCGCGTCGCCGCCCGCGCCGCCGCCGCCCGCATGGCCGACCTTTTGGGCGAGAAGGTCGGCGAAACCGTCGGCTACCGCGTGCGCCTCGACGCGAAGGTCAGCACCAAAACCCGCATCGAAGTCGTGACCGAAGGCCTGCTGACGCGCCGTCTGCAAGCCGACCCGGAACTGAAGGGGGTGGCTTGCGTGATCTTCGACGAATTCCACGAGCGTAGCCTAAACGCCGATCTCGGCCTCGCGCTCACGCTCGAAACCCAAGCCGCGCTGAACGACGATCTCAAAATTCTCGTCATGTCCGCCACCCTCGACGGCACGCGCGTGGCAAAACTGGTCGACGGACCGGTTGTTCGCTCCGAAGGCCGCCTTCACCCCATCGAAACACGTTACGCACCGCCGGCAGCCACCGCGCGCATCGAACAGTCGACGGCGAACGTCATCCTCCGCGCGCTGCACGAAACCGACGGCGGCCTTCTCGTCTTCCTGCCGGGCGAAGGCGAAATCCGCACCGTCGCACGCCTGCTCGAGGCTGAAGATTTGCACGGCGCAACGCTACTGCCGCTCTACGGCGCGATGCCCGCTGACGCTCAAGATCGCGCGATCCGCACACTGCCAGGTACACGCAAGATCGTGCTTGCGACAGCGATCGCCGAAACCAGCCTCACCATCGAAGACGTGCGCGTGGTGATCGACGCCGGCCTGCAGCGCACGGCGCGCTACGACCACGCGACCGGCATGACGCGCCTGGTCACGCAACGCCTAAGCCTTGCCTCAGCCGACCAGCGCCGCGGCCGCGCGGGCCGCGTGGCGCCCGGCATCTGCTACCGCCTTTGGGAGGAAGCCGAAACGCGGGCGCTCACCCCGTACACGCCGCCCGAAATCCTGACGAGCGATCTCAGCCCCTTCGCGCTCGACCTGGCGCTCTGGGGCGAACGCGACGCGAGCCGGCTGAAGCTGCTCGATCCGCCGCCGGCGGGCACATTCGCCGAAGCGCAAGATCTGCTGCGCGAACTCGACGCGATCGACGCCGACAACCGTATCACAGCGCACGGCCGCGCCTGCGCCACGTTTGGCGCGCATCCGCGCCTCGCCCACATGATGCTACGCGCGAAGGAGTTGGGAGAAGGCGCAACCGCCGCCGCGCTCGCCGCGATCTTGAGCGAACGCGATGTCGTCCGTGGGCTCAAAGACGCGGACCTGCGCACGCGGCTCGAAGCGTTCGAAAGAGGCAGCGCAAACGCCGGCCTGTCCACCGAAGCCTTGGCGAAGGTGGACCGTGGCGCGCTCGCCCGCGCCCGCGAACAAGCCCGCGCCTGGGCCCGCTCGCTCGATGCCAAAGACCGCCTCAACACAAGTGCTGCCGGCCGCCTCACCGCGCTCGCCTATCCGGAACGCGTCGCCAAACGCCGCGGCCCCGCAAGCTTCCGCATGGCGAGCGGCCGCGGCGCGACGTTGCCCGAAACCGACGCGCTGGCGAACCAAGACTATCTCGCGATCGCAGCCCTCGACGGCGCAGGCGCCAACGCAAAGATCCACCAAGCCGCACCGCTCACACTCGCCGATATCGAAGAGCTGTTCTCAGGCCACATCGAAACGCGCCAAGTCTGCGAATGGTCGAGCCGCGAGAAAGCGGCGATCGCACGCGAGGAAGAACGCCTCTTCGCGCTCACGCTCGCCGAGCGCCCGCTGAAGAAACCAGACGCCGCGAAACTCGCCGCAGCCGTCCTCGCGGGCATCCGCGAACTGGGCCTCAAAGCGCTGAACTGGACGCCGGAATTGGACGCGTTCCGCGCCCGCGTGGCGTTCGTCCGGAATCTCGAACCTGAAGCCGGTTGGCCCGACCTCTCCGACGAAGCGCTCACGCGCACGCTCGAGACGTGGCTCCAGCCGTTCCTCGGCGGCATCACGCGCGCGGCAGACTTCCCCCGCATCGACATCTCGAACGCGCTGCACAGCTTGTTCGATTGGGAACAGAAAAAGCGCCTCGACTTGGCTGCCCCAACCCATGTCGAAGTCCCCTCCGGATCGCGCATCGCGATCGACTACGCCGACGACACGCCCGTCCTCGCCGTTCGGCTGCAGGAAATGTTCGGCCTCGCCGAAACGCCGACGGTAGCGAACGGCCGCGTGCCGTTGACGCTGCATCTACTCTCGCCCGCGCGCCGCCCCGTACAAGTCACGCGCGACCTCAAAAGCTTCTGGAAGAACGGCTACCCGGAAGTGAAGCGCGACCTAAAAGGCCGCTACCCGAAACACCACTGGCCCGACGACCCTTGGACGGCCATCCCGACCGCCCGTGCCAAACCGAGGGGGACATGATAACCTCAAACCCGCAAAGCCATTGAAAGCTCAAAGCCCATGCGTCTCGTGATCCGCCTCGTCCTCCTCGCGCTCCTGGCCGCCGTCCTCGCGCTCGCCTGGACGTTCGTGCCGCAAGACCTCGACGCACCACCGCCGGCGCAAGGCATCGCCGCGCCGCCCGTTCCCGCCACGCCGGGCGTCGAACTCAAAGCGATCCTCGCCGGCAAGATGCTCTCCAGCGCGGGCTTCGCCTACCGCGGCGGCAACTTGACCGAAGAGCGCGTGTTCAACATGGGCGCCATTGTGGTCAGCCACCCGAAAGGCACGCTCGTCTTCGACACCGGCTTCGGCAAAAACGTCGCCGAGCACTTCAAGACGACGCCGTGGCTGATGCAAACGACCGCGCGCTACGAGCAGGAGCCAACCGTCGCCGAGCAGCTAACCGCCGCAGGCATCACGCCCTCAGCGATCCTCCTCACGCACGCGCACTGGGACCACGTGAGCGGCCTCGAAGATTTGCCGAACATTCCCGTGCTCGTTCCGCGAGCCGAGCGCGACTTCGTCGATAACGGCGGCGCAGCGACCGAACTCGCCCGCAAGATCGGCACCACAGCGTACAAGGTGTACGCCTTCCCGAACGGCCCCTATCTCGGCTTCGAAAACAGCTTCGACTACTTCGGCGACGGCAGCGTCGTGCTCGTGCCAGCCCCGGGCCACACGCCGGGCTCGATCTTTGCCTTCATCAACACCTCGGACGGCAAGCACTACGTCCTGATCGGCGACACCGCCTGGCAGAGCGAAGGCATCGACCATCCGGCCGAGAAACCTTGGCTCGCCCGCAACCTTGTCGACAACGACGCGGAACAAGTGCGCGGCCTCCTGATCCGACTTCACCAGCTGAAAGAAGCCATACCGGGCCTGACCGTCGTGCCCGCGCACGACCGCCGCATCTGGGAGACGTTGCCGCAACTCAAGGGACCTGGCCCATCGCCTCAGCAATGAGCTCGTCGCTCGCCTCGGCCAGCAGCGCCTCGCTGGCGTCGCTCCCGACCGGCACTTTGCCGATGTCGAGCAGTGCCGGCACGGCGAGCGGCGAAACCCGGTCGAGCTTCTTCAGCACCAAGTGCCCCTTGATCCGCTTGAGCAACGCCCCCAACCGCGCAATGTCGAGCGCCACGGTCGCCGCGTCGTCATACGCCGCACGAAGGAGAATGTGATCCGGCTCGTGAGAGCGCAGAACATCGTAGATCAGATCGGACGAGAAATTGACCTGCCGTCCCGTCCGCTCCTCGCGCGGGTTGCGCCGCTCGATCAGCCCCGCGATGACGGCGCAAGTCTTGAAGCTCCGCTTCAGCAGCGCCGACTCGACAAGCCAGGCATCCAAGTCGTCGCCCATCATGTCCTCGTCGAACAGCCGATTCATATCAAGCGAGTGCAGCGGCCCAAGCGCCCAAATCGCCAGCGAATACTCACTGGCGACAAAACCAAGAGGCTTCATCCCCATCCGCTCCAACCGCCGGGTGAGCAGCATGCCGAGCGATTGGTGACAAAGCCGCCCGTCGAACGGGTAACAAACCAGGAAGTGTCGAGCGCCCCTTGGAAACGTCTCGATCAGCAGCTCGTTCGCCTTCGGCAAGACCGAGCGCAACCGCTGGATCGCGAGCCATTCTTTCACCTGATCCGGCAGGAACTGCCAGCGCTTCGGGTCGGCGATCATCTCGCGCACCCGCTGCGCCAAGAACGTCGACAGCGGAAACTTGCCGCCCTCGAACGAGGGAATTCGCGGATCGCCCGGAGGCCCCGGCGTCACGATCGCCTCGCTCTCGACGATCGATTGGAAGCGCAAGATCTGCCCCGCAAACAGGAACGTATCGCCCGGCAGCAATTGCTGCAGAAACCACTCTTCCACTTGGCCGAGAACGCGCCCCGCATACGTCGCCCGCGGTCCCCGGTAGTGCCGCACGACCCGCACCTTCAGCATCGGCACCTCGACGATCGTACCGCAGTTCAACCGGTAGCGCTGCGCAACCTGGGGCGAAGCGACCCGCCAAAGCCCCTCGACCGTCTGCTTCAGCTTCGCGTACCGCTCATACGCCCGCAGCGCATACCCACCCGTCGCCACATAGTCGAGAACCCGGTCAAAGTCCGCGCGCGCCAACTCCGCATACGGCGCCGCCATCCGCACCTCCGCATAGAGCGCATCCGCCTCGAATGGCGCGGCGACCGCGGAGCCGAGCACATGCTGCGCCAACACATCGAGCGCGCCGGCCCGCGGCTTCTCGCCGTCCAATTCGCCGTGCAGCAACGCCTCGCGCGCCGCCTCGCACTCCAGCACCTCGAACCGGTTTGCCGGCACCAGCAGCGCGCGGCTGGGCTCGTTCATCCGATGGTTCGATCGGCCGATTCGCTGCGCAATGCGGCTCGCACCCTTGGGCGCACCGACATTGATCACCAGATCGACCGCGCCCCAGTCGATGCCGAGATCGAGCGTCGACGTACAAACGACGCCGCGCAATTCGCCGCGCGCCATAGCGCCTTCCACTTTGCGCCGCTGCTCCGGCGCGAGCGACCCGTGGTGCAGCGCGATCGGGAGATTCTCGGCGTTGATGCTCCAAAGCTGCTGGAAGATGAACTCCGCTTGCATGCGGGTATTGACGAACACCAGCGCCGTCTGCGCGCCCTTGATCGCCGCAAGGATGTCGTTCATCGCGTGCCGCGCCATGTGCCCCGCCCACGGCACTTCCGCTTGCGTGTCCATGATCGAAACATCGGGCTTCGCCCCTGGCGCCCCGCGCACGACACGTGCAAGCCGCACCTCACCGCGCGCCTGCGGCGCCAAGTACCGCGCGAGGATGTCGGGATCGGCCACCGTCGCCGACAACCCCACACGCCGGTGCCCGGGCGCCAGCGTCGCTAGCCGCGCCAGATCGAGCGCCAACAAGTCGCCTCGCTTCGAGGGCGCCAGCGCATGCAACTCGTCCAGCACCACGCAGCGCAAATCGCCGAACATCGCGGGCGCCTCGCGCGTCGCCAGCAACAGCGCGAGCTGCTCCGGCGTCGTCAGCAAGATATCCGGCGGCGAAACCTTCTGCCGCTGCCGCTTATGCGCCGAGGTATCGCCGGTGCGCGTCTCTAGCCGCACCTTCAGCCCCATCTCCTTCACCGGCGCCTCGAGATTGCGCGCGATGTCGACGGCCAGCGCCTTCAACGGCGAGAGATACAGCGTATGCACGCCGCGCGGCCGCAGCGCCGCCTTAGCCTTCAGCCGCGCGATGATCGGATTTTGTTCGCGCGTGTCGACCGGTGCGGCAACAACGGCAGCACGCGGCATCGAAAGCTCAATCAAACTCGGCAAGAACCCGCCAAGCGTCTTGCCGCCACCTGTCGGGGCGGTAAGCAGCACGTGCTCGCCCGCCTGCGCCGCCTCGACCAGCGCCAGCTGGAACGGCCGGGGGCTCCACCCGCGCGAGGCGAACCAAGCGGCGAACGCTGGCGGCAACAACGTGTCGCTCGCCGCATCGGCAGTCACACCGGCGATCCCGGCACCAGCATCGGCACGCGCTTCGCATAGGCACCATAGACGTCGGCACCCAACTCCTCGCGCAAGAACCGCTCCTCAAGCCGAGCCTTCAGGATCAACCCCATCGCCACAAACACAAAACCCACGAGCCCGAACGTCCGCCCGCTGATCCCGAGCAGCGCCATGGCGCCCAGGAACAGCCCCGTGTAGATCGGATGCCGCACGAGCGCATAAGGTCCGCTGTCGATGAGCTTATGATCCGCCCGGCGCGTGACCCCGCTCGACCACTGGCCGCCAAGATGCAGGCGCGCCCACCAAGCCAATGCCAATCCGGCAGCGGCGAGAAGAGCACACACCCACAACGCGGCCGGCGGTAGTTCCCACAACTGCGCAAACCCGAAAGCGAGAATGGCCTCGCGCAGCGGCACCAACGGCACCGGGCTCGACGCCTGCCCTAGGGCTACGAACATCAGCGTAAACCCAAGGCCCATGAGCACGCGATAGGGCAACTCGCGCAGCCAGCCTGCGGCTTTGATCACGGGCGCCGTAGCGGTGCTCGCTGTCACCGTCGATGACACCGCCCACACGAACCAGATGAAAACAACGAAGTACTTCGGCAGCATGCCCAGTCGACCCCTCGAACCGCTCCTAGCGGCGAGGCGAACATAGCCACTGATCCGTGCATCGGAAAGCGGGCGAAATTGCTCGCCCTGTCAAGCCCTCTTGACGGTCCAGAACCACCAGCGGCGCTCGACCGCCTGGAACGGCACGCCGGCCTTGCGCAGGCACGCCGCCTGCAAGTCGGTGTAGATTCGGTTGAGATAGCGCCGGTGCAGCGGAACGCGCAGCCACCCGCGCACGGGTATCTGCGCTTCGACCTGCACGTCGGTCCCGCCCGCGCCGGCTGTAAGCTCGAACACCTCCGACGTTTGCTCTGCCGCCGGAACATCAGCCCCATCGATCTTGACGATGGTCGCCCGGCACGATCGCTCGGGCTTGATGATGTCGAGCAACCATTCGGTGGTTACTGGCGCATCATTGGTTCCGCGCAGCCGGGCGGTGGATCGAACGACACGCGGCCTCTCGCTCACGACCTCATACGTCAAACGCTCGGTGACGGAATTCCATTCGTTGCGCCCGTCGAAATACGTCGACCACACGGTCTTGGCGTCCGCGCCCGGCACCTTGAACGCCAAGCGGAACTTCACAAGCCCGAAGTCGCGGAAAAACCCCGCATAGATCGCCTCGCAGAGCAACACCGCGAGAAACACGGCGGCGCATACCAACAACGCGTTCAATTCGGGCATGGCTGAAACCCCCTTGGGCGGGCTATCGTGAGAGCCGCGAATTGAACCAAATCCGCGTCAAAGCCCCCTCACCCCGATCGCTAAAATTGAGAAGATCACATGCTCGAGTTCATCTCTTCCCCCGCAGTCAAAGCCGCAAATCTGCCGTTCAGCGCCGCAACGCGCGTTGGCGGTGTGCTCTATCTTTCGGGCTGTCTCGGCAACGTTCCCGGAAAGATGGAACTCGTCCCCGGCGGCATGGAGGCAGAAGCCCGCCAGACGATGGAGAACATCAAAAGCGTCCTCACCGAAAACGGCCTGACCTTCGATCACGTATTCAAGGCAACCGTCATGCTTGCGGACATGAAGAAGTGGGCCGACTTCAACAAGGTCTACGTGACCTACTTCCACCCCGATCGCATGCCTGCCCGCTCAGCCTTCGGCGCGTCGGCCCTAGCCCTTGGTGCCCAAGTCGAAGTCGAAGTCATGGCATATTGCGGGAAGTGACAAGCCCGCCCGCACCCGCCTAAACTGCGTCGACAACGAGGATACGTACATGAAAAAGCTCGCACATGCCGCAGCCGTCATTGCCTTGGCGCTGACCTTGGTCGCTTGCGCAAGCGGCGCGACCACCGTGATGGCGCCGCCGACGATCACGCCCGGCATCACATACAAGACGCTCAAAATCGAGTCGGGCACGGACACGGTTCAGATCCCGGTCGACGCACGCGCGCATTTCGAGAAACGATTGAACGAGTACCTGCTCTCCGGCAAAACCAAATTCGCCGCCGGTTCCGAGTTGACGCTGCGCTATCGCTTCATCCAATTCGACGAAGGCGACCGCGCTCTGCGCTACCTCATCGGGTTCGGCGCCGGCAAGGGCAAGATGACCGCCGAGGTCGTCTTCGTCGATGGCCAAGGCAAGGAAGTCGCCAAGATCAACGTCGAAGGTGAGATCAGCATGGGCTTTCTCGGCGGCGACTTTGACATGGCGATCAGCCAGGCCGCGCGCGAGGTAGCCGACTACACGCAGCAAAACTTCTAGACGCGTTGCCGAATGGCGGCGCGCAAATCCCGACGAACAAGATGCGCGCCGCCGATATCTTAAAGCTCACGCCCGCCGGCCTCTATTGCGAGGTCGGCGATTTCTACGTCGACCCGGTTCGCAAAGTACCGCGCGCCGTGATCACGCACGGGCATTCGGATCACGCGCGCTCGGGCCACGAGGCGGTGCTCGCGACGAAGGAAACGCTGGCTGTGATGGCCGCGCGCTATGGCGAGAAGTTTGCAGCCGCACGCCAGGCGCTACGCTTCGGCGAGACGATCGCGCTTGCCGGTGCTCACGTCACGCTCAAGCCCGCAGGCCACATCATCGGTTCGGCGCAGGCCGTGATCGAAGTGGCGGGCAAGCGCGTCGTCGTCTCCGGCGACTACAAACGCGCGCGCGACCCGACCTGCCCGCCGTTCGAACCCGTGCCGTGCGACGTCTTCATCACCGAGGCGACGTTCGGTCTGCCGCTGTTCCGCCACCCGAAGGCCTCGGATGAAGCGACGAAGCTACTTCATGCGTTGCGCCTGTTTCCGGACCGCCCGCACACGATCGGCGCGTACTCACTCGGAAAGGCGCAACGCCTGATCGCGTTGTTCCGCGAGGCAGGGCACACGGCACCAATTTACGTTGACGCCGCCACGGCAAAGCTGTGCGCGGTCTACGCTGCCCACGGCGTGCCGCTTGGCGAGATCCGCCCGCTCGCCGCCGCACCCGCAGCCGACCTCAACGGTGCCGTCGTCGTCGGCATGGCCGATCTGCCCGGCGGTACGAACGATCCCGTCACCGCATACGCCAGCGGCTGGATGCGAACGCGCAAGCGCGCGAAGGCCGCTAACGTCGATCTGCCGCTGATCGTGTCCGATCACGCCGACTGGCATGAACTCACCCAAACGATCGAGGAAGTGGCCCCGGGCGAACTCTGGATCACGCACGGTGAAGAAGCCGCGCTGCTGCACTGGGCAAGCACGAAGGGCATTCGCGCCCGCCCGCTCTCGATTGCCGGTTACGGCGACGAAGAAGATCCGCAAGAGGCACCCGTCGCGTGAACCGCCTCGCCGCCTTGATCGCACGTCTCGAAACGCTGAACGACGAAGGCATGACAGCCGCGTTCGTCGAAGACTACATGCGCCAAACGCACGAGCCCGACCGCACGCTCGCCCGCGACGTGCTCGACGGCAAGCTGAAGCTGCGTCCCACGAAACTCGCCCTCATCCGCGGCCTCGCCGAAGCGCGCATCGACCCAAAGCTGTTCGCCTTGGCGCAAGCTTATACCGGCGACATCGCCGAAACGATCGCGCTGACCTGGATCGTCAATCGCCGCGCCAACCGCGACCCCACCTTGAGCGAGATTGTAGAGGCCCTCACAACACTTGGCCGCAGCGAACTCCCCAAACGCATCGAAGCCTGGCTCGACGCCTGCGACGAAACCGGCCGCTACGTGCTGATAAAACTGATCACCGGGGCGCTGCGCGTCGATCGCCCGCGCGCGACCGGCGCGACACCCGCCACGACCGCTCAGAACGAACTCTTCCGCGCCGTGCCGAAGAAAGACACATCAGGCACGATCGCCGCCATCCTGCTCTACGCCGAACGCACGAACACCCGCGCACGCGTATCGCCCCTCCGTTGCACATTCGGCATCTGGAACGGTGACCGGCTCAGCCCCATCGCCCGCTGTGAAGTCGCGCCGGCAGACGCCGAGCCGATCGAACGCTTCATCGCAGCGCACACCACCGCCCGCTTCGGCCCAGTACGCGAAGTCCGCCACGACCGCGAAGTGGCGCTCGTCGCCGAACTCGCCTTCACCGCCATAGCCACTACCCCACGCCGCAAAGCGGGCCTAACGCTGCGCGCCCCACACCTCGTGCGCGTGGTCGAAGGCGCGGCTCCGTCCGATGCAGCCTGTCTCGCAGCGATCGAGACGCTTTTGAAAGAGCAATGAACGCCAAGATGCTCCGATCTCAATCACGCATTCGAAGTACGGCAATCGCGAAGGCTTGCAGCCGTCTCACGCGTCTCGAAGCGGGTCAGGTCGCTTCCACACCGACATGCCAACAAGGAACGCAATAATTCCGGGCAAGGTGAATGGAATTCCGTACAAAACGCCGAACACAACCGCGACAGCCGGACGAACTGGATCCAAACCACCCTGCTGCTGCGGTGCCAAAAAGAGAGCGACCCAGATCGAAACCGCGATGACGGCAACACACCAAAAAGCGCCTACGGCCATCAATCCCCAGGCAGCTAATCTTTTCACATCGCATCTCCTTCAGGTGAGCATACCAAAGTTTCTGCTTGCGTGAACCGCTCCCACAAAACGCTTTGATTGTCGGCGGTCACACGATCCGCTAAGCAAAAGGACATGCCCCTGATACGCATTTACATCGCCCAATCGCTCGACGGTTACATCGCACGCCCCGACGGTGCCATCGATTGGCTCAGACCATTCGACGACGTCGACTACGGCTACAACACCTTCATCCGCGAGGTCGGCACCGTCGTCATGGGCCGCGCAAGCTACGACATGGCGCGCTCGTTCGGCGATTGGCCGTACCAAACGATGCGCGGCCTCGTCATCACCTCGCGCGCTCTCGACGACGCGCCGCCGACAGTGGCCCGCGTCGGCCCCGACATCGAACGCCTCGTCACGGCACTGCGCGCGGCGGGTGGCAAGGATGTTTGGATCATGGGCGGTGCGCAGACGATCAACGCATTCCTTGCCGTCGGCGCCGTCGACCGGATCGACCTGCTCACGATCCCGGTGCTGCTCGGCGGCGGCATCCGCCTGTTCGCCGACAGCCGCCCCGAATTCGCGCTGAAACTGGTCGGCGTCCAAGCCTACGACAAAGGTCTAGCGCGACAATCCTACGTCCGTGCATAGTTGCACCGCCCAACCGGGTGGAGGACGCACCATGCGCTGGATTGCCTTCTTTTTTCTCGCCGCCGCTTCGGCGGCATGTTCGCACGCTTGGTCCGGAACGACGCGCCAATTCCTAGACCGCTGCCAAGATGACGAAGCCTGGTGCGCGGGCCAAATCGCCGATGCGCGGCGCGCTATCGAACGCGGCGTCGACGCGCGCAAGAAAGTCTGCTTCCCCGTGGGTCTCTCCGACGAAACGCTGGTGTTCGAAGTGACCTACTGGATTAGCGAACAAATCCCTTCGATGGATCACCGCCCGCATGCGGAAAGCGTTGCGGCAGCCCTCATCTCGCTCTACGGATGCGATAGACCCAGAAGTACGGAAGGACTCTGACGATGACGATGTTTCGCGCCGATCTGCTCAAAGGCAAACGCATCCTCGTGACCGGCGGAGGCACAGGCCTCGGCAAGGAAATGGCGGACGAGTACGCAAAGCTTGGCGCCGAACTCTACATCTGCGGCCGCCGCGGCTCGGTCTTGCAGGAAACCGCTGGCGAAATCTCGAAAACGCGCAATGTCAAAGTCACACCGCTCGAATGCGACATCCGTGTTCCGGACGCCGTCGAAGACGTCATGACGCGCATCTTCAACGAAGGCCCGCTCGACGGCCTGGTGAACAACGCCGCCGGCAACTTCATCTCGCGCACGAAGGACCTGTCGCCGAACGCCTTCAACGCGATCGCCAACATCGTCTTTCACGGCACGTTCTACATGACGCTCGCCGCCGGCAAACGTTGGATCGAAAAAAAGCACAAAGCGAACGTCATCTCGATCCTGACGACCTGGGTCTGGAACGGCGGTCCGTTCACTGTGCCCTCCGCCATGTCGAAGGCCGGCCTCAACGTCATGACGAAGTCGCTCGCCGTCGAATGGGCACCGCACGGTATCCGCTTGAACGCGATCGCGCCCGGCCCGTTCCCGACGAAGGGCGCCTGGGAACGCCTAAACCCCGGCAACATGCGCGGCAGCGCCATGGGCAGCGAAACGGATTCCTCCGCCGGCAACCCGATGGGCCGCGTCGGTGAAATGCAGGAACTCAGGAACATCGCGACGTTCCTCATGGCCGACGGCTGCGATTTCTTGACCGGCGAAACGATCGCGATCGACGGCGCGGGGTTCCTGGCCGGCGGCGGCAACTTCTCGCAGCTCTCCAAGCTCGGCGACAGCGACTGGGAAAACATCCGCAACATGATCAAGTCGACAAACGAAAAAGACCGCGCGAAGCGCTCGGTATGATCCGCCTCATCCTCGCCGTCGTCCTTGCGCTTGCCGTCGCTCCCGCGACGGCGCGCGAGATCGCGATCACGTTCGACGACGCACCGACGAACGACACCGCCACCTTCACCGGCGAGGAACGCACAATGCGCCTTATCGCTGCGCTGAAAGCGGCGGGCATCGAACAAGCGGCATTTTTCTGCGTGCCGCGCGGCAAGCCAGCGGCGGAGCTGACGCGCCTGAGCGCCTATGCGGCTGCTGGGCACATCATCGCAAACCATTCGAATACGCACCGCGACTTGCGAAGCCTGCCCGCCGACGAGTATCTCGCCGATATCGCGGCCGCCGACGCGGCGCTCAAGGGCTTTGCGAACTTTCGCCCGTGGTTT
>CAYXQB010000014.1:0-24139 GCA_964466435.1 uncultured Flavobacteriaceae bacterium | reverse complement strand
ACCAGCTACATCCAGCGCCGCCTGCAGATCGGCTACAACCGCGCCGCCCGCATCATCGAGCAGATGGAGGAGGAAGGCGTGATCTCGGCGCCCAACCACTCCGGCAAACGCGAGGTGCTGGTCGGCGACCACTCGGGCCGGGGCGACTAGGTACGCTTGTCAGGTATAGGACCACCTTCGAAAATCGCCTGCTAGGAGAATATTCAGCCTGCGGTAGAGCGCATGGCTACTCTTAATTGCTGTACGTTACCCGCCTTGTCCTCGTAATGATCCCCCGCGCCAGGCCTAAAGCGGAGACACAATGCGAGAGATCGTCGGAAAGAAATTCTGCCTCATTCTTCTTTGCGTCACCGTTTCGGGATGCGCCTCCGTGGGAGGGCACCCCGAAACTGTGGTCACGACCGAAGAGACAATCCAATCACTTAAGCCATACTTCGAAGCCTCGAAGCAGCAGGAATACGAAACAGCAGCTGAAGAACAAGCTCGCCAACGCATCCGCAACCAAATCGTCTACAACCAAATGCGGGCGATCGACACTCGCTTCCACGATTTTTCAAAGTCGCTTGGGGTCGAAAACAGCCTGACGCACACAGGGCTGGACGCATCGACGATATCACTGAGCGTTTGGGCGGCTCTGACCGGCGGCTCAATCGGCCAAAACCTGGCGGGGATCGCCGGTGGACTTACTGGAATCAAGGGCTCTATCGACAAGAACATCTACTATGAAAAGACGATGCCCGCCCTTGTAGCGGCGATGAAAGCGGAGCGAACGCGGATCCGCTTGGTGATCGATACCGGCCTCAAGACCGACACGAAAACATACCCGCTGTCGCGTGCCCTCCTGGACGTCGGCGACTATTACGAGTCTGGAACGTTCTCTGGTGCCTTGGCCTCGATCGTCGAAAAGGCAGCCGCGACAACACAGGCAACACAAGAAATCCGCCTCAACGATCTCACTGAAGAAGCCCTTTCTGACGAAGTGCTGGACAAGGCGGATGCATTAGTCGATGCCGTCGACAAACTGCCAAAGGGAGCTGCCCCAAAACTGATGCGAAATCCCCCGTTCAAGAACCCGGATGCGGAACAAGTCATCATTCAGCTCGATCCAGGATTTCGACGGCTGTCGGACGATGCCGTTGCGAAGCAAATGATCAAAACCAGGCTATCCTATGCACGCACAAAGAAGGAAACGGACGCCTGGGAAGCTGCGCTCAAGGGCGCTAGCGCAACACCGAACCAATAGGGAACAACGCCATGCCTGGTAAAGATAAAGCGACCTTGATCACGAGGGAGCTTCTTCCGAAATCGGCGAAAGCTCCGCAGATCGAGAAATTGATCAAACTAAGGCTGAAGGCTGGCTGCATTCGCTGCTGGATTGAGGACAAGGACGGTCAGAAATTCTTGCTCACGGAATGGAACATAATCGGTCAGCAGTAGATTCTACACACCGCGAGCCTCGCGCTGTATCAAGTCGAATGCTGCCGATAGGTTCGCGACCAGTTCGTCTTCCCATCGCACGTCCTTGAACCCTGCGACGCCCAGAACGTCGAGCAGCTCCGCGAACTCCTTGTTCGCGCGCCCGAACATATCGCGGGTTTGCGTCACGCGCCGCTCGATCGCCGCGAACGCGATGTCCTCCGGATGGGCCGCGATATGTGCCCAGTCGCGGATCGCGCGCAGCATGCGCATGTAGTCGTTCACTTCGCGCGAGATGTCGGCTGTGAGCGCATAACCGAACAAACCCGTCGCAAGCGGCACCGCGCGAAACGCGTGGTCGACGGCTTCGGCTGCACGGATCCGCGCCTCGCCGGCGGGCGAACGCAAGAACCGCGACAACGCGTCGCCGAATGCAACGTGAAGCAGCATCAGCTCCTGTCCGTAATTCAGCCGCGCAGGTTTCCACTTCCGCGCTTGCCTCATGTCGATCACGACAGGGATCAGAAGCGAAAACACCAATGCGCCCAAAATGAATCCGCCAAACTCCGCCACCACGTTCAAAAAGAACTCGGCCGACAGTCCCAACGGCCCATTCGGGTCGAAAAAATACTTTGTGATCTGGTCCACGACGTCCCCCAACGCCCATCCGGCCTATCCACGATTTAATGGCCGGCCGCCCCAATCATGCTATTCTGGCCCGGATCGAACGCTGCGCGCCAGGCGCCATTTTTCTTCATTTTGCCACAAACGCCCCCTACAGGCTTCGACCCATGCTTAAGACCATCCGCCTCCTCGCCGCTTTTGCGGCGTTTTTCGTGACCGGCATCGCCGCGCAAGCTGCGCCTTTGAAGGCCCAAGACGTCGCCGACTTGAACAAGGTCTCGGCTTACCTGAACGCGATCACCTCGTTGCAGGCGAGCTTCGTGCAGGTCGGGCCGAACGGCGAACTCGACCAGGGCACGATCTACGCGCGCAAACCCGGCCGTTTGCGCTTCGAATACGCGCCGCCCAGCCCATATCTCATCGTCTCCGACGGCATCACGATTGCGGTTGCGAACTCGAAGGTGCGCACCGTCGATCGTTATCCGCTGGTCGACAATCCGCTGAGCCTGATCCTGCGCGAAGGCGTCGATTTGTCGAAGGATGCGCGTATCAGCGCGGTCGAACGCCAAGCGGGAACCTTGCGCATCACCGCAACGGAGAAATCGGGCCCGATGAAGGGGCAAGTAACCTTAATCTTCGCGTACCCCGCGACCGAGCTGCGCCAGTGGATCATCACCGATGCGCAGGGCCTGCAAACCATGATCGCGCTAAAGAACATGAAGACCGAGGTTCCGCTGGGGCCGGAACTCTTCATTTTGCGCGACGTGGACAGATTCGGCCGGCAGAACGAATAAGCCTACTCCCGCGTTCACCTTGTGGCCGTCTGCGGGGCGGTGCTAGGCCATTGGGCGTATGCCCCGCAAAAAACCCATCGTCGGAATCCCATGCGACCACCGCATGATCGGACCGCATCCGTTCCATGCGGTTGGCGAGAAATACATCGTCGCCGTCCGTGACGGCGCGAACGCGATCCCGGTGTTGATCCCGGTTCTCGAAACACCGATCGACATCGATGAGATCCTCCAAACCGTTGACGGCATTTTGCTGACAGGCTCGCCCTCGAACGTCGCGCCCAAGCACTACGGCGGCACGCCGCCGCGCGAAGGGGTCGCGCAAGACGAACGCCGCGACGCGACAACGCTACCGCTCATCCGCGCGATTGTAGCCCACGGCACGCCTTTGCTCGCCGTCTGCCGCGGCTTCCAGGAGCTGAACGTGGCCCATGGCGGCACGCTCTACCAGCATGTCGAAGAAGTCCCGGGCCGCATGGATCACCGCGAGGACAAGACAGCCCCGCTCGACGTGCAATACGCACCCATCCATGACGTGACGCTCTCCGGCACGCTTGAGCGCATTGCCGGCACCCGCACGATCAAAGTGAATTCGCTGCACGGCCAAGGCATCGACCGCTTGGGAGGCGGATTGATCGCAGAAGCGATCGCGGCCGACGGCCAGATCGAGGGCGTGCGCGTCAAGGACGCCCGGGCCTTCGCGCTTGGCGTTCAGTGGCACCCGGAGTGGCGCTTCTGGGAAAACGATTTTTCGAAGCGACTTTTTGCGGCCTTTGGGGAGGCCATGCGATGAGCAAAATCGAACTCAAGGAGTGGCTGAAAGAACGCCGCATCACCGAGATCGAGCTGCTCGTTCCCGACATGGCGGGCATCGCGCGCGGCAAGATCTTCCCGACAAGCAAGTTTCTGTCGGGTCTGGACAACGACACGCTGCGCCTGCCCGAAAGCATCTTCGGCCAAATGGTGACCGGTGCCGACTCCGACACGGAAAACTTGACGTATCAAGCCCCCGACATGATCCTCGTGCCCGATCCGGACACGATTTGCGTTGTGCCCTGGTACAAAGAACCGACGGCGCAAATCGTTTGCGATTGCTCCGACCGGAAAGGCAAGCCGAACCAAGTTGCCCCCCGCCAGATCCTGAAGAACATCCTCGCCAAATACGAGGCGAAGGGCTGGCGCCCGATCATCGCGCCCGAACTTGAGTTCTTTCTCGCGCAAAAGAACATCGACCCCGACTATCCGCTACTGCCACCGGCCGGCAAATCCGGCCGCCCGCAAACCGGCCGGCAGGCCTACTCGATCGACGCGGTGAACGAGTTCGATCCGCTATTTGAAGACGTCTACGATTACTGCGAAGCGCAAGAAATCGGCATCGACAGCCTGATCCACGAGGACGGCGTCGCCCAAGTCGAGATCAACTTCAATCACGGCGACCCGCTGGTGCTCGCCGACCAGACGTTCCTCTTCAAGCGCACCGTACGCCACGCGGCCCTGCGGCACGACATCTACGCGACGTTCATGGCCAAGCCCTACGAACAAGAGCCGGGCAGCGCCATGCACATCCACCAAAGCGTCGTGGACACGCACAAAGGCAAGAACCTGTTCTCGAACAAAGCGGGCAAGGACACGCGTCTGTTCCTCGCCTACATCGCCGGCCTGCAGAAATACCTGCCTGCATCGATGCCTCTGATCGCACCTTACGTGAACTCCTACCGCCGCCTCGTGCGTTACCTCTCGGCGCCCGTGAACACGCACTGGGGCCACGAGAACCGCACGGTAGGTCTGCGCGTGCCCGAGTCCGAGCAAAAGAACCGCCGCATCGAAAACCGCGTGCCGGGCGCCGACGCAAACCCCTATCTTGCGGTCGCAGCGACGCTCGCGTGCGGCTATCTCGGCATGACGCAAAACCTGATGCCGACAAAGCCTATGGAAGGCAACGCCTACGAGTCGATGCGCTATCAGCTGCCGCGCCACTTGCTCGACGCCATTCAACGCTTCCGCAATTCGGCCGACATGCGCGAGCTGCTCGGCGAGGCGTTCGTCGATCTCTACTCGGACGTAAAATCCTCCGAGCACGACGCCTACCAGCAGGTGATCAGCCCGTGGGAACGTCAGCATCTTCTGCTGAACGTCTAGCTCTTAGGCCCAAGGCGGCGCGGCGCTCGCAAACGCCTGCCAACGCTTCTCCAGCTTCTCGTGGCGATCCCGCAAGTGGCCCACATGCCACCCCACGACGACGCCCGACGCATAGGCAATAGCCTGCGCTTCGGCCGCGTTGGTACGCGCAGCCAGGATATCTGCGACCAGCGCACGCGCGACCGCGGCGTCGTTCATCTCGCCCAACACGTCCTGCAGATCGCTGAGCCGGTCCCTAAACGCTTGCGTCCGCCGCTTCGGCCAAAGCGACGCAAAGAAGTCGACGGCATAGCGCAGCTTCTTGAGTTTGATCCGAAGCGCATGCCGTTCCTGCTCGTCGAGCTTGGCGATGCGCTTGCCCGCCTTTCGCAGGTGGCCATAGCGCTTGGCGAGCCGTTCGCGCGCGAACGCCGCCGCCGGCAACAGCGCCTCGCCGCCACCCGCCGCAGATTGCACCCACGGTCTGGTCACCGTCGCCGCCGACGTCTCGAACACGAGCTTGCGAAAGCGTTCCGAACCCAGTGCCGACAGCAGCTCGTCCCACGCAAGCGCCTGCCGCTCGCGCGTTAGCTCGGCAAGCGCGTGAAGCCGTGTATCGCTGCCGTGCGCCTGCGCGACCGGCTTGAACACTTCGTCGAGCAGCACGTCGAGATCGCGCGCGCGCCCAAGCACGCTGCCGATCCAGCGCATCTCTTCTTCGAGCGGCATCATGGCCGGGCGGAACGGCGCCGCGAACAGCGAAAGCGCACTCCTCAAGCGCCGAAGCGCCACGCGCATCTGGTGCACGCCCTCCGCATCGCGCACCTCGACAACCGCAGCCCAGTTGCCCATCAGGTGGCGCAAGCAATGCGTGATGATGGAACCAAACGCCTCGTCGGCATTCGCGCGCGGCGGAAGATGCACCCGTTCGGCAGAAACCGGCAGCATCGTCGCTTTCCGGACTTGCACATACCCGCGCTCGGATTTCGACTGCAGCGACAGCACAAGGTCGGACCCCGCCATCAAATCCCGTGCGCACGCGACCAGCGCCGCCGGACGCCCGCGCAACAGCTCGAGCTCCACCTCGTTGATCGGAAGCTTCTCCTCGCCGCAATTGATCGCGCCAGCGTCGAACGCAATCTCGATCTCGCTTTCCGGCTCGGGCGTCAGACGCATGGTGGTGCGCCGCGTCTCGGTCGCGAAGATCGGCGCGAGCTTCCGGCGCCGCAGAACCTTTTCGACCGCCTCGCGGACGGTTTTGTCTTCGATCGCCTTGATGCTGGGACGCAGCTTGCGCACCAAGGACTTGATCTCGGTGCGTGTCGCAACGCTTGCACCGTTGACGGTTTTGATGGTCTGCACAAACTGCCCGCCCTCGTCGCGCACGCGCAACACGTATCCCGCCTTGCGAAGCGACAGATCGTCGGTGTCGAAATAAGTCGCCTTCAGCGCACGAGTCCGCGCATGCTCGACCTTGGAATAGGCCAGCAGCGCAGGCGAGCCTCTAAGACGCGCAACCGCGTCCTGCGGCCCAACAAATTTGAGCTCCGTCTCGTGTCCCATCGCCCCACAAGGCGCAGCCGGTAAGCCGCGCCGGTCCCTCCCGCCAGCATTGGCGGTAAGAACCGTGCAACGTGCAAGCGTCATAAATTCGTCAGCAAACTGTCACAAAACAAACGCGTCAGCAGCCGGCGCTGTCGAACAAGAGCAAAACACCATTCCGCCAACGGCCCTAAGAAACCGCGGGCGGGCGCGCCAGATCAGTGTTCTTATGAGATGCGAACCGCAATTCCCGCCCGGCCCATATGGGCTTTGGCATCGCCAATCGTCGCCTCGCCGAAGTGAAAGATCGAGGCCGCGAGAACGGCGCTCGCATGCCCGTCGCGCACGCCGGCCACCAGATGGTCGAGCGTGCCGACACCGCCACTTGCGATCACCGGAACATGGACGGCGTCGGCCACCGCGCGGGTGAGCTCGACGTCATAGCCTTCTTTGCTGCCGTCGCGATCCATCGAGGTCAGCAGGATTTCGCCGGCACCGAGTGTCACAACCTCGCGCGCGAACGCAACCGCATCGAGCCCGGTCGCCGTCCGCCCGCCGTGTGTGAAAATCTCGAACCGCCCGGGCGCCACGCATTTCGCATCGATTGCGACGACGACCAATTGCGACCCGAACTTCTCCGCCGCCTCGCGCACGATCTCGCGCCGCTGCACGGCGGCTGTGTTCACCGAGACCTTGTCGGCCCCCGCAAGCAGAAGCGTGCGCATATCTTCGATCGTTCGCACCCCGCCGCCGACGGTGAGCGGCATGAAACAAACATCCGCCGTACGCCGCACGACATCGAGCAAAATCCCGCGCTTCTCGTGGCTCGCCGTGATGTCGAGAAAGCAAAGCTCGTCGGCGCCCGCCGCATCGTAGGCACGCGCAATCTCAACCGGATCGCCCGCATCGCGCAGGTTCACGAACTGCACGCCTTTGACGACGCGCCCGTCCTTCACGTCAAGACAAGGGATGATCCGCGTCTTCAACATCTCACGCAGCTCCCAACAAGGCCAACGCAGCCGCCGCCTCGACACGCCCGTCATAGAGGGCCCGCCCGCAAATGACGCCCCGGATGTTGGCATGCGCGCGTTGCTTCAACGCCTTGAGATCCGCAAGCGATCCGACGCCGCCACTCGCAATCACCGGGATCGACACGGCATCCGCGATTGCCGCCGTCTCCTCGATATTGAGTCCAAGGCCGGTGCCATCGCGCGCGATGTCTGTGTAGATCAGCGCCGCCACACCCGCATCCTCGAACCGCCGCGCCAGATCGCGCGCCGCCACGTCCGTGACCTCGCCCCAACCGGAAACGGCGACACGACCCGCCTTCGCATCGATCCCAACCGCGACACGGCCCGGATGCGCCAGCGCCGCCTCGCGAACCAGCTCCGGCTGCTTCACAGCGACGGTGCCTAAGATTACCCGCGCCACACCCGCCTCAAGCCACCGCTCGATCCCAGCGCGGTCGCGAATGCCGCCACCAAGCTGAACGGGCAGGGCAGTGCGCTTCAAAATCTGAGACACAGCCGCCCCATTGCGCGCCCCACCTTCGACCGCTCCGTCGAGGTCGACGATGTGCAGCCACGAAAATCCAAGCGCCTGAAACGATGCCGCTTGTGCAGCGGGATCGTCGTTGAAGACCGTCGCGCTCTCCATCTCGCCGCGCAGAAGCCGCACACACTTGCCGCCTTTGAGATCGATCGCCGGATAGAGGATCACGGCCGCCACCGCGCGAAGTTCTGCAACAGCTGCAAACCCACGGCCTGGCTCTTCTCCGGGTGAAATTGCGTCCCGATCATGTTGTCGCGTCCGACGACCGCGGCGAACGCTCCGCCATAATCCGTCTCGACAATCACGTCACTCCGCCGCGCCGCCGCGACATGAAAGCTATGCACGAAGTAGGCGTGCGCATCCTTCGTGCCGGCAACATGTGCGACGACCGGATGCGGCCGTAAAACGGAAAGCGTGTTCCACCCCATGTGCGGAACCTTGAGCGCCGGATCGCGAGGCGCGATGCGCACGACATCGCCTTCGATCCACCCAAGCCCCTCATGAGTTCCATGCTCAAGCCCGCGCGAGGCCATCAACTGCATGCCGACGCAGATCCCGAGGAACGGCACGCCGCGCCGCCTGACCGCTTCGGTGAGCACATCGGCCATCCCCGGCACAGCATTGAGGCCACGCATGCAATCCGCAAAGGCTCCGACGCCCGGCAGCACAATGCGCTCGGCCCGCCGCACGACGTCGGCATCCGCCGTGACCACGACAGTTGCACTGAGCCCGCCGTCACTGACCGCCCGCGCCAGCGCCTTCTCGGCAGAACGCAAGTTCCCCGACCCGTAGTCGATGATGGCGATAAGTCCGCTCATGCGCGTCCAAATAGCAAAAGACGGGCAGGAGTACTACGACCCCAAGCTGCCCTTCGTGCTCGGCACCTGACCCGCATGTCGCGGATCGAGTTCGAACGCTTGCCGGAGCGCCCGGGCGCAAGCCTTGTAGCAGCTCTCGGCAATGTGATGGTTGTTCTCGCCGTAGAGGTTCTCGATGTGGAGCGTGATCCCGGCATTCTGAGCCAACGCCTGGAACCATTCTTTGAAAAGCTCTGTGTCCATCTCACCGAGCTTCGCCCGGCTGAACGAGACCTTCCAGATAAAGTAGGGCCGCGCCGACACATCGACCGCGCAACGCGTCAAAGTCTCGTCCATCGGAATGAGCGACTGCCCGAACCGGCGGATGCCCTTCATGTCGCCGAGCGCCTTGGCGATCGCGAGTCCAATCACGATGCCCGTGTCTTCGGTCGTGTGGTGAAAGTCGATGTGCGTGTCGCCTTTCGCCCGGACCTTGAGGTCGATCGACGAGTGCTTGGAAAAGCTCTCAAGCATATGGTCGAGGAACCCGATCCCCGTCGCGATGTCGTACGCGCCCGTCCCGTCAAGGTCCAGGCTCACGGAAATATCGGTCTCGCGCGTCTTGCGATCGACGCTCGCCTTACGCATGGAAGTCAGCCTTTCAAGCCCTTTGCGAACGGCAGGGCCATCGTCATATAGCAGGGGTCAAAGTATGCGCGAAAAGGCACTTGTGAATGGTTGACGAGACAAACGGCGCGGAAATCTGGCGCCGGACCACGATTTTATCGGTACGGAAAGGCGGCAAGGTCGTCATCGCCGGCGACGGCCAGGTCAGCCTCGGCCAGACGGTCATGAAGGGCAACGCCCGCAAGGTCAGGCGGCTAGGGCAGGGCAGGGTGATCGCGGGCTTCGCCGGCGCGACCGCCGATGCGTTCACGCTATTCGAGCGCCTGGAAGGCAAACTCGAAACCTATCCGGGCAATCTGACGCGTGCAGCCGTCGAACTCGCAAAGGATTGGCGCACAGACCGCTACCTACGCCGCCTCGAAGCCATGCTCGCAGTCGCCGACAGCCAGACAAGCTTGATCTTGTCCGGCTCTGGCGACGTCGTCGAACCCGAAGACGGCCTGATCGGCATCGGCTCCGGTGGCAATTACGCCCTCGCCGCTGCCCGCGCTTTGCTACCGCTCGATTTCTCTGCCGAAGACATAGCCCGCCGCGCCATGAAGATCGCCGGCGACATCTGCGTCTACACCAACCACGAAGTCACCCTGGAAAGCCTCTAGTTCATGAGTGTTCTCTCACCCCGCGAGATCGTCGCCGAACTCGACCGCTACATCGTCGGCCAAGCCGCCGCCAAGCGCGCCGTCGCAATCGCCCTGCGCAACCGTTGGCGCCGTCAGCAATTGACCCCGGAACTGCGCGAAGAAGTCCTGCCGAAGAACATCTTGATGATCGGCCCGACCGGCGTCGGCAAAACCGAAATCGCGCGCCGCCTCGCGCGCCTCGCGAATGCGCCGTTCCTCAAGGTCGAGGCGACGAAGTTCACCGAGGTCGGCTACGTCGGCCGCGACGTCGAACAGATTGTGCGCGACCTCGTCGAAATCGGCATCGCCGCCGCCCGCGAACGCCGCCGCAAAGACGTGAAAGCTCGGGCAGAACGCGCGGCCGAAGACCGTGTCGTCGAGGCGCTGGTCGGCGCCGGCTCGGCCGAATCCACGAAGGAAACCTTCCGCCGCAAACTGCGCGACGGCGAACTGGATGACAAAGAGATCGAACTCAACGTCGCCGATACTGCAAACCCGATGTCGCAATTCGAAATTCCCGGCATGCCGGGCTCGAACGTCGGCATGGTCAACCTGAACGACCTTCTCGGCAAGGCGTTTGGCGGCAGACAAAAGCTGCGCAAGATGAAGGTGGTCGACGCCTACGCACCGCTGATCGCCGAAGAGAGCGACAAACTCATCGACAACGAAGCGCTCGTCCAAGACGCGATCAAAACGGTCGAAAACGACGGCATCGTCTTCATCGACGAAATCGACAAGATCTGCGCCCGCGAAGGCTCGACCCGCGGCGGCGCCGACGTCAGCCGCGAAGGCGTGCAGCGCGATCTGTTGCCGCTGATCGAAGGCACCACCGTGTCCACGAAACACGGTCCCGTGAAAACCGACCACATATTGTTCGTCGCCTCCGGCGCGTTCCACATCGCAAAGCCCTCGGACCTGTTGCCCGAATTGCAAGGCCGGCTGCCGATCCGTGTCGAACTGCAAGCGCTCACCCGCGACGACTTCCGCCGCATCCTGACCGAACCCGAGGCGAGCCTGATCAAGCAGTACAAGGCCCTCATGCAGACGGAAGGGGTGACCCTGGAATTCACCGAAGACGGGATCGACGCCCTCGCCGATGCAGCCGCTGAGGTAAATGCCTCGGTGGAAAACATCGGCGCGCGCAGGTTGCAGACCGTGATGGAACGAGTGCTCGAAGAGGTAAGCTTCCACGCCCCCGACAGCAGCGGTGCACGAATCAATGTGGACCGGAACTTCGTGACCCGCGAAATCGGGGCTCTAACCAAGAATTCCGACCTCTCGCGCTTCATACTTTGACGCGAGAATTCACTTACCCACACCCACCAGGAGAGCTCAGATAAACGAATAAAAAGACGCCCTAACACGTTGAGAAATCTGGAACTCCCCAGCGAATCAAGTTAGCCTTTGTCCCAGCAGAGCAGCGCCATCGGGTCGAATCCTCCCCCCGGATTCACGGTAGGCGCACCAGTTGGGGTCGCGGGTGCCAGAGCGAAACCTCTTTGTATGTTTTCCCGAGAGTGACGGGGGCCATTCCTATTTGGCCGCCCGCGAGATGCTCAATCCGAAGAGCATCGCGCATCTCCTTTTCCGCAACACAGTCGCCGAGTCGTTCGAGGCGGTTGCAGCAGGACAAGCGACCTACGCGGTCGTGCCCTTCTACAACTCGATCACTCAGGCCGACGGCGCCACGCTGAAAGCGTTGGCCAGCGGCAACTTCGAAATCTTCGCGCAGGTCTGCATGCCGACGAGCTACGTCCTCGTCGCGCACACCGACTACATCGACGAGTTCCTGCGCACATACACTTCGATCAAGGAACTGGGCGAAGACCCAAGCCCCGAAGACAAGGCGAAGATCTACACCCGCTTCCTGACGCGCATCTATGTCGGCGCTCACGCGGACGAACAGTACCGTGGCCGCCTGATCAGGCCCGATCTCAAAAATTCGACCGTCGAACTGTCTCGCAATCCGCTGCGCGTACTGGAAGAGCTTTGCCGCTCCGATCAGATGACGCAGATGATGAAGGTCAGCCGCGACACCCGCCAGGACAAGGGCATCTACCTCGGCGGCGGGAACCAGCAAGTTCTCGTGCGCGACACCGTTCAAGCGCCCGCGGCTCTCGTCGCGTCGGGTCTGCTCGACGCGCCCGGCGATCCTGAAGGCTGGGATCAGCCCGGCTCGCTTGGCGAGATCGTCTCGCTGCTGCGCAAGCTGTTGGTCCTGCTCAACGTCTATTCGTTCGGTGCACCCGACCTGCCCGAGAACACGACGCAGTATCTGCTGATCGGACGCCGCGGCGACGCGGCGCCCGCCAAAGACGCGCTGAAGCTGCCGGCAACGGTCACGACCCGTATCATGACCATGGTGCGCCCCTCGGTGAAGAAGTCGAGCGCCGATCAGTGGCTGAAGCCGTTCAACGATCTTTCGCGCACCGCGCGGCAACATGGCTTCGTCTTCGACCGCGCACCGATCACCGTGTCATCGGCCAAGAGCGCGAGCTTCCTCTACGAAGGCGGCAAGCTCAAGGACAGCGCCTTGCCGTCCCCCTTCCGCTTGTTCGATTGGCTGTTCGGCAGCGAGAGCACGGGCTTCACCGGTAAGGACCGGACGCTGCGCAAGATGCTGGAGAAGAAGCCGTCCGACAGACCGGACGCGCCCGGCAACTTCAACCGCTACTTCCTGGGCGAGTACCCCAGTTGGTGCTACGGCGTAAACCTGAAGCCGGGCGAGACGTCGCGCTGCTGCGACGAACCGCACGGTGAAGTCGCCACGCAGTCCGACGTCACGGCCCCATTCTTCCAATACATGATCGCAACCTTGGTGACGCTGACCGCCCTCGGCCTCATCGGGATGCTGCTCTACTGCCCGCTTACCGGTTTCTGCAGGGCACCGAACTACAGCCCGCAGGACATGCGCGTCCTACCGTCGCCCGGCGAACCGTCCGGCACGCAACAACCGGCGCAGCCGCCGGCAAGCGGACCCGAGGTGCCGGGCCTGGTACCTGGCCCCGCGACCAAGCCACCGGTCAGCGAACCGCCGCCGGCCTATCCGGGCCTCAACCAGCAACCGGCAACAAAGCCGCCTGTGAGCGAACAACCGGCCCCGGCCTACCCCGGTCTCAATCAGCAACCGGCCAAGCCCGCCGAGCCGAAGTCGTCGACCCAGCTGACACCCGCCAAACCGTTGGTGGGTGGCCCTGTTGCGCGTCCACAGTCGGTATTCCACGTCGCCTTCTTCCACGGCAAAGCGAACCTGACGTCCGATGCGATGAACGCGTTGGCCTCAGCAGCCGGGCAAGCGCTGCAAATGAACCGGTCGGCAAAAATCCGAGCGGTCTCGCTCGGTCCGAAGGAAGACGACGAAGTCTGGCGCCGGCGCCGTCTCGCCGTGGAAGACGAGCTCGTCCGCCAAGGCGTTCCGCGCAGCCAAATCCGCTACGAGCGTGCCGGATCGCAGCTGATCTTCACGATCAGAACATCCGGTCAACCGGCGGCACCTGCCGGCGGCAAACGCGCGTCGCTGGAACTGGACACGATCAAAGACCCGCTGATGGGCGACTACTGAGGGGCGCGTTTTCGTCGAAGATAGACGTAGAACGCGCCCCCTCCGCCATGGCGCACGTGCGCGGACTGCACGCCAGTCACGGCTGCACGAAGCTCCTCCAGCCAGCGCGGCAGGAGTTCGCGCAGCACGGCCCCTTTGCCGGTGATCACGAGCAAGCACCGGTTTCCCATCTCATGCCCGCGCCGGACAAATGTAACCAGCCGCGTGTGCGCTTGGGCCTGCGTCAGGCCATGGAGATCAAGCACGGCCTCCGGTTCAATCTTGCCGCGCCGCAAGCGTTCGGCTGTCGCACCGTCCACACCGAACGCTGGGGCAGGGCGCTTCGCCGGTGGAGGCGCTACAGCGACTGCAATGCGCACAGGCTCGGCGACAAGCTTCTTTCGCGCGACCGGCTTTGTGTCCGAGACCGCCTTGCGCGGCGGCGCCACCTTGCGCGCACGAGGCTTGCGCACGTCACGCGTAACGTGCTCCCACAATTCGCGCTCATCCTCGCGAAGATCGCGCCTGCGTACCATGTGTGTCAGTTTATCCGCGCCGCAACAGCCTTCGGCAGCAGCAGGATGAGCCGTCCCCGATGCGCCATGCGCCCGGCAATCTCCTCAGCCCGCGCACCCGCACCCCAATAGACGTCGCCGCGAACCGGTCCGCGAATGGCCCCGCCCGTATCCTGCGCGATCACCAACCGGCGGAACACGACATTACCGCCAGCCTCGGCCGGCGCGGTCGCGTCGACCCACATCGGCGCGCCAAGGCCGTGGAACTTGAGATCGACCGCAAGGCTCGCTTCCGCCGTCAGCGGCACGCTTTGTGCGCCCTCGGCACCCAACGACGGATCGGCGATCGGTTGCTCCTTGAAGAACACGTAGGACGCATTCTCGTTCATCAGCGCATCCGCCTTCGCGGGATTCGCAAGCAACCAGCTGCGAATCCGCTGCATCGACATGTCCTCGCGCTTGACCTCGCCGCGATCGATGAGCACCCGCCCGATCCCCGTATAGGGATGTCCGTTCTGTCCGTCATAGGCGACGCGGATGACCTCGCCGTTCGCAAACTTCACTCGGCCCGAGCCTTGCACCTGCAGAAAGAACGACGCGATCGGATCGTCGACATAAACGAAAGCGTTCGACCGTCCGCCGAGGCCTGACGACACGATCTGGCCCCGTGTTGCGTATGGCACGAGCCGCGCCTCATCGACCCGGCCCGCAATCCGCTCGCCTTTCAACGATGGCCGAAACGCACCAAGGTCGACGGCAACGAGGTCGCCGGGCCGCGTATAGAGCGGTGTCGTGAACTTGCCGCCAGCCCTGCGGCTGCCGTTCAGTTCCGGCTCGTAGTACCCGGTGAAGAGACCAACCTCTTCACCGCGGTTCGACGCCATCACCGGCTCGAACCACGTCTCGAAGAACTGACGCGCATCGCCGGGTGTCTGCAGCGCGGCATTGCACGCGCTCCGCCAGTCGCCAACCGTGCCGTAAGCCGCAGCGCCGCCGAACGCATCCGCGTCATTACGTGTGACCAGCCGTTTGCAGGACCCAACGAACGCGACAAGCGCTGCCTTCGGATCGTTCGCGGGCCAATCGTTGAGCTTCGCAAAGCTGGTGCGCGCCAGCACCAACGCGTCAGCCGGTTTATCGCCGACGACACCGCTCAGCGGCGCGCACGCTGCCGTCAGAATCAGGAGCGTTGCGCTGACCGCAGAAGAAAGGCGCATGGAATGCGTCTAAGACGCTGCCGTAGCGACGAGCTTCCAGTTCGGATCGCTCGAGCGCGTGTCGCGCGCAAACGTCCAAACGTCGGTAACTTCGCGCACGACCCCTGCCGCGCCCTCGATCACCGCACCTGCCGCGTCGCGCGTGGCACTGATGAGCTCGCTGACGAACCGCACGGTCACTTCCGCGATCCGCCCGCGCAAGCCCGCCTCATCGAGGCTCGCTTGCTTCAAGCCCACGAACGAGAAGTCGACCTTGTGTCCGGCTTGCTCGCGCGCGGTAATCGCGGCATCGAAGCTCGCAAAGACGTCTTCGCCCAAAAGCGGCTTCAGCGCATTGCGGTCGCCTTCCGCATAGGCGCGCGCGATCATCTCATGCGCGACCTTTGCGCCGCCGACGAAACCGTCGGGATCGAAGGTGCGATCGGCCTCGCGAATCTGTTCGACGCCCAGCGCCAGCGCCGACCCGGGCGCCACGCCCGCCATCACGCTGTCGCGCGCCGCAGGCCGGGGCGGCATTTCGCGTGCACGCGGCAGCGGCACAACGTTGTCGTCCTTTGCGGTCACCGGGCGACGTGTTTCGATGCGGCGCGGATCAAAGGGCGGCGGTTCGTCCCCCGTGCGCTTTCCCAGCACGGAAAACAAACGGAAAAACACGAAGGCGGCAATCGCCGCCAGGAAGATCAATTCCAAGACCGTTCCGGTCATCGACCCATTCCGTTCCGTTAGGACAAGCGCAAAACACCCACTCTTTTTGCCGCACGGCCCCTTTCGACAGGTGGAGCAACGCACGGCGGGCGCTTGGGGATAAACCCTACAGCCACAATCCTTTCCGGTCCATAGCGGCCGTCGAAACAACCGGCCATGACCGCGATCAAATCCGCCGCTCAGACCCATGAACCATGACAATTGCTTGTACGTGGTAGCCCGGCCGTGATAGCCACCCGCCCGCACAAGACTGTGCGAATTGCACAGCTTTTCCTCAAGGATATCCGATGACCGACACGCCCTCGAACGGCACCGCTCACGACGCAATGGACGCGGCGGGGCAGGCGGCCCAAATCCAGGTTCTCGCCCAGTACGTTAAAGACTTGTCATTCGAGAATCCGGCGGCCCCGATGAGCTTGCAAGGCTCCAAGCCCGCGCTCGAAGTGGGCGTCGATGTTCAGGCCCGCGGACTCGGCATCGACCAGTACGAGGTTACGATCCGCATCCGCGCGGACGCCAAGGCTGCGACGCAAACGATCTTCGTCTGCGAAGTCGCCTACGCCGGCGTCTTCGTTTTGAAGAACATTCCCCAGGAAAACATTCAGCCGATCTTGCTGATCGAGTGCCCGCGCCAGCTGTTCCCGTTCGCGCGCCGCGTCGTCGCCGACACGACCCGCGACGGCGGCTTCCCGCCCTTGATGCTCGACCCGATCGACTTCATGACGCTCTACCGCGCCCAACTCGCGCAGCAAAAAGCGCAACAACCGCAGGCCGCGGTCTAGTTGCGCCAAATCGCTCCCGGACCGAAGCCCGCAATCGCGGCCTCGTGCCGGGCGAGTTCGTCCGCCGTGAGCCGCGAGGGCAACTCCTTCGGCCGAGGGGGGATCGGCAAGTGAGTGACCTTCGCTCCCCCGCCCTGCGCCGCATCGGAAGCGACGAGCTCAAGCCCAGGCTGACGCCCGCCCGATAGCTCCAGATAGACTTGCGCCAACAGCTCGACGTCGAGGAGCGCGCCGTGACCCTTGGCCCGGCGATCGTCGAGCGAAATATCGAAACGCTTACAGAGCGCGTCGAGCGACGCCGGCGACCCCGGAAATTTCCGCCGCGCAATCAGCATCGTGTCGATCGCGCGATCCGGATCGAGCTTCGGCTTCGCCACGCGCGTAAGTTCGGCATTCAAGAACTTGAGGTCGAACTCCGCGTTGTGAATCACAAGCGGATCGTCGCCGATGAATGCTAGGAACGCATCGACCGCATCCGCAAACAGAGGCTTGTCGACCAAGAACTCCGTTGAGAGGTTCGTGATACGCCGCGACTCTTCCGGCACGTCGCGTTCGGGGTTCAGGTAGGTGTGATAGCGCGCGCCCGTCGGCGTGCGGTTCTTCAGTTCGATGCAGCCGATTTCGATGATCCGGTGCCCTTGCGCCGGCTCAAGCCCCGTCGTCTCCGTGTCCAGCACGATCTCGCGCATGTTGCTGATTCGCCGTCCAAATCTTGCCCGGACGATGCTTGAGCGCCTCGATGATCGCAACGACTTGGCGCTCGGCATGCTCAAGCCCGTGGCTGCTATCAACAACAAAATCCGCGCGACTCCGCTTTTCCGCGTCCGCCACCTGCTTCTTCAATATCAGCTCGAACTTCTCCGCCGTCATGCCCGGTCGCGCGAGCACACGCTTGCGCTGCAACTCGGGAAGCGCTGAAACGACGACGACGACATCCACGCGCTTTTCGCCGCCGGTCTCGAACAACAGCGGAACGTCGATCACCACCATTTTCGTGCCGGATGCCGCCGCGCGCGCCATAAAATCACGCTGCGCAACGCCCACCAGCGGATGCACGATCGCCTCGAGCTGCCGCATCGCCTCAGGCTTGCCCAACACCGCGCGGCTCAACAATGCGCGGTCAACCCGCCCATCGACGACGGCTTCGGGAAACCGCGCACTGATCGGTTCAACCGCAAGCCCGCCTTTGTCGTAGAGCATATGAACGGTCGCATCGGAGTCGCACACCGGAACGCCGTGGCGCGCAAACATCTTCGCGGTCTCCGTCTTGCCCATACCGATCGAACCGGTCAGTCCGATGATCAACATCAGCGCCGTCCCTCCAGGATGGACACGAGGTGCGCGCGCAAGCCCGGCGTCACAGCAGGCTCAACCCCAAACCAAGCGGCAAACCCAGGCCGCGCCTGATGCAACAGCATCCCAAGGCCGTCGACCGTCTTCAATCCCTGCGCACGCGCATGAGCCAACAGCGAAGTCTTGAGTGGCCGGTAAACGATGTCCGCGACCATCCCTTGCCGCATCGGTTTCAAGTCGATCTCAAGCGGCGGCTGCCCGGTCATACCAAGGCTTGTCGTGTTGACGACCAGCCTCGTCGCCGCAAGAAGCCCGGGCAAGTCCGCCCAATCGTGCGCCGTCACCCGCGCACCGAAGTGTGCCTCCAACGCACGCGCCCTTTCGGCTGTCCGATTGACCAAATGAACGTGCGCCGTGCCCAGCAAAAACAACCCGGCGACAACGCCGCGTGCCGCGCCGCCAGCACCCAGCACTACGGCATCCTGTGATGCGAGCGACGTAACGCCGCCTTCGCGCAACGACTCGGCAAACCCGAATACGTCGGTGTTGCGGCCCAATACCCGCCCGCCCTGGAACACGACAGTGTTCACGGCACCTGTCGCCTCAGCCGCATCGTCCCGCACATCGACAAGCCGGTAGGCCGCTTCCTTGTGCGGCAACGTCACGTTCAGTCCGCGGAACCCAAGCTTCGGCAACGCCTTGAAAACATCAGCGAACTCTTCAGGCCTGACCGCAAGCGGCACGTAAGCAGCATCCAACCTGTGTTCGGCGATCCAATAGCCGTGCAACGCCGGCGAAAGGCTGTGCCCGATCGGCCAGCCCGCCACGCCCGCCAATTTCGCCGCGCCCGAAATCATGTCTTCAGCATGCCATGCAACCGCAAAAAATCGAGAAGCGGAACAAGCGGCAACCCCAGGATCGTGAACGTGTCGCCTTCGATGCCGGAGAAGAGCTGAATCCCGAGCCCTTCAACATGATAGGCGCCGACACTCCCCAGGATATCCGCACCGGCGTCCGCAAGGTAGGCGTCAAGAAACGCGTCCGAAAAATCTCGCATCGTCAGCCGCGCCTCCGCGACCGTGCGCCAAATGACGGAGCCTTCGCGTGCAACCGACACCGCTGATGAAAGCACATGCGCGCGCCCCTTGAGCTGCCGTAGCTGCTCCCGCGCACCCGCCATCGTTCCCGGCTTCTGAAACAGCTCCATACCAACGCTCAGCACCTGGTCCGCGCCAATCACAAAGGCCTGCGGATGCCGCACGCTGACCTTCACGGCCTTCAATTCCGCGAGCAAATCCGCGACATCCCGGGCCGGAGCCTTTTCCGCGATCAGTGATTCAATTACCGCCGCTTCGTCGATCTGCGCCACATCGACGGCAAACGGAACGCCCGCCGCCCGCAGCAGCCGCTGCCGTGTCACGCTACCGGACGCGAGAACAATCGCGCTCATTCGACCGGCTGGCGCGCACGCGAGTGCAACGCAATGACCGCTGCCGCCGTTTCTTCGATCGAGCGACGGGTCACGTCGATCACCGGCCAACCCTTTTCGCCAAAAAGCCGCCGCGCAAAAGCAACCTCTGCCCGCACCGCGTCGAGATCGACGTACTCCGTCTCCGCATCTTCGTTCAGCGACAAGAGCCTATTCTTACGGATCTGGATGAGGCGTTCGGGACTGGCCAACAGACCGACAACAAGTGGCCCCTTGATCGTATGAATCTGCTCGGGCAGCGAAACCCCAAGCACGATCGGAACATTCGCGGCTTTAATCCCGCGGTTCGCAAGATAGATGCACGTCGGCGTCTTCGACGTGCGACTGACACCCACCAGCACGACATCCGCACGATCCAGCGTTTCGGTGCTCTGCCCGTCGTCATGCGCCATCGTATAGTTCAGCGCATCGATCCTTGCGAAATACTTCGCATCAAGCTCGTGCTGCGCTCCCGGCCGATGGCTAACTTCGGCACCCAGATATGACCCCAGCAAATTCATGACCGGATCGATCACCGCCACCGATGGTTGTCCGAGCTCACGGCACTTCGCCTCAAGCATCTCCCTGAGTTCTTGATTGACCATCGTGTGCAGCACCAACCCCGGCGCGCCTTCGATCTCAAGCAGTGCGCGTTCGAGCTGTTTGCGCGATCGCACCAGCGGGTACACATGTTCGATAGAGTGACCCATATCGAACTGCGCACAAGCGGCCTTCGCCACGGCGTTCAGCGTCTCGCCGGTTGAATCCGACACGAGATGAAGATGATAGACGATGCCTGCTTTGCGCTCTTTCTGCACGTTGCGCCTTGAGGATTAGCCTGTGGGCTTCACACCCGATAAGACCGGGGACAAATCATGGATGCAAGCACCATCCCATTCATCCCCTAACACCCCTGTACCAAAGCCCTCAGATCTCCACGGCGAACCACTGTTCATACCGCCCTATCCCAAAGTTTGGAGAACCCGCGGCCCGCACAAGCCATCCACACGTCACATCCAACGATTGGAGGCCAAAAGACTTGCCCATCGCACACCGTCCCCAAATGTGGATCGTCTGCGGCGCTGGGCATGACCCTGGGGACCGCGTGCACAGAGGCTATTTGTCCCAATTCTCCACACGCCAATCATCTTCCTACATCCAATCTAAGTTCTATAAATGAATAGATATTGGGTGTGTGCTTAAGCGTGATTGATCGCTCCGAAAAACCAATCTTGAAAGCCTTGCGCGGTGTTGCGCTCGAGCCAACACCTGTGTGGCTTATGCGCCAAGCCGGCCGCTATTTGCCTGAATACCGGGAGATCAGAGCCAGAACACCAGACTTTCTCACGTTGTGTTTCACGCCAGCACTCGCGACCGAGGTCACGCTCCAACCGATCAGGCGTTTCGGCTTCGATGCTGCGATCTTGTTCTCGGACATACTGGTGATCCCACATGCGCTCGGTCAGCGTGTGTGGTTTGCGGAAGGCGAAGGACCCCGCCTTGAACCGCTTACAACCGTCGCTGGTCTCAAGCCAAATCGCACGACCGATGCTTTGAATCCTGTGTTGGAAACGGTCGCGAAAGTGCGCGGTCAACTTCCTCAAAACACCACGTTGATCGGTTTTGCCGGCGCGCCCTGGACCGTTGCAACCTACATGACGGCAGGACGTGGCGGCGACGATGGCAATGCGGCTCTCGCACTGGCATATCGGTCTCCTGTGGACTTCAAGGCCCTGCTCGACACACTCGTTGAGGCAACAGCCCAATACCTGATCGCGCAAGTAAAAGCAGGCGCAGAAGCATTACAGATCTTCGAAAGCTGGGCGGGTACCGTCCCTGCACAGTCCGTCGACAATTTCTCGGTCCAACCGATCAAACGCATCATCGCGCAAGTCAGGCAAAGCGTCCCGGACGTGCCCATCGTCGTCTTCCCGCGCGGTGCAGGGGCAAGCCTCGCCCACTACGCCGCCGAGACGGACGCAAACGCAATCTCGATCGACACCAATACGCCACTGGCAACGGCGCGGCGAGCGGTCGGTCAGAAGATCGCGCTCCAGGGTAATCTCGATCCCGTTGCTCTGATCCAGGGCGGCGAAGCGCTTCGAAGCGCCGTGCGCTCGATCCTGGCTGACACGAAAGGCACGCCGCACATCTTCAACTTGGGCCACGGCATCCGGCCGGAAACGCCGATCGCACACGTCGAAGATCTTCTGCGCCTCATCCGGAACACCGCCGGATGAGGGTAGCGGTTATTCTGTTCAATCTCGGCGGTCCCTCATCGCTCGAAGCGGTCGAGCCATTCCTGTTCAATCTCTTCAACGACTCGGCGATCATTCAGGTTCCGCAGCCGATACGCTGGGCCTTGGCGAAGTGGATCTCGCGCCGCCGGGCGCCTGTCGCGCGCGAAATTTACGCCAAGATGGGGGGCTCCTCGCCGATCTTGGGTCAAACGTACAATCAATCCTCGGCACTCAAGACAGCCCTCGCCAACAACGACGGCGTACATTTCGAAACGTTCGTTGCGATGCGCTACACCGCGCCACGCGCCTCCGATGTCGTGTTGCAAGTCCGTCGCTTCCGTCCGAACCGCATCGTCTTACTGCCGCTCTATCCGCAATTCTCAACGACGACATCACGCTCGTCGCTGCGCGAGTGGCATCACCTGGCCCGCGAGATCAAGGCACCGGTCTCGACGATCTGCTGTTACCCGCAGGACGAAGGCTTCGTCTCGGCCCAAGCCGCACTGATCGCGGAAAGCATCAACACGCTCGCCCCAAATGTGCGGTTCCGCTTACTGTTCTCGGCGCACGGCCTTCCTGAACGCGTCGTCGCAGCGGGCGATCCATATCAAGCTCACGTTGAGCTGACCGCAAAAGCGCTCGTCGCCAAACTTGCGCGTCCGCAGCTCGACTGGCGTGTTTGCTACCAAAGCCGCGTCGGTTCGCTCAAATGGATCGAGCCCGCGACCGACGACGAGATCAAGCGGGCAGGGGCAGAAGGCCTCGCCGTTGTGATCGCACCGATCGCCTTCGTGTCCGAACATTCCGAGACGCTTGTCGAGCTCGACATCGAATACGCGAAACTCGCCGCCGAAAGCGGTGTGATGAACTACGTCCGCGCAGCGTCCGTGGGCACGCATCCCAGCTTCATAGAAGGCCTCGCCAAACTCGTACGCGAAGCGGCCGGCCGCGATGGCACAAAGCCCGGGGGCGGCACGCGCGTCTGCCCCGCCAAATGCGGTCAATGCGCCCTGGAACGGAAGATCGCATGAGCGAAACGTTGCTGCCATTCTACCTTTGGCTGAAGGCGTTTCACATCATGGCAGTGATCGCCTGGATGGCGGGCATGCTCTATCTGCCGCGCCTCTTCGTGTACCACTGCGAAACGGCGCCGGGCACAGCCGAGTACGAGCGCTTCAAAGTGATGGAGCGCAAACTCATGCGCATCATCATCAACCCTTCGATGATCGCGGTTTGGATTCTGGGCCTCCTCCTTGCCGAGACACAAGGCGTCTGGAGCCAGCCATGGTTCCACGCGAAGTTGTTGCTGGTGATTGCCTTGTCGGGCCTGCATGGCATGCTCAGCCGCTGGCGGCGTGACTTTGAGCACGCCCGGAACACGAAGACCCAGCGGTTCTTCCGGATCGTCAACGAACTCCCGGCCGTCCTCATGGCCGGAATTGTCATCCTTGTCGTTGTAAAACCGTTCTGACCCGTGAACGGCAGGAATCTGCCCAAAAATTAACCCGTAGATCCCCTTCTCACTGACCCCGGGCTGGGTTACATAAGGGGCAATCTCCGAAAACGTCCGGAAACTGTCTGCCATCGGGGCCGTCGCTTCGCGTCACAAACGCGACGCAAAGAAGGCTTATGACGGACCGGCGCCGAAACGGGCGCCGAAGTAGCTTCCGGTCGAACATCGACCTCCCTTCCTGAAGGCATCGGTTTGGCTTTTGCCCGCGAACCGATTCCACCCTCCCAAACGCCTGCCAAGTTTTCATCAGAGAGTAAGAATCCAATGTCGCTTCAAGAAGTGATGAAGCTCCAAGACCTTAAAATGAAATCGCCGGCCGCTCTTCTCGAGCTCGCCGAAGAGCTGAAGATCGAGAACGCATCCGCGATGCGCAAACAGGATATGATGTTTGCGATCCTCAAAGCACTGGCCGAGCAAGAAGTCGAAATCACCGGCTCCGGGGTCGTCGAGGTTCTATCGGACGGCTTCGGATTCTTGCGCGCGCCGGAATCGAACTACCTGCCCGGCCCCGACGACATCTACGTCAGCCCGACACAGATCCGCCGCTTCGCGCTGCGCACCGGCGATACGGTCGAAGGTCCCATCCGTTCGCCGAAAGACGGCGAACGCTACTTCGCGCTGCTCAAGGTCAATACGATCAACTTCGAAGACCCGGAAAAGCAGAAGCACAAAGTTCATTTCGACAATCTGACGCCGCTGTATCCGGACGAGCGTCTGAA
>CAYXQB010000013.1:0-24805 GCA_964466435.1 uncultured Flavobacteriaceae bacterium | reverse complement strand
AGTATTTGACCGCGCCCGTCATATCCATATCGGCCACGTACGACCGCACCACGGAGCAAGCGCTCAACGACAACGCGGCGGCCACCAAAAACAGGAGCTTTGGTCCCATCTTCCCCCCAAACCGGCTTGTTTTTCTGAAGTTCCCCAACCTCTGGGCGGTATAAAACGACAAGTTGCAGTGGGCTGGCAAGGGTTCTTCGGGGATAAATTGCACTTCGCAGGAGAAGTTATTGAATTGACTAACTAAAATAGATGTGAAGCCTGGGTCTTGCGGCAGTCGCGGAATCGCTGGACTCTGCAACCTTAGGACAGCCCGGACGGCAACCATGAAGACGCGTGCTTTAATCCTGATTTCCGCGCTCGCAGCGAGCGTGGCCCTTGCCGAAACGCCAGCGCCGAAGAGCGCGACCTTACTGCTTGGCGCCGACGTGAAGGGCCCGAACTGGACGGTGACGGAGACTGTGCGCTCCGACGGGTTCGTGCGCCTCTACACGGTCGAGACGCCTTATGGCGGCTTCCAGGTCAACGGCCAGCGCCGGATGGAACAGCGCCTGAACGAACTGCGCGCGCTCGGATCGCTCGAAAAAATGTCGACGACCGAAACTTTCGCCGAGGCGCTCGGCAACGCGGGTCTCGCCCCCATTCGCTTCGGCCGCGACTTGGTCCTCGATCCGGTGGAGACGACGGGCAACCTCTTCTCGGGCATCGCGAACATGTTCGACCGCGCCGTCGACGAGGTGGAACACTCGGACGCGAGCCGCGACGACCTCGTCGACAGCGTTGCGGGGGTCAGCAAAGCAATGCGCGAACTCGCCTTCGAACTGAAGGTCGATCCGTACACGGACTTCACGCCGCTGCGCGACGGCCTGGCCGATGTCGCCCGCGCCATGGCCGCCGGCGACCTGTCGGTGACCGCGGCGATCTCCGCGATCCCCGGCGGCGCGGGCATCGCGGTCTCGGCCTCCTCGACCGCCTCGACGCTGGCCGAACCGATCCGCGACAAAAGCTCCGCCGAAATCGCGGCCCTCGTGGAAGCAAAGCTCAAGCCGCTCGACATCGACGAAGACGTCATCGAAGCCTTCGTCAAGAACAAGGCCTTCTCGCCCGCCGACACCTACGCGATAGCCGAAGCGCTCGAGGCGCTCAAAGCGCGCAACGCGGAAGCGTTCGTTCGCCGCGCCGCCAACGCCGACAGCGCCGACCTCGCCAAGTTCCACCGCTATCGCGCCGAACTGCTCGCCAAGCACAGCGCCCAAGTGGGTCAGCTGAAAGAGTTCTACGTCGTGCACGAATTCGCACTGAACCGGAACACGGACGGCGCACTCGTCGCGGTCTTCCCGTTCGACGAATTGGCGTGGACCGAACCCGCCGCCAAGAGCCTGGATCGGATCAGCCTCGAACTCGCGACCCGCGGCGAGACCCGCCAGCCGATCCTGGCGACCACCGGCAACGTCTCGGCGAAAGCGCTGGCCGAGCTGAAAAAGCGCGGCTGGCGCGTGCTCATCCTGAACGAGACCCGCGCCGCCATGTGACCGGGGTCACCGGACCCACCCCTCCCGGCCACACCGGGCGAGGCTTATATTCCCGTCAAGTCAAAGGGAGAACGAACGTGTTGAAACGGATTTCGATGGGCCTCGCCGCCGCCGCGCTGATCGCGTCCCCGGCTTTCGCGACCGGCCAAGTCTACGGCAATTACGGTCAAGGCCAGCCCTACCAGGGCGGCCCGCAGCCGCGCTACTCGAACTGCGACACCGACGTTGCTGTCGGCACCGGCCTCGGCATGGTCGTGGGCGGCATTATCGGCAACCAGTTCGGCAAGGGCTCGGGGCGAACCGCCGCGACAGTCGGTGGCATCGTCTTGGGCGGCATCGCCGGCAACGCGATCGCCAAGGATGTCTGCAAGGACAAGAACCACGACGCCTACTACTACAACAACACGTACTACGACGCGTTCAACGGCGACGAAGGCCAAGAGTACGAGTGGCGCAATCCGCACACGAACAACTACGGCTACGTGACTGCGGGCGACTACTACGACGACGGCTACGGCGGCTATTCGGGTCCGTGCCGCGAGTTCGAACAGCGCGTCTACATTGACGGCCGCCCGGAGACCGCAACCGGCATCGCCTGCCGCCAGCCTGACGGCACCTGGCGCATTGTCAGCGGCGAATAGTTGGCCGCGCCGCCGAAGACCGTCCTTGAGGTGACGGCGGAAGAAGAAGCCGCGATCCGCGAGGCCGTACGCACCGCGGATCCGGCAACGTTGGGCCCCGGCCGCGTTCTCGCGGGCGCGGCCCACGCCGAGGCGACGTTCGACCTGCTCGCCGACCCCGCGGTGTCCGAGCCGATCTACGCGCTCCCGAAGCCGCTGACGCAGGCCGCAGTCAAAGCCTGGATCGAAGACTGCGAAGCGGAGCGGCAAAAAGGTGAGTGCCTACTGATCCTGACCGTCCACGACGGCCACGTGATGGGCTACTCGAAGGTCACCGTCTGGCCTGACCGCTCGGCGGCCGAACTCGGCGGCGCGCTGCGCGCCAATCTACAAAGCACCGGCGCCGGCGGAGCAGGGGCGGCCCACACGATCGACTGGATTTTCAAGACGCTCAAAGTCCGCCTGATCTGCCTGACCGCCGCGCCCGACAACGTCCGCTCGGCCAAGCTGATCGACCGCATGGGCTTTCGCCGCATGGGCGAGCGCGACGCCCACCGCCCCGACGGCACGATCCGCCGCTCGCTCTACTGGGAGCTAACAGCGGACGAATGGGCGCGCTTCGGCGCTTAGTCGAACGCCTGGCCGGGCTTGACGCCGAGGCTCTTGAAAATGCGAGCCGCGGGGCAAAAGCCCGTGAACGCCGCCTGCAGCATATTCGCGCCGGCAAAGACGGCGAGCACCAGCCAAGCCGGGTGCACGAAATAGCCAAGCGTTAGCGACAGCAGCACGATTGTGCCGGCGAACGCGAAGACGGCTTTGTCGATCGTCATGTGGTGGTCTCCTTCAGTTGCGGAAGATGGGCGCGCGTCCATTGCACGATGCGCGCCGTGTCCATGGCGCCCGCCGTCTGCGCGAGCAGGCGGCCGCGCTGCAGCAGCAAAAGCGCCGGGATGCCCCGGACGCCGAAGCGCGCGCAAACGTCGGGCGCCTCGTCGGCGTTCAGTTTCAACAAGCGCACCCGCGGCTCAAGCTCGGCAGCGGCGCGCGCGAACTGCGGCGCCATTTGCAGGCACGGTCCGCACCACGGCGCCCAAACGTCGACAAGCACCGGAATGTCGGAGCGCTCCGTCTGATGCACGAACGCCGCGGCATCGATCGAGGCCGGCTGCCCGTTGAACAGCGGCACCGCGCACTTGCCGCACTTCGCGGCCCGGGCGTCGCGTTCCGGCGCGGCGGCGTTGACGGCGCCGCAAGCCGTGCAAACGATGTGAGCTTTGACGGTCATGGGATCAGCTTGTCTTCTTCAGTTTGTGAATGCCCAGCATGTCGAGAACGAACTTCTCATAGAACGGCTCCGAGACGCCGCTGCGCAGCTTCATCAAGAAGAACTTCTCGAATGCGATCTTGGCGTAGTGCACCCATGTCCCCTGCGCCGCCCAATTGACGTTGCGCGGTGGGATCTCCGGTTGCGCCACGAAGGCGACGCCGCCGTCGCCGAAATCGGCCAGGCAGACGGCGTTCCACGTCGGCTCGGCTTTCGCCGGTTCGCCGCGCAACAGCGCGCCGATGTTGAGCGCGGTCGCCGTCACCATGGATTCGATCATGAAGCCGGTTTTCGGCACGCCGACCGGCAGCGGCGTCTTGCCAACCGGCGGGATCGCGACGCCGACCCCGATCGAGAACACGTTCGGGAACGCCGGATTGCGCTGCATTTTGTCGGCCAGAATGAAGCCGCGCGGATTGGTGAGACCTTCGATGCCGCGCACGGCGGCCACGCCGCGAAACGCGGGCAGGATCATCGCGTACTTGAACGGCAGTTCGTGCTTGGTCTTCAGGCTCGCGTCGTCGTTGACCTCTTCCACGGCCATCCGCCCTTCTTCAACCTTGGCGATCTTCGCGTTCGTAATCCACTTGATGTGCCGGTTGCGCAGCTCGCTTTCGAGCAGCGATTTCGTATCGCCCACGCCGTCGAGCCCCAGGTGCCCGATATAGGGCTCCGGTGTCACGAACGTCATCGGCACTCGGTCGCGGACCTTCCGGCGCCGCAACTCGGTGTCGAGAATGAAGGCGAACTCGTAAGCCGGACCGAAGCAGGAGGCACCCTGCGCCGCACCGACAACGATGGGGCCTGGGTTGTCCACGAACCTCTCGAATTCGGCTTGCGCCTTCTCCGCGTGGTCCACGTGGCAAATCGATTGCGTAAAGCCATTCGGACCCAACCCCTCGATCTCGTCGAAGGCAAGCTCAGGCCCGGTCGCGATCACGAGATAGTCGTAGGGCACGAAGCGCCCGTCCTCGAGTTCGACCCGGTTCTCCTTCGGATGTACGCGCTTGGCTCCCATGGTGACGAACTCGATACCCTTGCGCGCGAACACGGGCGCGAGATCGACTTCGATCTCCTTGCGCTTGCGCCAAGCGACAGCGACCCACGGGTTCGACGGCACGAAGTGATACGTGCGGCCTTGCCCGATCACGGTCAGCCGGTCGCCCGCCCGCAGCTTTTCCTTCAGTTCGTAAGCCATCAGCGTGCCGCCGAGGCCCGCACCCAACACCACGATATCGGCCATGTTCAGCCTCCTTGCATTCCTCAGAGCGCGAGTTCAGCGCCGAAGGGCGTCGCTGCGCCTTGATTTGCCGCAGTTTTCCTGTGGCGCTTGACAATATATGCAATTCTTCGTATATACGCAAGTATGAATATGAATATCAAACAAATGGAAACGGCGGCCGACGGGGCAAGTGAGTTGCTGAAGGCGCTCGCAAACCGGCACCGCCTGATGATCGTCTGCCAGTTGATCGACGGCGAACGTGCTGTCGGCGAATTGGCGGCGGCGCTCAAACTGCGCGATTCGACCGTGTCTCAACACCTCGCGCTGCTGCGCAAGGAAGGGCTCGTCGGCACGCGCCGCGACGGTCAGACGATCTACTACTCGATCGCGAACCCTGCTGCGCGCGCGATCGTCGAAATTCTCTACGGAACATTTTGCGCGCCGCCGGCACGCAAACGTTGACGGAGGTCAAGAGGGCGATGGGTAAAGTGACGGAAAGTTCGAAAATGAAACATTTCTCCACCTTGGCGCTCGGTCTCGCGATCCTGCTGACCGCAACGCAAGCCGAGGCGGCGGACCGTTTCGTGGTGAGCGAGCGCACGATCCCCGACTACAAGGCGGTCGCCGCCACGTTCACCACGCGCGATATTGGCGAAGCCCGCGCACGCATCGGCGGGACGCTCACTCAATTGCGCGTGCGCGAAGGCGATGTCGTCGAAAAGGGTCAAACGCTGGCCCAGATTGCCGACCAGAAGATCGCGCTGGAAGCGCAGTCGCGCGGCGCCCAGGCGGCAGCGCTCAGAGCCGAGCATGAACGCGCGGCCGCAGACCTCGCCCGCGTCCGTGCCGTGCACGCCAAGGGCTTCTATTCCAAAGCGCGGCTCGATCAGGCCATCGCTTCGGCGAAGGCGGCCGAGTCCGCTTGGAAAGCGGCGGTTGCCTCGCAAGCTGTTGTCGCCGAGCAAGCCGGGCAGGGCGCCGTGCTGGCGCCGGCCGCCGGCAAGGTCGTGCGCGCGTCAGTGCCCGCAGGTTCGGTCGTGATGCCGGGCGACGTCGTCGTGGTGATCGCCTCGAACGATGCAGTGGTTCGCGTGGAAATCCCCGAGCGCGAAGCCCGCGGTTTGAAGAAGGGCGGCGCGGTTCGTCTCTCGACGGGCACCGGTGTCGGGCGTGAACGGTTTGCGTCGACCGTAATCCGTGAAGTCTACCCCGAGGTGCGCAACGGTCGCGCGACGATCGATCTGGAAGCAAAAGGACTCGACATGGCCTTCGTGGGCGAACGCGTGCGCGTTCTGGTCGCGATCGGCGAGCGCACGGCGATCGTCGTGCCCCGCGACTACGTCACGACGCGGTTCGGCGTGGACTATGTGAGCCTTGCGCAGAAGTCGGGTGCCTTGGACATCCCGGTCCAACGCGGCCAGCCGATCGACACGGCTGGCGTCGCCGACGGCATCGAAATCCTGTCCGGCCTGAAACCTGACGACGTGCTTCTGAAGCCGGACCGCCGTTTGGTGCAGTCGTGAACCTTGGGCTCTCAGGCAGGCTGACGCAGGCGACGATCGGCTCGCCACTTACGCCATTGTTTCTGTTGGCATCGCTCGCCCTGGGGTTGCTTGCGGTCGTGACGATCCCGCGCGAGGAAGAGCCGCAGATCAGCGTACCGCTCGTCGATGTTCAGGTCCGTGCCGACGGCGTGCGTGCGGTCGACGCGATCGAACTCGTCACCAAGCCGCTGGAAGCGATCATCAAAAGCATTGACGGTGTCGAGCACATCTACAGCCAGACTGAGGACGACCGCGTTCTCGTCACCGCGCGCTTCAAAGTGGGCTCGGACGCGGACGACGCGATCGTGCGCGTACACGAGAAGATTCGCGCCAACTACGACAAAATCCCGGCAGGTATCCCTGAGCCGCTTGTCATCGGTCGTGGCATCAACGATGTGCCGATCGTGGTGGTGACGCTCGCGCCGAAAGCCGAAGCCGCCGACCGTTGGACCGACGAAGCGCTCCACGACGTCGCCGACGAACTGCGTGCGGAGATCGCCAAGATCGAAGACGTCGGTCTCTCCTTCATCGTGGGCGGCCGCCCGCAGGAAATCCGCGTCGAACCAGATCCTGGCCGCCTGGCGCTCTACGGCGTGCCGTTGGGTTCGCTGATCGCGGCCGTGCGCGACGCGAACCGTGCGTTTCCGCTCGCCACACTGCGCGAGCGCGACAGCAGTGTCTCCGCCATCACCGGCCGGACGTTGGCCGGGCCGGAAGAGATCGGGCTCTTGACCGTTCCCACTGCGGACGGCCGCACAGTCTATGTCCGCGACGTGGCCACCGTCGTGCAGGCCCCGCGCACGGACGATGCGCGCGCCTGGTCGCTCGCGCGGACCGCGGACGGCAAGTGGTTCACCACGCCTGCGGTGAGCCTCGCCATTGCCAAACGGCCCGGCGCCAACGCGGTCGTTATCTCCGAGCACATCGTCGAGCGGATCGAAGCACTGAAAGGTCCGCTGATCCCGAACAGTCTGGACGCGGCGATCACGCGCAACTACGGCGAAACCGCAAATGAAAAAGCGAACGAGCTGTTGTTCCATTTGGGTCTTGCGACGGTCTCGATCGTCATCCTGATCGCCTTTGCGATCGGCCTTCGCGAAGCGCTCGTGACGGCCGTCGTCATCCCGACGACGATCATGCTGACGCTCTTCGCCGCAAACCTGATGGGCTACACGATCAACCGCGTCAGCCTGTTTGCCCTCATTTTCTCGATCGGCATTTTGGTCGACGATGCGATCGTCATGATCGAGAACATCGCCCGCCACTGGGCGATGAAGGACGGCCGCTCGCGCGTGCAGGCCGCGACCGAAGCGGTCGCCGAAGTCGGTAACCCGACGATCATAGCAACGCTGACCGTCGTCGCGGCGCTGCTGCCGATGATGTTCGTGTCGGGTCTGATGGGCCCCTACATGGCCCCGATCCCGGCGAACGCGTCCGCCGCGATGTTGTTCTCCTTCTTCGTCGCGGTCGTGCTCGCACCCTGGCTGATGATCAAGATCGCACCGAAGGCGCAAGGCGCAATGGCGGGGGACGAGGCCGCGCACGGCGAAGGCGTGCTCGGCCGGCTCTACCGGCGTGCGGCGGAGCCCATCATCCGCACGCGGAAGCGGGCCTGGTTCTTCTTGGGCGCAGTTGGCGTCGCGACCCTGATGGCGTGCTTGCTGTTTGTGACGAAGACAGTGACGGTCAAGCTCCTGCCGTTCGACAACAAATCCGAGCTGCAGGTCGTGGCCGACCTTCCCGAAGGCGCGAGCCTGGAGGCGACCGAGCGCGTGCTGTTGCAGGCGGCGGAGATCGTGAAGACGCTGCCTGAGGTTACCTCGGTCCAGGCCTATGCGGGAACCGCCGCGCCGTTCAATTTCAACGGTCTTGTCCGGCACTATTTCCTCCGTCAGCGGCCGGAACTCGGCGACCTGCAAGTGAACCTGAAGGCAAAGGAAGAACGCGACCGCGCCAGTCACGACATCGCGCTCGATCTGCGCAAGCGGCTCGCCGCTTTGAGCCTTCCCGAAGGTACATCGATCAAAGTCGTCGAGGTGCCGCCCGGGCCGCCGGTCATCGCGACGCTGCTCGCCGAAATCTATGGGCCCGACGCGGCGACGCGGCGCGCAGTCGCCGAAGAAACGAAGAAGCTGTTCAAGAGCATCCCCTTCATCGTCGACGTGGACGATTCCTACGGCGTTGCCCGGCCGCGCCTGCGCTTGAACGTGAAGCGCGATGCGGTCGAATTCTTCCGCCTGAACGAGCGCGATATCTCGGACTCTCTTGGCGCGCTGCTGAACGGCACCGTCGCGGGCTATTCGCACCGCGGCGAGGGCCGCAACCCGATCGAGATCGCCGTCCGCCTGCCCAAGAGCGACCTGAGCTGGAATGCGCGGCTGACGGCGACGCCGGTAGCGGTCGCTCAAACGGCGCAAGGGCCGAAGACGATCGAGCTCGGCGAGGTGATGGAGGCTTCGCGCGAGGCGGGTTCGCTTCCCATGTTCCGCCGCGACGGGCATTTCGCTGAGATGGTGACGGCCGAACTTGCAGGCGCCTACGAAGCGCCGATCTACGGGATGTTGGAGGTCGCGAGCGCGGTCGACAAGCACAACTGGGGCAAATTACCTAAGCCCGAGATCCGCCTGTACGGTCAGCCCGAAAGCGAAACGGCACCAGCCTTGCTCTGGGACGGCGAGTGGGAGATCACCTACGTTACGTTCCGCGACATGGGCGCCGCGTTCATGGTGGCGTTGCTCGGCATCTATGTGCTCGTCGTCGGCCAGTTCAAGAGCTTCAAGCTGCCGCTCGTGATCTTGACGCCCATTCCACTGACCTTGATCGGCATCGTTTTCGGCCACGCCCTGTTCGGCGCCCCATTTACAGCGACCTCGATGATCGGCTTCATCGCGCTGGCCGGCATCATCGTGCGCAACTCCATCCTGCTCGTCGACTTCATCCGCCACGGCCGCACCCCCGGCCGGCCCTTGCGCGACGTTCTGCTGGAGGCCGGCGCCGTGCGCTTCAAGCCGATCCTCCTGACGGCCATCGCCGCGATGATCGGCGCCGCCGTCATCCTGACCGACCCGATCTTCCAGGGCCTGGCGATCTCGCTCCTGTTCGGGCTTGCGTCTTCGACGCTTTTGACAGTGCTTGTTATTCCCGCGATCTACGTGGCCTTGCGCGACGACGTCCAAGACACGCAGCAGTCGCCCCCGGCGGCGGTCCCGGCGCCCGCCTGAGGCCGGATTCGGTAAACGCGTTGGCAGGAATTGCTGAGCCAATCTGTCGACAGGGCCGACGGCCCGTCGCTATAGTCCCTTTGCGCCCCTCACTGTCCCCGGACCCTGTATGCACGCCGCCGAAGACGCGCCCTTGCCCCCGCCCGTCATTTACGACTTCGCGCCCGTCGCGCGTGAGCTGCTCGACTGCGCCTCCAGACCCGCGCTTCTAAGCGGCGCGAAGGGTGCCGCGATCCGCAAGGAGATCGAGCGCGAGCTCGAAGCCTCCGCCGCACGCGTCCTCTCGTTCGATGTCTTCGACACGTTCCTGCTGCGCAACAACAAGCCCGAGAGCGCGCGCTATCTGGAGCTCTCCGCGCGCATCAGTGACCGCCTCGCCGAGCGCATGACGAAGGCGCCGACCGACGTCGACCTGCTTATCGCAAGACTGCACGGCATGGCGTTCTCCTACCGCACGCGCAAAGCGCTGGACGGCTGCCGCGAAGGCCACATCGATCAGGTGATCCGTTACGCGCTGGCCGCACTCAATCTGCCGCGCGAACACGAGCAGACGTTCCGCGACGCCGAACTCGACTACGAAACCGCAAACTTGACCGTGAACCCGGTGCTCGCCGCCGTCGCCGCAGCCCACCGCGCCCGCGGCGGCAAAGTGATCCTGGTCAGCGATATGTATCTCGGCCAAAAGGAAATCGGCACGATCCTCGCCCGGCTCTCGAACGGCGTCACGAACTGGTACGACAAGATCTACTCCAGCGCCGACTACATCGTCTCCAAGCGCGCCGGCAAAATCTTCCCGTTCATCGAGAAGGACCTCGACATCCCGGCCAAGCACTTCGTGCACATCGGCGACGCCTGGGAAGGCGACGTGATAAAGCCCCGTGAAGCCGGCTGGAACGCACTGCATTTCCCGATCGCGCGCAACGAGACGGCCGAACGCGAACGCGCGCTCAAGGCCTTCGTCGGCGATCTGAAATCCCGCGGGCACGACTTCACCGACTGGGCGAGGCTCTAAACGATGAGCGACCTCAACCCCGGTTACACGTTCGGCCGCGACGATCTGGGCCCTGCGATCGCGGGCTACCTATCGCGCCTACACGCGAACATCCTGGCGTTCGAGCAGGAACATGGCGCCCGCACGCTCTACGTCTCGCGTGCCGGCATCCGCATCCGCCGCGCGCTCGATACGTTCGTGCGCGCGACGAAGCTGCCCGCGCCCGCGACCGGCGAATACTTCTGGATCTCGCGCATCATCGTCGCTCGCGGCGTGTGGAACAGGAAGCCCGACGCCGCGATCGAAGTGCTCGCCAAGGAGTACCGCCACATCAACCTGCCGGAGTTCGTGCGCGGCATGTTCCGCTTCGCGCCGAGCGGCGCAAAGTTGAACCCGGTCGACCCGTCGCTCGTCGGCAATGGCGCCGACCTGGGCCGCTTCCTGAGCAGCGGCAGCAAGATCGCCGAAGTCGTCCTTACGCTGTTCCGCCATCAAAGCCTGCTGCTCGAAAGCTACGTGAAGCAGCTTCTGGGCACGTCCGGCGCCGCCCTTCTCATCGACACCGGCTGGCAAGCAACCGCCCAAACACTGCTCGCCAAAGCCTACCCCGAATACGAATGGTGGGGTGCCTACTTCGGCCGCTCCGGCACGCCAAGCTCCGACCGCAGTGAGTGGCACCGCGCGCTTGGCCTCGTCTTCGAGGCCGACGCGTTCGACCCCAAGCGCCCCGAGACCTCGCCGATCCTGAACCGCCACTTGATCGAATATCTCTTCGAGCCGAAGGGTGAGAGCATTCAGTGGCTCGCACAAGAAGAACGCGGCGGCCAGATCATCGCACCCGGCGCACCCGGCATCCTCGCCGACGCCCCCACACGCGCGAGCGATCCCATGTACGCGGGCGTTCTCGACTATTTGGCGAGCCTGCCCGAAGGCCTCGGCATCTCCGAAATCCGCGCCGCTGAAGCGGCGGCGTGGGTCCGCATCGCCAAGATGCTCGTGCACCCGACGAAAGACGACATCGCGATCTTCGACAACGTCACGCGCTCGGCCGACTTTGGACGCGACGCCCGCGTGCCGCTTCTGCCGAAACCCGAATCGCGCTTCGACGGCGACACCGCCGACCGCCGCATCCAGGAATCGCTCTGGCCGTGCGGGCAGGCGGCCATCGAATACCCGCCCGACATCGCCCGCGCGTTGCAAAAGCGCTTGGGCGGCGACTTGAAAGCCGCCGCAGCCCCGGCCGCAGTCGCGCCAAAGCGCACGCGCCCCGCCGTCGCGATCATCACGCGCACGATGGATCGCCCCGCCTTCCTCGAACGCGCGCTGAAAAGCGTCGCGAGCCAAACGTTCCACGACTACATCCACGTCGTCGTCAACGACGGCGGCGACAATGACAGCGTGAAGGCCACGATCGAGCGCACGAACTGCAACCACGCCCGCGTGCGCCTTGTCGATGCCGTGAAAAACCGCGGCATGGAAGCGGCCTCGAACCTCGCGATCAAAAACGCCGACAGCGAGTACGTCATCATCCACGACGACGACGATTCCTGGGAACCGGAATTCCTCGCAAAGACCGTGCGCTTCCTCGACAGCAAGCAAGGCAAGCTCTACGGCGGCGTCATCACGAAGTCGACCTACGTGTCGGAAGAGGTGACGCCGAAAGGCATCGTCATCCACGCACGCTCGCCCTACAACGGCTGGGTCGAGAACGTCCATCTCATGGAAATGGCGATCGCGAACTTCTACCCGCCGATCGCCTTCCTGTTCCGCCGTGAGGTTTACGACAAGCTCGGCGGCTACAACGAACACTACCCGGTCTTGGGCGATTGGGACTTCAACCTGCGCTTTCTGGTCGACGCCGACATCGCGGTGATCCCGGAAGCACTCGCCAACTACCACCACCGCGACCGCGGCGACGTGACCACGTTTGGAAATTCGGTGATCGCGGGCCGCGCGAAGCATCTCGAATTCTCATCCATCGTGCGCAACAACCTCGTGCGCAGCCTCGTCGGGCGCGGTCACGCAGCCGCAGCGACGCTCGCCGGTGTCGGCCTCTTCTTCGAGGATCAGCGCAACACGCTGCGCGCCGCCGACAACCGCATGACGCAACTCAGCCAGCGCGTGTCCGCCGCGACGACGTCGTCGGTTTGGACCGACCACTACTGGGTCGCGTTCCAGCAACTGTTGAAGTCGGTCGTCGAAAACGACGTCGCGGCGCTTGAGAAGATTCGCGCAACCGTGAAAAGCGCGCCCGGGCTGCTCGCCCGTGTCGGTATGGCGCCCGGTGCCACCCAGGGTCCCGCGCGCCCCGCCGACCTCGACCGCGCCGCAGCGACGCTGCTCAAGGACCAATTCGCTAAGGACAGCACGACGTTCGATTCGGTGGCGATCCCGCCCGACTTCGACGACACCTTCTACCTGCGCCAAAACCCCGACGTCGCCGCCGCCGTGGCCGACGGCCGCCTCGCCTCCGGCTACGACCACTACATCCGCTACGGCCGCCGCGAAGGCAGGAACAGACCGGTGAAGCAATAGATCTTCCTAGGCCCTAGCGCGCACTACGTTCACGCAGCCAGCACCTTGCTGCCCGCCGCGCGATAGGCCGCCGCTGCAGCGTCCTCCCGCGCGTGGCGGCGGTCGCGCACGAGCCACGCGCCGGCCACCATCACGTCGCGCACGGCGCGCCGCCCGGTGACGAAGACATAGCTCGCGAGCGCCTGGGTCCCGTCGCGACCGGCGAGCGACACGTGTTCGGTGTCGACCACGACCAAGTCCGCGCGTTTGCCCGGCGCGATCTCGCCCGCGTTCAATCCCAACACCTGGGCGCCGTTACGTGCCGCTTCGGCCCAGAGCCGCGCGGCCGTCTGTGGCACTGACGCGCTCGCCGCCACGTTTCGCCGCCTGTGCAACAGGCGCTGCGAATACTCCAAGGCCTTCAGCTCCTCCGCTGGATCGACCGCGACATGGCTGTCGCCGCCGATCGCGATCCGTCCGCCGGCGTTGAGGAACTCGGTCAGCCGGAAAATCCCGTCGCCAAGATTGGCCTCCGTCGTCGGACAAAGCCCCGCAACCGCGCCGCTTTCGGCGAGCGCCCGCGTCTCGCGGGTGTTCATGTGCGTCGCATGCACGAAGCACCAGCGCTGATCGACCGGAAACTGCGTCAGAACATAGTCGATGGGCCGCGTCCCGAACTTCGCAATCGCCTCGTCGACTTCGCCGGTCTGTTCCGCCGCGTGCAGGTGGATGGGCGAGGTGGCCTCCACCCCCGCAATCGCCTCGCGCATCAAGGCGGGCGGCACCGCGCGCAACGAATGCAGCGCCAACCCCAACTGCGTCACGCCCGTCTTGCCGCGCATGGCTTCGCGCAGCACCAGCAGCTCAGGCACGGTCTTGCCGAATCGCTTCTGCCGCTCGCTCAAGCTGCGCCCGTCTGCGCCGCCGGTAACATAAAGCGTGGGCATCAACGTCAGCGCGATCCCGCTCTCGGCAGCCGCGAGCGCGGTCGCCTCGGCCATCGCGGTTTGCGGCGCATACGCGGCACCGCCCGGCTGATTGTGCAGATAGTGAAACTCGCCGACGGAGGTGTAACCCGCCCTCAGCATCTCGATGTAGAGAAACCGCGCGATCGCCAACTGCGCATCGGGATCGAGCCGCTCGGCAAACCGGTACATCGCCTCACGCCAGCTCCAGAAATTGTCTTTTCCCCCGGCATCCCATTCGGCCAAGCCCGCCATCGCCCGTTGAAAAGCGTGGCTATGCACATTCGCCATCCCCGGCAGCATCAGCCCTTTGATCGGCAGGCAATCCTCCGCAGGCGCCGCCGCATCGACCGAACGGATCAACCCATCCGCAACCCCAATGCGAACGCCGCTGCGAACGCCGTCCGGCAACAAAGCGTGGTCGGCATAGTAGTGCTGCATGTTTCCTCCACCCCCACTTTGTCATGGTCTACGGATCATGACAAAGTGGGACGATGTCAAAGTGGGACCACCTGTGGATCAACGCCCGTCTCGCCACCATGCGCGAGGGTACGGGCGCTTACGGCGCGATCGAGAACGCGGCGTTTGCGGACAAAGACGGCCGCATCGTCTTTGCGGGGCCGATGCGCGATTTGCCGGGCAAACCGGACACGCTGGCCACGCGCGTGATCGAGGCGCAGAACCAGTGGATCACCCCGGGTTTGATCGACTGCCACACGCACCTCGTCTTCGCCGGCAATCGCGCGCGGGAGTTCGAGCAGCGGCTGAAAGGCGTAAGCTACGAAGCAATCTCCAAAGCGGGCGGAGGCATCATGTCGACGGTGCGCGCAACGCGCGCAGCTGACGGCGAGGCACTTTTCGCCCAAGCGCAAGCCCGGCTCCGAGCATTGTTTGGCCAAGGCGTCACCACCATCGAGATCAAGTCGGGTTACGGCCTCGACCTTGAAACGGAACTGCGGCTCCTGCGCGTCGCCCGCCGCCTGGGCGCGGCCGGCGCGCCCCGCGTGAGGACGACGTATCTCGGCCTGCACGCGCTCCCGCCCGAGTATGCGAACAGGCGCGCAGACTACGTCGCCGAGATGAGCGGCCCGGTCTTGCGTGCCGTCGCGGCGGAAGGCTTGGCCGACGCGGTCGATGCGTTCTGCGAGGGCATCGCCTTCACGGCCGACGAGACGGCGCATTTCTTCTCGGCGGCAAAGGTGCTCGGTCTAGAGATCAAGCTGCACGCCGACCAACTGTCCGACACGAACGGCGCGGCGCTGGCGGCGAAGTTCGGCGCGCTCTCCGCCGATCACCTCGAACACACGGACAGCGCCGGCGTCGCCGCGATGGCACAGGCGGGCACCGTCGCCGTGCTTCTGCCCGGCGCGTTCTTCGTGCTTCGCGAAACCAAGAAGCCGCCGGTCGAAGCCTTCCGTCGCGCGAAAGTGCCGATCGCCGTCGCGACCGACTGCAATCCCGGCACGTCACCCAACGTTTCGCTCCACAACACAATGGCGATGGCGTGTACGCTGTTCGGTCTCACGCCGGAGGAAGCACTGGCGGGCGTCACCCGCAACGCCGCCCGCGCCCTGGGCCTCGGCCTCGAGACCGGCACGCTGGAGGTGGGCAAGGCCGCCGACTACGCCGTCTGGCCCATCGATCACCCCGCCGAACTCAGCTATTGGATCGGCGGCAGCATTTCTCCCTCGGCCATCGGAGCCAGCGCATCACTGGCGGCGGCAAACCAACCGGCATCATGACCCACTTCGCAACCTACCCAAGCCTGACGAACGAAGCCGTCATCGTCACCGGCGGCGCCTCCGGCATCGGCGCGTCGATCGTCGAGCACTTCGCCGCTCAAGGCGCGCGCGTGGGCTTCCTGGACCTCGACGACGAAGCGGGCAGGGCGCTCGCGACCAAATGCGGAGCTGCCTTCGCGCGCTGCGACCTGCGCGACATCGAAGCGCTACGTGCGGCGATCGCGAAGTTCGAAGCCGCGCAGGGCCCCGCACTCGCGCTTGTCAACAACGCCGCCCGCGATGACCGCCATACGGTGGAAGAGGTCACGCCCGAGTACTGGGACGACCGCATGGCGACGACCCTGCGCCATCAGTTTTCCGCCGCCCAAGCCGTGCTGCCCGCCATGCGCAAGCGCAAGCGCGGTTCGATCGTCAACGTCGGCTCGATCAGTTGGCGCCTCGCGCTCGGCGGCATGCCCGCCTACGTGACCGCGAAAGCGGCGGTCGAAGGTTTGACTCGCGGCCTCGCCCGCGACGTGGGCGGCGACGGCATCCGGGTGAACAGCGTCATCCCCGGTTGGATCATGACCGAGCGCCAGGTGAAGCTCTGGCTCACCCCCGAAAGCGAAGCCGACCTGATGGCCAAACAATGCCTGAAGGAAAAGCTCTTTCCCCCCGATGTCGCGCGCATGGTCCTTTGGCTCGCCGCCGACGACAGCCGCATGGCCACCGCGCAGAGCTTCGTGGTGGATGGCGGTTGGGCCTAAACCGCCTTCGTCATACGCTTCAGATCGCGTTCGAAGTAACGCCCGGCGATCCAATAGTGCGCGGCCGCCCAGATGTTCAAAAACGTGAGGATCAAAAGCGCATAGCGCAGCGAGTCCTTGCCGTAGGTCGGCGCAAGCATGTCGCTGATGAAGCCTGCGAGCCACGGCCCGATCCCCATGCCGATCAGGTTGATCACGAAGAGCAGAAGCGCGGAGGCAACCGTGCGCATGCGCACATCGACGAGCCCCTGTGTCATCGCGTAAGTGGGCGGCAGGTACACGGAGCCAAGCGCCGCCGGCACGCCGATCAGCGCGAACACGATCGCCGACGAGTCGGTCAGATAAATCGCAATCCCGAACGGCAATCCCACGATCGTGGCCAACGTCACGATCCGCGGCATCCACTTCAAGTCGTGCCTCGAGAACTGATCCGCGATGTACCCGCCGAAGAACGTGCCAAGCCCGCCCGCGACGCCGAACACAAGCGCCAAGAACAAGCTCAAATCCGTCATCGAAAGTCCGTGCGAGCGCATGACGAACGTTGGCCACCACTGCACGCCCGCATAGCCGACGAGCGTCGTGATCGTCGCGCCGATGAACACGTGCACCAGCGAGGTTTGGGTCAGCATGTGCCGGACGGTCGTCATCAATGGTGGAGCGTCGCCGATAGGCGCATGGCCGTCACTCGCACCGCGCTTCGGCTCGCGGATCGTGAACATCACGAGAAGAGCCAGAATGAGCCCCGGAATGCCGAGCACGTAGAACGTCGTCCGCCAGCCATACGTGGCGGCAACGTGCGCGCCGCCGTAGAGCCCGACAAACAATCCGAAAGGCACGCCCAAGGCGAAGATGCCGAGCGCGGTGGCGCGCTGCTTCGGCCCGAACAGGTCCGAGATGATCGAGTGCGACGGCGGACTGCCGCCCGCTTCGCCGACACCCACGCCGACGCGCGCCAACGCGAATTGCCAGAAATTCTGCGCAAGTCCGCAAACCGCCGTCATCACGGACCAGATCGCAACCGCCAGCGAGATGATTGTTTTGCGGTTGCCCCGATCCGCCCAAATCGCGATCGGCACACCCAACGTCGCGTAGAAGATCGCAAACGCCGTCCCCGCCAGAAACCCGAGCGCCGCGTCCGAGACCTGAAACTCCGCCTTGATGGCGGGCATCAGCACCGAGAGGATCATCCGGTCGGCGTAGTTGCTGATATAGACGGCCAGCAGCAGCAACAGGACGTAGATCTTGTAAGTCGTGGAGAAATCTTGCGCGCCGGCAGGCGCTGTGGCGGCGACGCCGTCCGAGCTCATCTCGTTTCCTCAACCCAATGTTATGTCTTTGCGGGCAGCTTGCAGGAAACCGGTGGCATCGCAAGGTGTTTTGATGCACGAATTAATTCCCTTGCAAGAGTCGTGAAATGGGGCGACGCGGCATGAGTGAAGTCTTGAACATCTTGTCGTTGACCGGCGACGGTCTCGCGAAGCTCTACGCCGACCGTGTCGAACCCATTCTGCGCGTGCAGGAAGAGAACCGCCGCGCGGCGATGAAGACCTTTCAGTTCCGCGCCATGCTGACCGCTCTCGGGACGGCCGGCGCCGGTGCGCTGGCGTGGTGGATATTCGCCGACCTGCAGGCCATCATCTTTGCAGGCATCGCAACGGCGATGGGCGGCGGCACGCTCGCCTACATGCCGCTTCAAGCGGTGGCGAGCGCCACAAAGGCACAATCGCTGACAGCCATCGCCAACGCGATCGGCTGCAACTATCAGGGCGGCGGGTTTCAGCCGGAAGCGTTGCCCGCCTTCAACGAACTCAAGCTCCTGCCCAGTTGCGACCGGTCGAACTACGAGGACTGTTTCGACGGCAGTCATCATGGTTGCGAGTTCGCCTTCTACGAAGGGCACCTCGAGAACAGGGTTCAATCAAAGAACGGCAGCCGGTGGGTGACGGTCTTTCGCGGCCAGCTGATCCGCATCGCATTCCCGAAGAAGTTCCAGGGCACGACGATCATCAGGCGCGACCGCGGCATGTTCAATTTCATGCAGCGCTGGATGTCGACGTTGCAGCACGTGGGCCTGGGCGATAGCCGGCTGGAAAAAGCGTTCGAAGTCTACTCCAACGATCAGGTCGAAGCCCGCTATCTGATCCATCCGGTTTTCATGGAACGGCTGCTCGAACTCGAAACAGCTTTCAAAGGTAAGAACCTGCGCGGTGCCTTCGTCGAGGGCGACCTCTTGATCGCGATCGAAGGCGGCGACAAGTTCGAGGTCGGCTCGATGTTCTCGAACCTGAACGACATTGCACGCGCCCGCGCGATCGTCGCCGATATCACCGAAATCATGCGCCTGATCGACGCCGTGCTGACGGCGGAGCAGGGCGCGCTCCCAAACAAAACGGGCCCGGCATCGCCGGGCCCGTCGGAGGAAACGTGAACGGGCGGCTTATTGCGCCAACAAATCCTGGCCGTTCGCCAGCACCTTGCCGTCCTTCGTGAACACGATGTCGATGATGTAGGCCCGGTCGTCCTTCGGCGAGGCCGGATCGGGTTTGCCCATCGCGCGCACCGCTGAAACGATGCCCATGATCTGCTGAGCCATCTCGTCCTTCGCGCCGCGCTTTTGCATGGCGCTGGCAAGCGCGTCGATACCCGTAAAGCGTAGAGCCACCTTGCCGTCAGGCATCATGTTCTCGGCCGGTAGATAGGTCGCCAAGCCTTTGCCCGTCATCTTCGCCGTCGGCGTCGCCAAGTTGAGTCTGTTGAGCACGATCGAGAGCTTCGACGCCATCAACACCTCCATCGCCTTGGCCGAAAGGTCGCCGCCCATCTGCTCGAGCGCGGCAGCACCTGCTGCCGTGGCGTCGCCGCCCCTGGCCGTGTCGGCGGCAGCCTTCTTCGCCTCGGCCTGTAGAGCCGGCAGTGCGTCCATGTAAATCTCCCAAAGCTTGCGTCCCGGCACGCCCGAAGCTTCAAGCTCCATCGACGCTTCCTTGACGTCCGCTTCCGGCGGCAGCAACGGGTCTTCCGGCGCACCGGCCATGCCGCCGGCAGAGAAGCCCATCTTGATCTTCGTGAGGCCAGCGTTGTCGGGTCCCGCTCCGAAGGCAAACGACGTGTTCTTCAGCGCGAATTGCGTCTTGCCTTCCTGCACCATCTCAAGCCCGTCGAGCGAATACGTATACCCGACCGTTCCCATGAAGTCCGGCATGCGCTTCATGAACGCGATCATCTTCGGGTCGAGCTCGCCGCCCGTCCACGCCTTGAAGATGTCGGGGTTCGATAGCGTATAGCCCGCTTCCTTCGCGGCCTTCGCCCAGTCTTCCATACGCGCGCCGCTCATCGTCGCGATGACTTTGATCGCGCCCATTTTCATGGTGCTCTTCTCGGCCGGGTCGTCCATGCTCGTGTTGGTGACCGACATATCGTACCGGCCGTCATAGAGCCCGCCGCCTTTCGACGTGAGGCCGCCGGTCATCGCGATCTGATCGATTTTGGCGACGCCCGGCTCCGTCTGCGACGTCACCGTGATGTTGCCGAGCCGGATATCCAGCTTGTCGATCGACTGCAGCTTCTCGACCCAAACGCCTTTCAGCGTCTGGCTGCCGATCTTGATCTCGCCCTCGACCTTGCCGGCTTTGTCTTTGACCGCCATCGTGGCCGGGATGGTCGCCTCGACGTTGACGAGCCCGTCGCCGCCGTTTGCAAACTTGATTGTGACGGGGTCGAGCACGGCCGAGTTGCCGTCGCTCCCCTGGAACGACAGGCGCGGCAGCGTACCGATGACGGTGCCGTCGCTCTGCGTCTCGACTTTTGCGGCACCGTCTGCCTTCGCGACCATCTCCGAACCCGGTTCGGGCTTCGTCACGGCGGCGACGAATTGGTCGAGCCGCTGCTGCAGCAATTTGGAATCGACGGCGGGCCCCGTGCTCGACCCGCCGCACGCGGCAAGGAAGAAGGCGAGGAAAAGCGCGGGCGTCGAACGCCGCACCAGGCGACTGCGGTTCATAGTGTTGGTCCTTGAGCTTGAGAGCGGACGGACTTTAGTCCTGCATTGGCGAATGTGCCGGGCGGCGCTAAGCGGGGTCAAGTGCGCCCGGTCACGCGGCCGCCCGCCAATCCTCAAGCAGCTGCGTCGTCCAAAGGCGTGAAACCGAGAGAATCAAAAGCGGGACGAGCGACCCCGCAATCGCAATCCACAGAACGGCGCCGGGTCCCCACAACGTCGGCGAGTAGCTCCGCGATCAATGCGCCCACGGGGAGCGCGTTCCGCTCCACGGCCCGAAATGTCGCACCCGCGCGCGGCTGCACGTCGCCGACAGAGCGGTCATTGCGAGCGCACTCCGGCCTTGTCGAAGGTTGCGGGAAGTCGCGTTCGTTCACTGAAAATTAAGCATCGCGTGGACCACCGCTTAACGGCTCCTTCGCATCTATGCGCGTATTTTAAGGAACAAAGATCAACGACGTTCGGGTGGGGCTCGCACCGTGGCCAAGATTCTGATCTGCGAAGACGACGAACTGTACTGCCAGATCGCCGAAGCCGCGTTCGCGAGCGGCGAGCACGAAGTCGTATTTGTCCCGAACGGACGTCAGGCGTTGAATCGCTTTTCCACGACCGCGTTCGATCTGGTTGTGACCGATCTCTTAATGCCCGACAAAGACGGGCTGGAGGTCATCCGTGCCATCCGGGAGTCGAGCGCACACACGCCCATTCTGGCTATGACGGCGGGCCTTGCTTCGCTGAAAGAGCCGCTGCTGGTTGCCGCCACCGCGCTTGGCGCCAACGACGTGATCGAAAAGCCCTTCCGGCCTGGCGCGCTGCGCGAACGTGTCGATGCGCTGCTCGCCAAGGCGGGCAGGGACCCACGATCCGTCGCCGTCTAGCCGGGGTTGGGCTTCGTGCGCGGCAATAAACCAACCAATGACGCCCTTGCGCCGGCCCGCTCGCGCAACAGCTTGGCGCGCGTTTTTGCAATCCTCGCAATCTTGAACGTCGTCACGGCGCTTGGCGGTCTCTCCGTCGGTCACTACACGCTCGATCTCCTCGGCAACCGCGAAGCCGAGAACAAGATGTGGAACGAGCAGAACGCGCAGCTCATCCACCTGCGCGATACGCTTGCCGAACTCGATGCGCCGGCGAACAACATCTTTCAGACCGAAGACGTCGCGCTGGAGCGCCACCGCTTGGCGCGAGCCGAAGCCGCATTCGGCGTCGCGCTGGGCAAGTTCGCGGGATTCGACCCTGCGACTGGAGCAAGCGCCGGACCCAAAGGGTCGCTCGCGAAAGCGCTTCGCTTCGAGTTCGACAAAGTGCGTGATGCGGGTACCGAGATGGCACGCCGCACGCACGTCGTTCTCGACTACTTCGGTGTCGGCCGCCGCGCCGATGCGGCGAAGGAAATGGTTCAGGTCGACGAGCTCTACAAGCAGGCGAGCACCGCGGTCACTCAGATCATGCAGCTGATCATCGCCGATCAGAATGACGATCTGGTCGTGGTTTCGGCGGCAATCAACGACGCTCAGTTCGCCGAATACGGGTTTGTCGGCCTGGTGATCGTCCTTGTTCTGGTGAGCTTTCTCTACGCCCGCTCCGCCAACCGCCTATGGCGTCAAACCGAGGAGCAGCGCCAAATCTACGTCGCCGAACTCGAGAAGGCGAAGCTCGCCGCCGAGCAAGCGAGTGAGGCAAAATCGGCGTTCCTTGCCAACATGAGCCACGAAATCCGAACGCCGCTAAACGGCATCGTCGGCATGGTGGACATTTTACTCGACTCGAATCTCAGCCACGAACAGCGCGTGCAGGCCGAGACAGCTCGCGCCTCCGCCGATCAGCTCCTGCAGGTCATCGGCAACATCCTCGACATCTCGAAACTCGAGGCGGGTTCGCTGTCGCTCGAAAGCGTGCCGTTCGACTTGACGCCGCTGGTCGAAGGCGCGGCTCAAACCTTCGCCGCCAAAGCGCACGCGAAGGGTATCGAGATCTGCGTCGACGTTTCGGCCAACGCGGAAGGCGCATATCAGGGCGACCCGACTCGTCTGCGCCAGGTGCTCTTGAACCTAATCGGCAACGCCGTGAAGTTCACGGAAAAGGGCCTAGTCTTCGTTCAAGTCGCAGCACAGTCCGGACGCTTGCGCTTTGCCGTCCGCGATACGGGGCCCGGCATGACGCCGCCGGCGCGTGCGAAGCTGTTCGAAAAGTTCTCGCAAGGCGACGACTCGATCACGCGCCGGTTCGGCGGCACGGGGCTGGGACTTGCCATCTGCAAAGAGATCGTCGAAGCGATGCACGGCTCGATCGCCGTGCAAAGCGAACTCGGCCGTGGCTCGATGTTCACATTCGAAGTGGGCCTGCCGCGCGCGGCGTCGCCGTCTGTCGCTGCCGACGCCAGCCTGCTAGCCGGCAAACGTGCGCTCATCGTGGACGACGTCGCTCTCAACCGCGAGATACTGGTGCGTCAGCTCACCCGTTGGGACATGAGCGTGGAAGCGGCGCATGACGGCGTTTCCGCTCTTATCGCGATCGACCGCGCCATGGTCGCCGGCAAGCCCTTCGACGTCGTGTTGCTCGACCGTCATATGCCCGGTCAAACGGGCAACGAAGTCGCCAACGCTATCCGCAAGCTTGAGAAGGGTGGGGAGATCAAGCTCGTGCTCTGCTCGTCGATAAGCCACGGCGTCACCTTGTCCGCGGGTGTCGGCACGCAGTTTGACGCTGTTCTTTTCAAGCCGCTGATGCGTGCGGCCCTGTTGGAGTCGCTCACGAACATATTCTGCGACAACCCGCTCGCCTGGGCGCAGGGCGGTGGCGCGGACGACGTTCGCCTGGCTGGCGCGCAGGTCCTGCTTGTCGAAGACAACGAAACGAACCTCTATGCGGCGACCACGATGCTAGATCAAATGGGCTGCATCGTGACGACCGCCCGTTCGGGCCTTGAAGCGATCCGCGAAGCGGCGGCCAAGTCGTTCGACGTGATTGTCATGGACATGCAGATGCCGGAAATGGACGGCCTGCAGGCAACGCAGCACATTCGCGCGTCCGCCGGTCCGAACCGAACCAAGCCCATCTTGGCGCTGACGGCGAACGCTTTCGTCGAAGACGCCGCCCGTTGCAAAGCGGCCGGCATGAACGAGCATTTGACGAAACCCATCCGCCGTCACGCTCTCGAGGCAGCGCTGCTGCGTCACCTTCCTGCACGAAAAGCGTCTGAGGCGCTGAAGCCGTCGCAACTCTGTGCCCGTACATGGGCCGATCTGCAAAGCGACATGCCGCCGGAGGCGATCAAGAAGCTGGCGACGACGTTCACGAACAACCAGATGCGCGAGCTTGATGCAATGCGCACCGATATTGCGTCCGGCGATCGCGAAGCGCTGCTGCGCCGGGCTCACTCGTTGAAAGGGGCGGCAAGGCTCTTGGGCGCGCTCACGCTGGCAGACGCCGCGATGGCTTTTGAATCGGTGTCGGAAACGATCGAACCGCAAGCCGCCATTGAGCGTGTCACGGAACTTGAGCGCTTGTTCGCACAAGCCGCGCAAGAGATATCGGCGAAACTAACGTCGCGCTCAGTTGCTGCCTGAGGCGAAGCTGCCGGCAACCACGGTGGTTGGCAAAATGAACCCCTTCGCACGGTAGAGGCGGCGCCCCCACTGGTTCGTCGGCGTGTACCAGACGCGAACCTTGCTCCAGTCGTTCTTCGCGCTCTCGTCGCGCATCGGGGCGCTCAGATAGATGCGCCCGTCATTGCCCCAGTTCGCGTGATCGACGACGATGGTGCGCGGATCCAGAACTTGCTTGACGACGGCCACATGGCCGCGCCGGGCGGTCTGATAGCCGCGCATCACGAACACGGCCCCTTCCTGGGGACGGCGGGTCCGGGCGTACTTTCCTTCGGCGAGCTTCCACCAGCGATTGGCGTTGCCGCGAATATCGATGCCCGAAGCGTCCCGGGCGAAAGGCACGCACTGCAAGTCCGCATCCACAATCCGGGGTTGCACCCCGGCCAAGAGGGGGTCGGCCCCCGGTTTGCTGCGCGGCGTTGGGACCAGGTTTTCCTCGATGGCGCTCAGCTTCGCCTCGGCCTCAGCCAAAGGGAGGTCGTAGTTAGAAGTATTCGCAGGCTGGATTGCGCCGTCGGAAAATGAAGTTGAATAGCTCGAAGGAGCAGTCTGGCAGGCCGAAAGGCCAACGCCGACGATCAGGAGTGCCGTCAGGCAACGTGTGGTATTGGTCTTCAAACGATACACTCCCTCGACTGGAAAGCGGTCCAGTCGAAACTACGCACCTATCGGGCCGGGCTTCCTGGCGCCACAGGCTGAGGGAGTCAACTTAATGATTGATTACCGTTAACTTTTGACACCACATTTAGAGAAATCGCGGCGATCCGCCACAACATGTG
>CAYXQB010000012.1:0-24808 GCA_964466435.1 uncultured Flavobacteriaceae bacterium | reverse complement strand
TCCCCGATCCAAGCCTGAGATTGCACCTTCGAGCAATGCTCCCTCGGCGTCGTCACCTGCAACCCGTACTCGGTTCCCACCCCATCGGAGTCGAGCGAGAAGGAAGTCTGCGGATGCTGCGCGCAGGTGGTGTAACGCGGCATGCTCGGATCGAACTGCGGCAGGAGCTGAGAATCTTGGCAAATCCCTTGAACCCGGACGGTTGCGCCAGCCGTTGCTGCGCCAAGTGCTGAAACCAAGCCCAGGCCGGACGCAATAACTGCCGGTAGAATGCGCTTCATTTGATGAACCCCATGGTTGACCCCGCAAGACCTAGGACGCCAACGCATTGCCCGCGCTCCCCATTTGGGTAGGGACCGGAGCCAAGCTCAAAACGGTTGATGCCGATCACACTCTGGAAGGCTGTCGCGGAGGCACTCATCGCGCGCGTTAGCCTTGCGGACCGGGGATGCGGGGGAGAGGAACGCGTCGTGGGAATTCCACGGGCGAGCGCTAAGTGCGCCGGTCGCGAGCCCGCGAGCCGGTAAGAAAATGACGCAAAAATCCCACGCCCCATCGGATTTTTCGCTGGAACCAAACTCTACGCTAACCAGCGTTGCACGATTTCTGGCTAGGCTCCCCCCAAGGCCTTGGGGGTATTTCGGATGGCATTTTTCAAGCGCAAGCAGGCGCCGGTCGATACGTTTGTCTTCCCGCCGAGCCCGGTGGTGGTGCCCGAAGGCCTGACCAAACCCACGCCGAAATATCGCCGCCACGCCACGCTCGCGATGCTGAGCCTCGTCGGCTTTATGGCGCTCTATCTGGCGCTCATGGGCTGGTTCGGTTGGAGTGCCTATCAAATCTTCGCCACCATCGAGGCTTACGAAAAAGACCAGATGTGGGTTGCGCTCGCTGGTGCCTGTTCCGCGTTCCTCGCGCTGTTCATGGCCAAAAGCCTTGTCTTCTTCCAAAAGGGCGCCGGCAACGAAGGCATGGAGCTGAAGGCCAAGGACCATCCGCGCCTCTTCAAGTTCCTGCACGCGATCGCCGACGAGACCGGTGCGCCGAAACCGCACCGCGTATTCCTCTCTCCGCGCGTCAATGCGGCTGTGTTCTACGATCTCAACTTCTTCAACCTGATCATGCCCTCGAAGAAGAACCTCGAGATCGGGCTCGGCCTCGTCAACGTGCTGACGCTGACCGAGCTCAAGGCCGTGCTCGCGCACGAGTTCGGGCACTTCGCGCAGAAGACTATGGCCGTCGGCCGCTGGGTTTATGTCGCGCAGCAGATCGCGACCCAGGTCGTCAACAAGCGCGACGCGCTGGACACCTTCCTGTCGGGCTTGAGCCGCTTCGACCTTCGCGTCGCTTGGATCGGCTGGCTCCTGCAGTTCGTCGTTTGGTCGATCCGTTCGCTCATCGACACGCTGCTCTCGGGCGTGATCCTGGCGCAGCGGGCGCTCTCGCGCGAGATGGAGTTCCAGGCCGACCTCGTCTCGGTGTCGGCAACGGGCAGCGAAGCGCTGATCAACGCGCTGCACAAGCTTTCGGGTGCCGACGACGCGCTCGACCGTGCGTTCAACTTCGCCGGTAACGAATACGCCAACAAGACGCCCGTCAAGGACGTCTTCGCGATGCAGACCCGCGTGCTGGAGCATCTGCGTTCCATCTATAGCGACCCGCATTACGGCGCGGCACCCGCTCCCGCTCAAGAGGCGCCCGAGCTTCACCGCGTCTTCAAGAGCGACATGGCCGCTCCGCCGCGCATGTGGGCGACCCACCCTGCGAACGCCGACCGCGAAGAAAATGCGAAGATCGTCTTCGTTCGCTGCGAGGCCGACGATCGCAGCGCGTGGGAACTGTTCCCGGACGCGGCGGACCTGCGCGAGAAAATGACGGCGCATGTTTTCGCACCCGCTCCCGACGCAAAGGAACCGGCTCCGGCACCGGTTCCGATCGAGGAGTCGGTCGCACGCCTCGACGGCAACTACGCCAGCATCACGATCAACAAGAGGTATCGCGGCGCGTATATGGGCCGCGCGATCGCCCGCGGCTTTAAGAACGCCGCCGACATGTACCACGATGCGCCGGCTGGCAACGTTGCTGGGCGCATCGGTGCGCTCTATCCGCAAAATTTCGGCGACGCGCTGGAAAAGCTGCGCGAACTGTTCGAGGAAAAGAACACGTTCGAAGGTCTGCAAAAGGGCTATCTGAAAGCGCCCGGCGGCGTTGTGCGTTGGCGCGGCGAGGAAGTCCCGCCGCGCCAGCTGCCGAAGATCCTGAAGTCGCTGGACGACGAAATCAATCCGATCAAAGCCGATATCGCCGGCCACGACCGCGAAGTGCGCAGCGCCCACCTCGCCGCCGCGAAGACTGTGGGCAACGGTTGGGACGGCTACCTCACGGGCCTCGCCGCTTTGATCCACTACGCCGAACACACGCACGCCGACCTGATGGACCTGCAGGGCGTCTTTCACAACGTGTTCGCCGTCGTGACTGCCGACCGTAAGGTCAGCAAGAAGGAAATGAAGCGGCTGATCAACGCCGGCAACGACCTGCACGACGCGCTTGAGGCCGTCCACAAACAGGGGCTTCAACTCGGTCTCGACGACCGCACCGCCAAGCGCGCGGAGATCACCAGCTATAAGGAAGCGCTCGGCGAATTCACGCTGCCGCCCGCGAGCGAAGACAACATCGGCGACTGGCTGAACGTCATCGACGGCTGGACGAATGCGGCGGGGGGCCTTCTCATGGCGGTCCGCAGCTCGGCCCTGCAGGAACTCCTCATGGCCGAGGACGAGGTCGCGAACGCGCTCGCGAACAGCGCGCAATTGACGGCAGCGCCCGCCGCGCCGGTCGTGCCGGCTGAGTATCCGCGCCTGATGCTTGGCGAATCCCGCCCCCGGCAGGAGAAGCTGAACTTGTGGGACCGCTTCCAAACCGCGGACGGCTGGTTTGCCGCAACGGCGCGCTTCGCGGTTGCCGCCTCAGTCGTGGGCGCTGTCATCTCCACCGGCGCCGCTCTTGCGTTCGGCCCCGGCGGAGAAGTGATTGAGGCAGTGGATATCAAATCGACTGTGGATCAACCAACACTCGACGCGCCCGAAACCGTCGCTCCACCGTCGCTGCCGGAACTCGCACCGAGCGAACCGCTTGAGGACGACATGATCGACGTGGCGCCGAGCGACACGCCGTCAGAGCCGGCGAATCTGGCGCCGCCGCCGCAACCGCCAAGCAGCGAACCAAGCGCCGCGCCCCAGGAGGATACGCAGAGCGACTCAGCTGCGCCTGTGAGCGGGCCCGACGCCGCGCCTACGGAGCCAACGACAACGCCGCCAGCCGCCGACGAAGCCGCACCGGCAGCAACCGATCTGCGCGGTGGAATGGAATAGGTGGACGGGGCTTGCATAACGCGTTTGTGACTTGCGAGCTGGTGCGCATGTCCCAATCTGTGGTGTGCAACACGCGACAGGGGCTGCCAAATGGCAAACGAAACGCCTAGAACTAGCTTAGCGTACGTCCTCGCGTTCATCGGCGGGTTCGTTGGAGCTAACCTCGCGATCCTGTTCCTGATCAGACTGTTCTGACGAGCGGCGGATGCTCACGAGTCGGCACGTCCGTTGAGATGATCGGCCCAGCGGCACCGCACCGCTTCACCCTCGTTGTCGGCCTTGTCATGGTTGGTCTGTCGCTAGTTGGTTACGCAACGGTCGCCGACGAGTTGCGCCATATCGGAGAATTCGCCGGGGTCAGCGCACTCCTCGTGGCGGGCCTCGCCTTGATCGGCGATGCCTATCACCTTATGGCGCACTGGGTTGCGCTACGCTGGATCGCCGCAGGCGTGTTGTTGGGCGCCATCTTGGGGACAGCGATCGACGCGACCGTTGTGGGTTTCGGCGTCGGGCTCATCGCGGGCATCGCCGTGGCACATGCCCGCGCAAGGCCAACGCTCAGCCGCGAATAGCGCGGTCGCAGGGTTAGCGCTCGAACCGGGCGATCAAGCCCGACCTGTCCCACCGCTTGCCGCCGAGCCGCTCCACAGCCGCGTGGAAAGGATCAACCAGCGTGCGCCCGCCTTGGGCGCTTGGCACGCTCCGGCCGTGCCGCGACGCGGGTGAAGAGGCGCGGCGAACAACGCACGCCACGCCTTCCTTACGCCACCTACTAACCGGGAAGTAGAAGTGTAAGCGTCGCGACCACGCCACCTTCGCAGAGGTTGGCTCCGCTGAAGCAGTCAGCGCGGTCCAAATCCGTATCTACCCAACGTACGTCGAGCGTTACGTTCGCGATTTTGGCAGACACGCCAACGTCGTAGAACACATAGTCAGGCGTGCCGAACGTCGTGTTGTCATCGATCCACTGATAGCCGAGTTTGCCCGAGGCGGAGACGCCGCCATCGAAGAACCAGAAGCTGTCGGTGAGCGGCACCGATAAGCCGCCGGTTAGCGCGACGGAAGATCCGGATTCCGCGAAATAGTCAGGGCTCCATGCGGCCTCGAACGTGCCCGAGAAGCCGCCGAAATCGTGGGCCAAACTTCCGATCAACTCGAAATAGTCGTACTTGTTCGCGCCCGGCGGGTAGTCGGCGGTTGGATACAAATAGTAGATCGCTTTGATCGTGCCAGTGGTCTTGTCGCTTAAGGCGCTTGTGAACCCGGCATAGAGATCGAGTTCCATGTACGTTTCCGCCGCGTCGTTGAAGTCGACATTCGACGCCCACACGCCCGCGAAGAAGCCGGAACTGCCCGCGTAGTCGACGCCGCCGGAGAGTGCGGGCTCGCCCTGGCTTTGGCTCTGCCCACGGAAGCGATAGTCGGTGGTGAGCGCGATGTTCGCCGTGAACGGTCCCCACGCGGGCTCGTCGTCGGCGTAGGACACGGCGGGAACTGTTGCCGCGGCAGCGAATACCAGACCGCCGATTGCGAGAAACTTGGACTTCATGACGTGCATACCTCTTTTTTTGTATCGGAACTTCAATGAACCTTTTCGCCGTGCTGTGAGATATCGAGACCTTCCATCTCTTCCTCCGGCGACACACGCAGGCCCAGGGTGGCGCTGACGACCATTAGGATGACGAGCGTCGCGACGGCGCAGTAGACGCCCGCATAAGCAAGGCCCAACAGTTGCGTCAGGACTTGGTCCGGATTGCCATCGATCAAACCCTTGCCGAGACTGTTCACGCTCGAGAGGGCAAATACGCCGGTCAGAACCGCGCCGACGGCACCCCCGATGCCGTGAATGCCAAAGGCGTCGAGGGAATCGTCGTAGCCTAGGATCCGCTTCAACCAGACCGATCCGATGTAACAAACGACGCCCGAGATCAGCCCGATCGCTAGCGCACCGTCGGGTGCGACGAAGCCCGCCGCCGGCGTGATCGCAACAAGGCCCGCCACCGCGCCTGACAGCAGCCCGAGAACGCTTGGCTTCTTCGCAACCAGCCACTCGAAGAACATCCATGACACCGTCGCCGCTGCGGCTGCGATCTGCGTGTTCGCCATGGCAATCCCGGCAAGTTCGTTCGCTGCGACCGCCGACCCGGCGTTGAACCCGAACCAACCGACCCAAAGCAATGACGCGCCGGTCAGCGCGTAGAGCAGATTGTGCGGTGCCATTTCTTCCGAGCCGTAGCCCGACCGACGCCCCAGTACGATTGTACAGACGAGCCCGGCGATGCCTGCGTTGAAGTGCACGACCGTACCACCAGCGAAGTCGAGCACGCCGAGCGACCCCAGAAAGCCGCCACCCCAAACCCAATGCGCGACCGGTGCGTATACGGCGATCAACCAGAGTGTCGAGAACAAGATCAGCGACGAGAACTTCATCCGGTCCGCGAACGCACCGCAGATCAGTGCAGGCGTGATGACCGCGAAGGTCATCTGGTAAGTCATGAACACGGTTTCGGGAATTGTGCCGGCCAGAGAGTGCGCCGTACCGGAGCCCATGCCTTGCAACAGGAATCGATCTAGCCCGCCGATTACGCTCTGGTTCGGCCCGCCGTTCGTGAACGCCAGCGAGTACCCGATGATGGCCCAGACCACGGTAATGATCGCCGTGAGTGCGAAGCTCTGTGCCGCGGTCGCCAAGATGTTCTTCTTGCGTACCATTCCGGCATAGAACAGCGCCAAGCCGGGAATGGTCATCAACAGTACCAGCGCGGTGGACATCAGCATCCAGGCCGTGTCGCCGCTGTTGAGTTGCAGCGCCGTTGCGTGGGCCGGCAAAGCGATGGCGGGTGCGGCGGGGGCTTCCGCCGCCGCTGGTGCTTCGACCGCAGGTGCTTCCGGGGCGGGCGGTTGCGTGCTTTGTGCGACTGCGGCCACCGTCGTGAAGGCAAGCGCAAGAAGCGCAGCGCCAAACCATTTGATCATGATGCTCATGTCCGTTCCCCCGTTGATGTTCCCGAAATCGTTCGCTAGGCGCGCCTGATGCGCCAAAAAGCCGGCGTTCCGTTGCGCGGAAGCCCTCGGCCGCGCGGTACCTTTTTCAGCGCGGACTTTGCGGGCCTGTTTGTGAGCCAACGCAACTGAATGCGGCTTGCTGCGTCGAGGGCTGCGATCCGCGACGGATCGACCGCAGCCAGTACCAACGCCAAGTCCAGCCGCGATCGGGTTGCTGCAGGTGTGCGCGGCCGATGGGGCGGTACAGCGGCGCTACGTCCGCGAACTGAGCTCAGAGCGACACCGGCGGTTGCGGCGCCAAATGTGGCGGCCAGCACCGTCGAGGTGTGATCTTCCGGCATGCGGGCAGCGAGCCGCGCGTAAACGGCTCTCGCAGTCGGCGCCATGAAGTCGCCGTAGATCAGCGAAGCGCCGACGAAGAGCGCAGCGCCGACGACGATCACCCGAGCGAACGTCTCGAATGCGCCGCTGCTTGACCGCAAGAACTCAAGCGCCGCTATGAAAAGAAACAGTCCGACAAGCGTCGTGCCCAGATTGGCGTGTCCAAACACCTCCACCAATGCAACCGGCGTTTGCCAGAGCGGCGCCGCGATCTTCTCCAACATGTGTCCCAAACCCACTCGCGTTTCTTGAAATCTTGCTGCAAACGCTAACGCGAGATAGGCCGCGGAAAAGTCCAATTTTTGTGCAATCGACAGGTTCGTATTTCGGCAGTGCAGCAATGCCACAAAGCTGCACTGTGGCCGTGCACGGGTGCTGCCCGATTGAGCGGTGCGCTGCTTAGCGCAAGGGCAAAACACTTCCTGGGTGAACACTCAGTGCAGTCGCACAACTGGCATTGCGGTGACGGAGTGCCGACAGCGACGTGAGCGGCCAATATTATCAGTCTGAGTTTCGCAAACGCATCACCGCCCAAGCCTTGCGATCAAGCTCGATGTGTCCCACCGCTTGCCGCCCTGCCGCTCGACGTCGGCGTAGAACTGGTCGACCAACGCTGTCAGTGGCAACTGTGCGCCCGTCTTGCGCGCTTCGGCCAGCGCGATGCGCAGGTCTTTGCGCATCCACTCTACCGCGAAGCCGAAGTCGAATTTGCGCTCGTGCATCGTGGCGGCGCGGTTCTCCATTTGCCAGCTTTGTGCGGCGCCCTTTGAGATCACCTCGACGACGGCGTTCGGATCGAGCCCCGCCTTCTCCGCGAAGTGGATTGCCTCGGCGAGACCCTGCACCACGCCCGCAATGCAAATCTGGTTGACCATCTTCGTCTTCTGTCCGGCGCCGGCCGGGCCGAGGCGCTTCACCATCTTTGCGTAGGCGCGCATGACGGGCTCAGCGTTCGCGTAAGCCTCCTCGTTGCCGCCGCACATCACGGTGAGTTGGCCTTTCTGTGCGCCTGCCTCGCCGCCTGAGACCGGCGCGTCGATGAAGGCGCGTCCCATGGCCGAGGCTTCGCGCCCGAGTTCTTCGGCCAGCATCGCCGAGCCGGTCGTGTGATCGACGAAGATCGCGCCCTTTGCCATGGCCGGGAATGCAGCCGTCGCGATCGCCCGGATGTCGGGATCGTCACCGACGCAGGAGAACACGATCTCAGCCGACTTCGCCGCTTCGGCGATGGTTGTCGTTGCCCGACCGCTATGCGCCGCACACCATTCCTCGGCCCGGCCGTGCGTCCGGTTGAAAACCGTCACCGCATGCCCTGCTTTCGCCAGGTGCCCCGCCATTGGGAAGCCCATGCGTCCAAGACCGATAAAGGCGACGTTTGCCATTGCTGAACTTCCGATTAAGTTGCGCTTCGACCTGACTAACGCAAAACGCGGCCGATGAAACGCTTCTTCAAACTTGCCGGATTGACGCTCGCTTTCGCTGGGGGGCTTGCCGCTTTGTGGCTGACGGTCACGGGGCTGTGGTTGCGCTGGTCGGTGCCAACGCTTGCGGGCGAAGTCACGGTCGAGGGCGTGAGTGCGCCGGTGCGCATCCTGCGTGATGCCGACGGCGTGCCGCACATTTATGCGCAGAGCCGCGACGACGCGCTGTTCGGCCTCGGCTATGTGCATGGGCAAGACCGGCTTTGGCAGATGGCGTTCTCGCGCCGTACGGTGCAGGGGCGGCTGAGCGAGATCGCGGGATCGGCAACTCTGGTTGCCGATACCTATCTGCGCACACTGGGACTTTACCGCGCGGCACGTGAGGCGGAGGCGCGGCTTTCGCCGGATGCGCGCGCGGCGCTCGCCGCCTACGCCGCCGGCGTGAACGCGGCGGTGCCGAAGAACGGCAAGCCGCTACCGCCGGAGTTCTTCGTGCTGGGTACGGATTTCGAGCCGTGGCAGCCGGCGGATTCCGTCGCTGTGCTGAAGGGTGTAGCGGTGCAGCTGTCGGCGAACGCGTTTCAGGAGTTGTTCCGTCTGCAACTGCTGAAGACGTTGCCGCCCGAGAAGGCAGCGCTGTTCAACCCGCCGCTGCCGCCGGAGGTGCTTGAGGCTTATCGTGCCTACGCACCGCAGGAAACGACGAAGTTCGCCGACGCGCTCGATGCGCTGGCGCCCGTGCTGCAAACCGTGGGCGCGTCGAACAACTGGGTTGTCGGCGGGGCACACACGGCGAGCGGCAAGCCGCTGCTCGCCAACGACCCGCACCTTCCGCTCACGGTCCCTGGATTTTGGTACCTCGCGCACGTGCGCTGGCCCGGCGGCGAGGCGATCGGCGGCACCGTGCCGGGCCTGCCCGCGATCATCGCCGGCCGCACGGCGAACATCGCCTGGGGCATGACAACGACCGGCGCCGATACGCAGGACCTCGTTTGGGAAAAACTCGATCCCAGCGACCCGGGAAGTTACTTGACCCCCGAAGGTTCGAAGCCCTTCGAGACCCGTGCCGAGATCGTGAATGTTCGCTTCGGCGGCGCCAAGACGATCTTCATAAGCAAAAGCCGCAACGGTCCGATCCTGCCGACCGACGAGCCGCGTCTGAAAGCGCTTGTGCCTAGCGGTTACGCGCTCAGCGTGCGATGGCCCGCGCTCGACGATGAGGATGCGACGATCGAGGCAGCGCTCGGCATCTTCACGGCGGCGGATACGACGCGCGCTACCGTGGAGCGGGTGTTCGATCCCTACCGGGCACCGATCCAAAGCTTCGTTTTTGCCGACAGCGGCAACAACATCGGCCTGGCCTTGCCGGGCGCGATCCCGAAGCGCCGCGCCGACAATCCGGTGACGGGGCTGCTGCCTGGCGACGGCCGGGACCCGCGCTTCGAGTGGGAAGGCTTCCTCAGTGGCCCCGACCGCCCGCTGTGGACCGGCGGCGCGGCCGACATGTTTTGGACCGCGAACAACAACGTCGTGCCGCCCGGCTACAAACCGCTGATCGCGCTCGATTTCGACCCCGAACATCGCGCGCGTCGCGTCGCGCATTTGCTGCGCGCCAAAACGGCGCCGCATACGGTTGAGAGCATGCGGAATATCCAGCTCGACGACGGGGAGCAGTTCGCGATGGACGCCGTACCGCTTCTCCTCACCCAAACGAAGGCGTTCGACACCCGCTCAGCCGATGCGCTGCGCCGGCTGAAGTCGTGGGACATGCACATGCGTCCCGAGCGCGCGGAGCCGCTGATCTTCGCCGCGTGGATGCGCGCGTTCACCAAGGCCCTGACCGCCGACGAATTGGGCGATGTCTTCGACCGGGTTTGGACGGACCGGCCGGACTTTCTGACCGCGGTGCTGAAGGGGGAGGCGGCGGCGGTGTTTTGCGACGACGTGAAAACGCAGGCGAAGGAGGATTGCGCCGCGATTCTTGCGAAGAGCCTTTCGGCGGCGCTTGACGACCTTGGCGAGCGTTACGGCAGCGACATGTCGAAGTGGCGTTGGGGCGAGGCGCATCGGGCGCGGTTTTCGCATACGCCGTTCGGCTTTATTCCGGTGCTGAAGAATGTGTTCGGATTGAGCGAGGTGATGGGCGGCGGCAACGCGACGATCCAGCGCGCGGCCTATCGCTATTCGAACAGCGAGCCTTACGCGGCGGTTCACGGCAGCGGGTATCGGGCGGTTTACGATCTGGCCGAACCGGACAAGTCGATCTACATGACGTCGACCGGGCAGAGCGGCAATGTCTATTCGCCCCACTACGCCAACCTGACGCCGCGTTGGGCGCGGGGCGAGTACCTGCCCATGACCACCGACCGCGCGGCGATCGAGCGTGGCGCCGTGGCGACGCTGGTGCTTCAGCCTTCGAGTTCGGAGAGCGCGCGGTAGCGGCCGCGATAGTAGATCAACGGGTCGCTGTGCGAGCGGTGATCGAAGGCGAGTACGCGGCCAACGAAGATCATGTGGTCGCCGCCTTCGTAGCGGTGCTCGACGCTGCATTCGAAGTGTGCGATCGCGTTCTCGAGCAATGGCACGCCATGCGCACCCGTGCGGACCTTCGCGCCGTCGAGGCCTGCGGCACCTTTGCGGGCGAGGCGCTGCGCCAGATCCCGCGCGTCGCCGGCCAGCATGTTCACCGCGAAATGGTCCGCCTTCATCAGGGCCGCAAACCGGTCGGAGGCCTTGTCCAGGCTCCACAGGATCAGCGGCGGGTCGAGCGAGACCGAGGCGAACGAGTTGATGGTCAGGCCCAGCGCGCCCGCCTCGCCCGTGGCGGTCACCACGGCGACCCCTGTCGCAAAATGACCCAAGGCATCGCGGAAGGCGCGGGAATTGTGGCTCATCGGCCCCCGCTTACTGGCAAGCGCCCTGCAAGGCAACCGGCAAACCGCGAATCCGGGCGCCGACAGGCATGGGCAGAACTGCCGATTTTGGCCGGAAAAGGCCTGCAAAAAAATCCCACCCGCGCCCCGTTTTCAGGGGCGCCCGTCTGTGTGAAATTCGCAAGGCCGATTCGGGCCGGCCAGACGGGGAGTTGCGTCAGTTGACTGAGCAGTTGGGGATCCGCTTTCCGCAGTTCTACCTCACGTCCCCGGCGCCGTGCCCCTACCTCTCGGGCCGCATGGAGCGCAAAGTTTTCACGCGGCTGTCCGGCGAAGTCGCCCGCACGCTGAACGACAGCCTGACCCATGCCGGCTTCCGCCGCAGCCAGAACATCGCCTACCGCCCGTCGTGCGAAGGGTGCCAGGCCTGCGTCTCCGTGCGCGTGATCGTCGATGCGTTCGAACGCTCGCGCTCGTTCGAACGCGTGGCGGCCAAGAACGCCGATCTCATCGGCGAAGTCGTGGACCCCTGGGCGACGGAGGAGCAGTTCGCGCTGTTGCGCCGCTACCTCGACGCCCGCCACACCGGCGGCGGCATGAGCGACATGACGATGTTCGACTATGTGGCGATGGTCGAAGACTCGGCCGCCGAGACCCACCTCGTCGAATACCGGTATCGCAGTGGGCCGAACGCCGGCGACCTGATCGCGGTGGGCCTCACCGACCAACTCTCCGACGGCCTGTCGATGGTCTACAGTTTCTACGACCCCGATGCGGCGCCGCGCAGCCTCGGCACGTTCATCGTGCTCGACCACATCGAACAAGCCCGCGCGCGGGGCCTGCCCTACGTCTATCTCGGCTACTGGATCGAAGGCAGCCGCAAGATGGCGTACAAGGCGCGGTTCGCGCCGCTGGAAGCGCGCATGCCGTCGGGCTGGGTGGCGCTGAATAGGCCGTGATTGCGCTCTGACGTAGCCGCGGTCGCAGGTCCCCACCTTATCAGAAGCTCGCACTGCAATACTTAAAACTACCTGGCTGACCAAAGCGAAACACGGAATCGACGGGAACGGCGACAGGGTCCGGGCTCAGACACCGATAGACCGGTTTCAAGTGGTTCCAACATACGCAAATTGCGGGCTCACCACGAGTGGGCGCCGAATAGGTTTCGCCGCGCTTCATGCGGATGTTTTGTACGCTGCCATTGAGCAATCGGATTCGCAAGAATACGAGATCAAAGCGGTCGTTGACGAAGTGGACATCGCCATTGGTCACGAGCCCCGGCACGTTCACGGATTTGGATTTCGGACCGGCCTCGGATGTCGTGCCGCCGGGCTGATCAGCAGAGCCTTGCGGAGCTGCAATCGCTTCTTCCGGCTCGACCGCAGGCACATCCTGGTACGGTTCGGGCGTTTGGCCAGTCGCAGTAGTGGCACTGCTCTCCGATGAGACTTGGCCTGGAGCAAGCGCGTCCTCTGCCGAAGCGGTTGTCAAGAAAATGGGGGCACACATGAGTGCTGCTATCCAAACAAACTTCATTGCTGCTTCTCCTTTGAGGATGCTTCGAATACGCGCTGCCGAGCCATGAAGCTTGTTGCGCAAAACGGGTAAATTCTGATGCCATTGCTTTCGATCAGTAGGCTGCGCACATGGGAAGCGGCCCACGAGTTAGCTCGCTCCAGAATTGGTTGGCGCAACACCGATCCTAAATAAGCCTAGCGCACAGTGGTCGCCGCTTCGGGTTTATAGGATTGGATCGCCGCGCGGAGATTGGGCATCGGCCCGATGTGGGGTGTTGACCCTGCCGCTTGCGGCGTGCCCGTCGACACAAGCAGAGTGCGCATTGCAAACGGATCGAGCCGCGGCAGTCCCATGGCCGACCGCGTGCTTTGTATGAGCGCTACCGCACCCACCACGATGGGCGACGCGCCTGATGTCCCACCAAACCTTCGTGTGTACCATTGGTCAACGTCCGGGCCATTCGGGCGAAGGCTGGCATCGTCCTGGTCCCCATAGCCGAGAGTGCCGATGTTCCCACCCCAACCCTGCACGTCCACTCTCGGCCCAGCGTTTGTGAAACACGCAGGTTTGAATGTATTTACCGGTTCATCAGGGCCCAAAGTGACGTCGCTGGCGCCGACTACAATCGCTCCGGAATCCCGGGATGAGGCGGGCGTTACAGTGGTCTGCCCGTTTCCGGCGGCTTCAACGACTATGATTCCCGCCGCGGTCAGGGTTGAGATTGCGTCGTATTCAAAAGGATAGGTCTCGACCGCAACATATCCCCACTGGCCGCAATTGCAGTTGTTTGGACAGGGAGGCAAGTTGTCACCCAACGGGGAATAAAAGTGTTGTTCGATGAGGACGATATCGCCTTCCCGGAGCACCTCACCAGCCCACAGGATGGCATTCGCCACGTTGAAAATTCTGGCGACTGCGCCAGAAGCCGGATCAGGCATGATCACGCTCGACCATCCGATTGTCGCGTTTGGCGCAATTCCCGTAGCACCGAAGCCGTTGTCCATCGCTGCAATCTGACCGAGCACCGCCGTTCCGTGTTCGCGGTGAGGAGGGATGTTAATCCCCAAACGAAAGGCCAGGTCAGGTAAGTCCTCATGGGTGTCGTTCCAACCTGCCTCGACATCCGCAATGCGCACATCTTCACCGCGACCACCTGGGAGCCGCCGGGCGTAATCGACATCGATGCCACCATCGGTCGCTGGCCTCAAGTAGCCCTGGGCAGCGGTAACATCGACGAAGGTCGGTGGCGGTCGATCCTGAGCGTCAAAAGGGATCGGCTGGAAGTAGGCTGCTTCGATGCTTTTTAGACTACGCAAGGACAAGAGCGTAGCGCCGTTCTCCTGCGTCCCGATTCCGGGAAGAAGAACAAAGTAATACAGATTCAAGTCGGAATGCTCGGCGCGCGTGTTCCGCTCTGCGCGCAAGCGCAGGCGCACCAAGTCGATCTCGTCAATGCTTGATACCGCTCTGCGGACCGTTCCGCCGAGTTTCTGCACGATTTGGTTCAGCGTGGTGACGTCGCGCTCCAAATCACCAAGCGCAAGACCGGCGCGGTCCAGCCTGTCGCGTGTCCTCACGGTTGCCGCTTCGGTCACAGTTCGCAACACCCCATCGCGCAACCGGACTGGCGCTCCTTCCTGAAACTTGATCACGATTTGGCGCAAGTTAAATCGTGAAGCGTCTAGAGTTGCGCTCTGGCCTTTGTATCGATCGTCCAAGTAGTGTGACTGCCGAGGTTCGAGGCGCGTTGCTCCCGGCGTCGAAGGAGGCATCACGGGTTCGCGCCTCATCTCCGCGTAAACGCCTTCGAGACCAGGCCGGACGAAGTTATGCGGGAGAGCTTGTTGCGGTTCCGTGCCACTAACCAACCCCAACGCTGCACCCATTATTGCGACGGTCAGCATAAGCACCAAAAGCGGTTTGTTCATCGTCGTGAACCTTCGTTTCGGCACATAATGTTATGCTTCAGGCAACCAGCATTGACCTCGCTCAATCCTCCGATCAATCGTCGATCTTCTCGTCACACACGGTAACGCCGGGCGGATTCGCGATGGTATTTGCGCGAACGGCACCCCACCAAGTTATCGCTCCTCCATCGGCTTCAGCCCCGGGAGATCCTCGATGTCATCCAATTTAATATACCCGGTATGAACGGGCACGAGATCTGTCGCCGCAATTCTCCACGTGGGCTTTGCCTCAACCAATGTGTAGTTCAAGACGATGCCGGCCATGACGTAAGCTTGCGGACCAGACCCTAGGAAGTTCCAGATGCTCTTCTTCGTGTAGTACTCGCCGCCTGAAGTCGAGACGCTCATCTGAAGCGCGTAGCCGTTGCCGATTTGATCGTAGATCGCCTTCTCCTGATTCACTTTGACCAGCCCATCGCTGGTGTAAAGCCATGTCAACAGCTCGCCGTAGAGTTTAATGGCGTTGTTGAGCGCGATCTCTGCCCGGCTGAACTTCGCGGCTTTCTCCTCATACTTCTGCTTCTCGGACCCCGTGGCTGGTTTCGCGAGTTCGGCAAACACTCTAGCTTGGGCCGCTGCGTCGGCAGCGCGTCCGGCGGTGTAGGGAAGCGTGGCCTGGATGTCCGCCAGCTCCGAGAGAACGCTATCGGATTTCTGGTACACGCGCGTTGGTAACACGACGAAGCAATTCGGCGTCTGCATCAAGCGGTGGGCGACCGCCGTCAGCATAACGTCGTCGCCGAGTGTGACGTCAACACTTCCAAGGCTGTAGTTCACCTGAAAGTAGCTTCCGAGCTTGCTCAAGGCATCGATGGCCACCCCCACGGTCGTCAATGCGCCCGTCATTTTGAATCGACCGGGGTCTTGGCGAGCGTCTGTCTTTGCCGCCTCGTAGAGGGCCGTGGCTTGTTTGAAGGCCGCTTCGACGATCACTCTGCGTCCCGTGAACTGTTGATAGGTGGAGAGTTGTAGCGTGGTTGCTCCTGCGAGAAGCAACACCGGCTTGCGGCAAATGTCTGAAGGTAACGCTTTGTGAAGCTTCACCGCGACCTCTCCCGCTGCGACCGCCAACACCAATCCGGTGTGCGTTTTGAGACCACCACTGACGCTGGTCTCTCCGGCAATTGCGGTCTGACCAGCTACGGTGCCGACGACCGCCCTGGCCGCCGCCTCGTCGGCAGCGATCTTTGCCTTGGCTGCGGCTTCGGCCGCTTTGTGCATTTGTTCAATGGCCGCAAATCGTGCCTTTTCGGCCTCCAAAGCCGCGAGCGTCGGATCCTTCGGTGGATCGGCAGCATCACTTGACGTCGCAACGGCACACCAAGCGAGCGCCGTCAGCAGAACGAAGCTCTTCAATTGCATTTCTTTCACCCCCAACTTGCGGTGAAAACTACTCCGCGCGAGTGTGCGGCGCGTATGCGGGAGCTCAGTGATACGCACATTATCCGCATCTGTTGCATATGCATCGCAGCAGTCGCTCCAACAACACATGCAGGTGGCGAGCGATCGCGTTCATGAGTCCGCCGGAGGTTGTTTGGAATACCAATTTCCCTCGGGAACTGTTCATGGGCGCCATTAGCGTGTGTGGCCTGCTGCCGGGTTTCGTGGACACCCAGTTTGGTGTGAACATAGAACCGGCAGCAGCTCAGTGGCCAAAGACGGGTCGCTCGTGACTTAGGTCAAAGACATAGCTGCCCGCTTTGCGCGACTTGTTTGCAATTATTCGACGGGACGTAGCATGACCAAGACGGCATTGGATGTTGGAGCAATCACGATTGCCGTAGCGCTCTCGATTTCAGCGCCGCTTATCGGACTGTCGCAAGGCACGCCCGCGGTCACCGCCGCGCCATCGCAACTCACGCCCGGCACGATCGATAGCCTGCTCAACCCCATTCCGCCCGGTGTCGGCTTCCCACGCCCGCCCGTCGTGCGTCTGCTCGGCGACGGTCGCAACGTTCAGCTTTTCGAGCCTTTCGCGTATGGCGACCTGAACCGCCGCACTTGGGTCGTACCGCCCGGATACATCAGCAACGGCGCGTCGATACCGCAGGTTCTGTGGCCATTCGGCGTAACGCCACTGGTTGGCAGGTATCGCGACGCAAGCCTCTTGCACGACTATTTGTGTCAGGTTCGCGCGACGCCGACGTCGGATGAAACCCATTTGCTGTTCTACGAAGCTATGCGCGTCAGCGGCGTGGAGCGGTTCACAGCGTGGGTGTTTTGGGATGTGGTGTCGTGGTTCGGCCCCTCTTGGAAACCCGGCAAGGGCATCCGCTCACCGGATTGCGTACGCAAAGCCGATTATCCGGCGGACGTTGAGAACTTGCTCAAGGCAATGCAAGCGGGAGCGATCAAGCCGGAGCAAGCCTCGGCGGAGCTCCAGAAACTCAAAACCAAGCATCGCAAACGCGCGTCCTGCCGCCCGCAGTACTAAATCCAACAGTAGCTCCGGGAATGCCTCGTGAGTTCGGCTCAGGCGCCGCGGCTGGACGCGCTCGACCCCGCGCCCTAAGGTGTGGCACGCCATAACGATAAGGCCTCCTCGATGTCGCTCGCCCGCACCGCCGCAGTTGCCGCTCTCACAGCTCTCGCGGGCTGCGCCAATGTCGAAGTCCCAGCGGAACCGGTCGAGCCGCCGAAACCCGCGCCGGTCGCCGCGTGTCCCGTCATCGAAAGCCGCGATTGGGCGGCCTGGGTGAACGCGATGCCCGGGCCGGCGGCTACGAAGGAGCTCATCGTTACAGGTCAAGTTACGCTGCCTACGCCGGGTTATACCGTCACGCTCGGCGCTGGCATGGCCGATCGCAGCGCTACGCCCGTGCAACAGCTGATCCTCACCGCGACGGCGCCAACCGGCATGGTTCCGCAAGTGCTCACCACGCAACCCGTGCGCTACCAAGGCCCGGCTATCTCCATGCAGTACCGTGGTATCCGCATCATGTGCGGCGGCACGATGCTGACCGAGATCGCGGACGTGCTGGTCGCGCGGTAAGCGGGCAATCGGCTTTGGCGCCGGGAGTTGGCGGCAACGCCGTTGCGGCCATCTAACGCCCGCTCGCGCGCCGCGATCTGTTCACGGCCTCGTCCAGCGCCGACAGAAATCGCGATCGGTCGCCGGCCGCGAACGGCTTCGGCCCGCCGCCGGTGATCTCGCCCGTCGAGCGCAAGTGTTCCATCAGTCCGCGCTGCGCCATCGCTGCGCCGATCGTGGCGGTGGTGAACGCGCGGCCGGTCGGCCCGATCGCTTCCGCGCCCACCTGCAGCGCCCGATGGGCGAGCGGAATGTCCTGCGTCACGACGATGTCCCCACGCTTTGCCCGTTCGGCAATCCAGTCGTCGGCCGCATCCGGTCCTTCGGCCACAACCACCATCTCGAGCAAGGGGTCGGCCGGTACGCGCACCCCGCCATTCGACACGACATAGACCTTCAGCTGATACCGCCGGGCAACGCGATACACCTCCTCCTTCACCGGACAGGCGTCGGCGTCGACGAAAATCTCTATCGGTTTTGCGGCGGAGTCGTTCATTCCCGGCGATCTTGCGAACAATTCGCCGGTACACAAGGGGCGGTGCTATGCGGGGCGCCGCGCGCGTCAAGCCGGAGTGTGACAACCGTCCATTGAGCCGTGCCGACCCAAGCCCTAACTGCGAGGGCAGGGCCAAACGGCCTTGAGGAGGATATCGTTATGAAGCGCATCCTAGTCGCGTCCGCCGTCTTTGCGTCGATGAGTGCCACGGCCAGCGCCGGCATCGACCTGGTTGCCGACTTCGACGCCGCGACCGGCACTGTCAAAGTGACCAATATCGGCGACGCGGCCGCCAGTATCAGCGTCGTCACGATCGAATGCGTTCGCCGTAAGCCGGCGCCTCCGCGCGGTGGCGGTGGGTGCCCCGACCCCGCACCCGCGCTGGCTGCACCCTACGAAATGCCTGCTTATCCGAACAAGGCTGCGGTCAAGGTGCCCATGCTAGCCCCGGGCGCCTCATACGCCCACGCGCTCGCGTTCTTCCCGGCGCTCGTTTTCCCGCCAGGCGCCTACGCGTTCAAGATCAGAGCCGACGATGGGAACATGGTTCCGGAATCGAACGAGGCGAACAACAATAAAACCGTGACCAAGATCGTTCCGTGACTGGCGCGGCTGCAAGTGGCGGACCTGGACGGATGGTTCGCCACATGCGGATTTGATGAGCCGGCGGGTGCGTTGCGTATCAGCCAAACGGAAACGGTGGCGTCCCCTGGAACGCCGGGCCGATGAGTTCCGGCACCTCGCCGGGCGTCCACGCGCGCAGGGTGAACTTCGCGCTGCGGATGATCGGCGCGCCCTTCGGACCGAAGTCCGCTTCGGGGTTCTTCACGGTCACAAGATGCGCCTCGATGCGCCCCGCATTCACGCTCATCACCCCGTAGCCGTTCGCATTGGTGTCGACATAGGTGAGCCCCGGATTGGCTCGCGCGTTCCACCAAATGTCGGAGATCCAACTCGACCCGGTCCACGACCGCGCCAGCGCCGTGTTCACGCCGCCGAGTAATGCCAGGTTGAAGTTCTCCACGATTTCGTCGCCGCTCTGATATGTCACGATGCTGTGGAACACCGAGTTGCCGCGGGAGGCGCGTTCGGCGCCTTCGAACACGTTGGCCGAGGAGATGCCGGCGGCCGCGAACTCGACAGCGACCGGTTGCGGCATCTCCGCATCCGGATCGTCGACGAGAAGTCCCGCCATGTGCATGTGATGATCGCCCGCGCAGGCCACGACGTTGCTCACCCCCTGATCGCGGATGTACTCCATCAGCTCGCGCCGCTCGGCCGGGTAGCCGTTCCAGCCGTCGAGCCCCATGAACGAATCCTTGATACCCGCAAACCAGATGCTTCCGAGATCGAGGCGCACGGGCAGTGCAGGAAACGCATTCGCCCAAATCTTCCAGCGTGCGTCGGACGCCTTCAGCACTTGCTTGAACCACGCCTTCTGCTGCGGACCCAGCACCGAGCCGCGCGGCATCAAGCGGCGAGGATTGTCGACCTCGGTGTCCGGAATCGTTGACTGCGGGTCGCCGTCGTTCGCGGTCTTGCCCAGATCGAGCAGCTTCACATGCTCGATCGCGGGCAGTGCCTGTCCCTCGATCTTCGGCGGTAACGGCGGCGGCGATTTGTACGACCGGTTGTCGGTCAGGATGATCTCGATCGTCTTGCCCCACCTGAGCGTACGATACGTCGTGAGCGACGCCAGCGCTGCGCGGTTGTCGGCGTTCGGGTCGATCCAGTCCTGCTCCGGCCCTAAGAACGGCGTGTCCTGAACGTCGACGTATTTGAAGTCGCGTGCCGCGTTTTCGATCGCGTTCGGCCGGTTGATGCTGCCCACGCCCGGCATGCCGGTCAGCAGGGCGGGCATGTACTCGAACCATGCTTGGTTCGCCGCAACCTTGCGCCGCTGCGCGGGCTTGCCGCCCTTTTCGAAATAGGTGTCGTGCGCCTGCCAAGCATCGTTCGTGAACTCGTGATCGTCCCAGATGCTCACGAACGGCCAACGCGCACGCGCGGCCTGCAAATTCGCATCCGACAAATAGAGCCGGTAGAGGAAGCGATAGTCGGCGAGCGTCACGGCATTCGTGGCGCCCGGGTTCTTGTTCCAGTTCGTCGACGGCCAAGGTTTCGATCCATTCGGGAATGCCGGGACCATGCGTTCGCGGCCATCCGAGCCCTTCAACCACTTCGGATTGCGCATGTCGGCGTCCCACCGGTCGCCGCGCACCTCGTAGATGAAGTCACCGAGGAAGAGCACGAAGTCGAGTTGCTGCTCGGTCGGTGCGCCGAGGTCGTCGGCGAGCATCCGCGCCCATGCGCCGTAAAAGGCCTGCTCGTAGTTTTGGCAGGCGGCGAACGCGAAGCGCGCCGGCCGCTCGGTGTCAGGCGCCGGTGCCGTGCGCGTGCGGCCCAGCCGCGAGTGATCGCCGCCTGCAATGAAGCGGTAGAAGTAGATCGTATCGGGCTCAAGCCCTTGCACGACGAGCCGGAGCGTGTGGTCGCTCGCCGGCGTCGTGGCCAGCATTTCGTCGAGCACGATGTCGACGAACTCCGGCGCACGCGAAATCTGCACGCGCACGTTGATGTATTCGCTGTCGCCGTCGATCGCCTCGACCCGTGTCCACAGCACGACGCCGTCCGGCTGGGGATCGCCCGAGGCAACGCCGTGCGGAAAGCGGTACCTCCCGGTAACGAGGGATCGCGGCTGCGCCGCCGCGAACGGTGCGTGTGCGACCGCCACGAACGTGCCGGCGAAGCCAGCGATCGACTTTAGAAGGGAGCGGCGGGAGAGAAAGGTCATGGCGAGGACAAGTTGCGTTCTGAATCGACGCGACGCTAGAGGATATTAAGGCACAAGCGGGAGCGGGTTGCGCTCGAATGCGGTCCCACTGGGGTTTTCGCGCCATAGGATCGGCGTTTTCTGTGGGCTAGTGTGGCGCACGTTGGCTAGGTCGAGGGAAGAGGGATGAGCAAGATTCCGGTGTTGGGCACAGTGTCGCGGGCCTACGGCTTTCTATTGGGAGATATCGCGGCGATCGTGCGCCTTGTCTGGGCTCCGCTTCTGATCAGCGCCGGCATCAATTACGTCTACGGACCGCAGATCATGGATGCGACAATCGCGGCCAAAGGAAGCCCCGACGCGCTCGTCGCGCTGATGCCGATGCAGTTTCTCATTGTCGTCGTCGGGTTCGTCACAGGCGTCATGGCGACCGTGGCGCTGCTGCGCGTGGTCATTCTGGGCGACCGCAAGCCGGGCCTCTTCGTTTATTTGTGGCTGGGCGGCGCCGAACTGCGCATCGTTCTGGTGTCAATTCTGCTGCTGGTCGCGTTTATCGCCGCAATGTTCGCAAGCGGTCTTGTCTTCGCGCTCCTCGGCGCGGTGGCCGCGGCCGTGCCGGGGATGGATGTGCTTGTATCGCTTGCCCTGATGGGCATGGCGTTTGCGTTTGTGTGGGCGGCGTTGCGCTTGAGCCTCGTCTCCCCCGTCGTCGTGGCGGAGAGCAACCTGGGCGTCGAACGATCATGGCAACTGATGTCCGGCAACGTGCTGCGCATGATCTTGGTCCTGATCCTGACGTTTTTGCCGTACGCCGTCGCGGCGAGCGTGGCCGGTTTCGTCGTGCTGGGCGCCGATTTTCCGGCACTTCCTGCCTTTCCCAACCTGGCCGGCGCCGAGGGCGATGCCGTGAAGGCCGCGATTGAAACGTTTAGCAAAGCCCTGGAGCAGTGGCAGTTGGACCTGACCAAGGCCATGCGCGCGCACTACGCGGAACTCAGCGTAATCGGCTTGGTGAGCAACTTGATCTACACCGCCCTCGCCGCCGGCGCTCTTGGCAATGCCTACAACGCGGTGACCGATCACCAGGCGGGCAGGTGAGCGCTACTTGAACGGATTCGGGATTCCCGGCAGCCCCGGAATATTCGGGATCGGAATCTTCGACCGAACGTGGCTCAACCCGCGTTCGATCGCTTCGTCCTTCGACTTGTGAATGAAGTCGCGGATCGCCCCGAATACGCCGTTCGAGTCCGCAAGCACCGATTGCCCCGCCAAGATGTCGAGCGCCTCGCTTGTTGCGCGCGACACGATGTTGGCCGCGCCCGAGACCGTCGAGAGCTCGGTCGACCCGTCTTCATAAACGTCGATCTTGAGCTCCGTGCCGCGAATGCCGATGACGACGGTTGGCGTCTGGATCCTCATGTTCTTCTCAGGCATCTGTCCTGAGATGAACCGGAATGCGCCCTTCGCTAGCGTCGTCGTTGCCCGGCTTGCGGTGCCTGCAAACACGTACTCGTCGATCACCGCATTTGCGTTCTCGCCCAGCGTAAGCTTCGACGCATCGATGAAGCGCACCGCCGCCGCGCTTTCGTCGCCTGTCTCCAGCCGCTGATTGCGGAACACCGCCGCCGCTTCCGCGAGCGCCGCGCGGGCTGCTCCAACCGGTGTCCCCCAAACGTCGTTGACCTTCGTCTCCAGCGCTCCGATCCCGTCGGCGGCAAGCGCGGGCGCGCCAAGTGCAACAGAAGCGGTGGCGAGCATGAGTGCGTCGCGGCGTGTGAGTCTCATGAATCCGTCCCCGAAATAAGCGAGGCGGATTGGAGCGAACCGGGGCAACAGGTGCAAGCGGTTCGACGCGGATAACCGTCACACTGTGGCGGGAAATGTGAGGATGGCGGCACGACGGGCGCGTCACAAGCGCGAACGAATGTCCTTGTAGGCGGCTGCAATGAGCGCTGTCACCGCGTCCTCGTTGGTGTCGCCGCCCGGCCGCAACTTCACGTGGCGCATGCGCTTGCCGGAGCCTTCGAGCACTCCGGCAGGATCGGGCAGGGCTGCGCCGAAGAAGAAGCCGACATTCACGTGCGCGCGAAACGCGTTGACGTAGCCGAACGCCGCTTCGCCCACGCAGGCGGTTGGATGCCCGTCATGCAAAAGCTCCCGCACGTCGCGCCCGCAAGCCCGCATCCGCTCGAACCACAAGCGCGCCAGATTGCGCATGAGGTCGTCGCCGTCGCCGAACCACGCTTCGACGGCCGGGTCGCGTTTGACGGCGTTGGAGAAGAGGAACAACGCGTCCGGTTCCATCGCCGCTACTCGGCGGCCCGCACGCGCTTTTGCTTCGGCTGCGCCGTCTCGGCCTTAGCCCCACCGCGCTTGAATAGCGGCTTCAAGAACTGGCCGGTATAGGAGCGCGCAACCTTCGCCACGTCTTCCGGCGTGCCGGAGGCAACGATTTCGCCGCCGCCGTCGCCGCCTTCCGGCCCGAGGTCGATGATCCAGTCGGCGGTCTTGATGACTTCGAGATTGTGCTCGATCACGACGACCGTGTTGCCCTGTTCGACCAGCTCGTGCAGCACGTCGAGCAGCTTGCGCACGTCATCTAAGTGCAGACCCGTCGTCGGCTCGGCGAGGATGTAGAGCGTGCGGCCGGTCGATCGGCGCGAACGCTCCTTCGACAGTTTCACGCGCTGCGCCTCACCGCCCGACAGAGTCGTCGCCTGTTGGCCGACCTTGATGTAGCCGAGGCCGACACGCTCCAGCGTCTCCATCTTCTCACGGACCGACGGCACGGCCTTGAAGAACTCGGCCGCCGCCTCGACGGTCATGTCCAGCACTTCGGCGATCGACTTATCCTTGAACTTCACCTCGAGCGTTTCGCGGTTGTAGCGCTCGCCCTTACAGACGTCGCACTGCACATAGACGTCGGGCAGGAAGTGCATCTCGATCTTGATGACGCCGTCGCCCTGGCACGCCTCGCAGCGCCCGCCTTTGACATTGAACGAAAAGCGCCCGGGCTCATAGCCGCGCGCCTTCGCTTCCGGCAGCTCGGCGAACCAATCGCGGATCGGCGTGAAGGCGCCGGTATAGGTCGCCGGGTTCGAGCGCGGCGTGCGTCCGATCGGCGACTGGTCGATGTCGATGACCTTGTCGAGGTGCACGAGCCCTTCGATCTTGTCATGCGGCGCAGGGTTCTCGCGCGTACCGTTCAGCTTGCGCGCGGCAGCCTTGTAAAGCGTCTCGATCGTGAGTGTGGACTTGCCGCCGCCCGACACGCCCGTAATGCACGTGAACGTGCCGAGCGGTACTTCGACCGACACGTTCTTCAAATTGTTGCCGCGCGCGTTGACCACGCGCAGCGTCTTGCCGTTGCCCGGCCGCCGCTTCGACGGGACCTGGATCTGCCGCATCCCGACGAGATACTGCCCGGTCAGGCTCTTCGGATCGCGCATCACCTCGTCGGGCGTGCCCTCTGAGACGATCTCGCCGCCGTGGATGCCCGCGCCCGGCCCCATGTCGATTACATGATCGGCAGTGCGGATCGCATCCTCATCGTGCTCGACCACAATGACCGTATTGCCGAGATCGCGCAGCCGGCGCAGCGTATCGAGCAGCCGCTGATTATCCCGCTGATGCAAGCCGATCGATGGTTCGTCGAGCACATAGAGCACGCCCGTCAAGCCGGACCCGATCTGCGACGCCAACCGAATGCGCTGGCTCTCGCCGCCCGACAACGTGCCGGAGTTGCGCGCAAGGGTCAGATACTCAAGGCCGACGTCGTTCAGAAACCGCAGCCGGTCCCGGATTTCTTTCAGAATTCGGGTCGCGATTTCTTTCTGCTTAGAATTGAACTTCTTGTCGACGTTCTTGAACCACTCGTCGGCCGCTTTGATCGAAAGATCGACGACCTCGCCAACATGCTTCCCGCCGATCTCGACCGCCAGCGCCTCCGGCTTCAGCCGATACCCATTCCA
>CAYXQB010000011.1:0-24967 GCA_964466435.1 uncultured Flavobacteriaceae bacterium | reverse complement strand
GCTTCGTGCTCGGGATGATTGCCACGCAACAAACGCGACCCGCCTGCGCCCACCCCGCGAAGGTCGCATTGGCGCCGGCGCCAGCCCCCGGATGGTTCGCCTTCAGCGCCACCTGAACCGCGACCAGGTCATTGCGATGCAGCGTCTGCGCGTCGTCGGAACAGGCGCCGAGAAGGCCGCCGAGTGCCGCGACCAGCGCCGCAAGTGGAACACGCTGCGAAGTCAGCTTCGTAACCCAAGGAAAATATGTATCACGTCACCGTATTTAACGTATTTATCGTATTTGCAGAACTGGGAAAAGGTGACATGGTGATGTGCGTACGCCAAGAGATCGGCGTTATCATCCAAGGTGCGAGCCGTATGCGGGAAAGCCGCACGTACGGTTCTGTGCGGGGGCGGGGGCTCAGCACTGAGCGTCCCTATCGCGATCCGCAATTCATCTTGAGCTGTCTCGAATAACGTTGCTTGATAACCGCAACACATTCGACGCGTAGGTGCCGCCATACATTCGGCCGCCGCGAAGTTGAACGCAGACATCTTCGGTGATGTTTCTGAGGTCATATGGCACGGCGCCCCGTTGCTTGGGATCTTCAACTCGCAGCCGGACGAACAACCTATAGACTTTCTTTCGCGTAACGCCCGGTGAATGTAATCCAACGTCCCTTTCCCGCTCAACGATCCCCTCATCGTCGTACACATACGGATCGTTTTCCAAGCGATCACCGCTTGCGCGATCGCAAAAGAACACAGTGCCGTGAAGGCTGTAGTCTCCCTGCTTGATGAAAGACAGCAAGTCTTGATCCATCACCATCTCAACAACAAGCAGTGGCTCGTTCAACCAGGACATCATCTTGTATGCTTGAGCGTCCTCCGCTTTCGTTGGATCGATCTTTCGCACTGACGCGAGTCTAAGGTCAGCGATATCGTGAGACAATGCGGTTGAACAGGCAACCGTTACACTCAATGCTATCGCCAGACCGAGACGTCCAAACCAAGCATGTCCGGGCAGGGTGTCAACAGCCATTCTTTACAACTCCTTTTGCGCAGACCTCGCGCATCATACCCGCAAAGCTCGCGTGGTCGCCATGAGGGTACGTGATGAACATGTCTGCCTCGCCCCGCGGCCCATAATCCCACGAACCTCCAAATAGCCCCCCAATGACATTGTTCGGATTGAGCAGACTCCCACCCGTCGCGTTGACGTTGACCCATCTCGTTGTGTTGAATACGGGGACAGCATACATAATCCCCACTGTGTAGGCGCCGGGTTGTCCGCCGTCGCCTCCACTGGTCACAGCGTTGAATCCTTCGCCTTCAAATCCCGCGGCGTTGACCGGCGCGCAATTCGCTTCAAACCTTCTCGCTCTCGCGCGGGCGGTTATCCGCAACCGCCTTCATCGCCTGCCCCAGGCGCCCGTCCAGCTCGGCAACTTTGGAGCGCAGGATCGCGGCCTCGTCGCGCGACTTCGCCGCCTCGTGCAGCAGCGCTTCCAAGCTCATCACGCGGCTGCGGAGCGACTCGAACTCCATCGACGCCTGGCTCGACGACATCAGCCGGGTCTCGACGTCGGCAAGGCGGGCCTTCAACAGCCCAACGTCTTCGCCCGCACCCGCGCGATCTTCCACAACGGTTTGAGCCATCGCAAGCCGCGACTCCAGGCTCGCGACCTGGGCCCTCAGCGACTCTGTTTCGCTCGCCTGCCGCCGCGCACGCTCAAGCGCTTTCTCAAGCTCCGCCACACGCTCGGAGCTCTCCGCCCGAGCCGGAAGTCGTTCGGCTTCGGCAAGTCTGAGCTTCAGCGCCCGCGCTTCGCTTGCCTGTTGCTGCGCTTCGGCAAGCTTCGCTTCCGCTCCCGCCAAGCGCGACCGGAGTTCCGCAGCCTCGGCGACGGCCTTCTGAGCGACCGCTTCGCCGGCCGCATCCTGCCGTGTGGTCGTGATCGCACGGCTGAGCGCCACTTCCGCCTCGCCGAGCTTGTCTTGAAGGTCGGCCACGCGCGAACGCAGCGCATCCGTCTCGCGTGCCGCGGAAATTCCCGTCGCGAGCCGCCCTTCGAGCTCGGTAATGCGCGCCTGCAAAATGCGCGTAGCCTCGCTCGCCTTCTCGTTCCCCTTGCCGGCGTTCGCGAGCTGCGCCTCGAGTTCGCCGATACGCGCCGTCAACGTCCTCGTTTGGCCCAGAGCCTCTTCGCGGATTTGTCCGGCGCTCGCGAGCTGCGCCTCCAACTCGCCGATGCGCGCCTGCAGAACCCGGCTTTGATCGTTCGCCTTATCGGCCCCAACCGCCTGGAAGCCCTTCTCCAATTCGCCGATTCGCGTCGACAGGAACTTTGCCTGCTCCAACGCGCGCTCGCGCGCCTGCGCAGCAGTGGCCAGCTGCGCTTCCAACTCTCCAATCCGCGTCTGGAGCATCTTGAAGTCGCCACCGCCACCCTTTGCCCCGGCTGCGGCACCGGCAAGTTGCCGCTCGAGCTCGCTCACGCGCGAAGAGAGAACCTTCGCTTGGTCCAACGCACGCTCGCGGCCTCTGCCGGCGTCGGCGAGTTGGCTCTCAAGTTCCGCCATTCGCTTGCGCATGGTGTCGCTCGGCGCGACCTGTGCCTCGGTCAGATTGAGCTGCGCTCCCGACGCCAGGGCGTTCGCCTTGGCTTGATATTCGTCCCACTTGGCCCGCGCTTCGAGATAGCGCTGACGGAACCCGTCGACATCCGCGCGCAGGCGTTCCGCTTCGTCGCCCACGCGCTTCTCGTTCGCCTTTGCGGTTTCGAGCTCGCGCTCAAGCAGGTTGATCCGGCTCACCATTTCTTCGCGCGCGGCGACCCGCGATGCGCGCACGCCCTGCGGCAGCCCTTCAAGCTCCGTAACGCGGTTGCGGAAGTCTTCGACATCCTTGCCGAGGGCGATCGTCCGCGCGCGTTCTTCGCGCAATTCGTCTTCGACTTGACCGTGCCGCTGCGATTTCTGATCGCGCGACAGCGCAAAGCCGACCGCCATGCCGATCAGCCAAGCGATCAGCAGGAACAACCACGTTTGAGCGATTAGATACAGCATGGCTTTGCGTGCTCGCCCCTCACGGCAAAATCGAGACTTCTGCACGCCGGTTGCGCCCATGCGCTTCCGGCGTATCCGCATCGTTCACCGGCATAGACGCCCGCATCGCGGACGCTTTGATCCGGTCGGCACCGATGCCTTTGCCTTGAAGATACTGTGCCACGGCAAGGGCCCGGTCTTGGCTTAAATACTCGATCCCCGTCTCTACGGGCGTACGGTCGGAATGCCCCGTGATGTGGAACCGCAACGTGCCGCAGTCGACGCCTAGCTTGGCGATCCCGTCGAGCCGCTTCTGCGCGGTCGCGGTCAACCGCGCCGACGTCGACTCGAACAGTACCGTGTTCGCGTTCATCGCGCGATCGATCAACGGTTGGCAGTCGGCCGCCGCCTGCCGCTGCACAGGTGCCGCAACGATCGGCTCTGTGGTCTCTGGCGTTTCCGCGGTCATTTCAGGCATTGCGGCGGAGTTCGCCAATGTAACCTCGGCAACACCCTGATAGGGCCGCGGCAGCGCTTTCGCCCATGCATAGGCGGCCGCTTGGTCCTGGCTGTTGCGCGCCAGTCCGCTCAGCTTAAGCAGCTGGTTCTCGAACCGCGCTTCGCCCGACACCAACCGGGTGAGCTGTTTTAGCGCAGCTTTCGCTGTCGCCGCCCAGGGACCGGTCGGATGTCCGCCCGCGATCTCGAGCTGGTCGTCCACACCTGTCGGGAACAGTTTCCGCGCCTCGCCCTTGATCTCCCGATAGTAACGCTGCCCCGGCACGTACCCCATGAGGCTCACGCGTCCGTTCTCGCCGCGCCGCGCCATCCAAAAAAATGGCTTGCGGGTGGGCGCCACCGTCATCGCGTCGTGCACGCGCGTGATCCCGCCCCACCAGGGGCCACCAGGCCCCGCCGCTTGCCGCACGGCAAGCTCAAGATCGTCGCGGTCCGCCTCTGTCGGCGCCTCACCCGACAGATAGGCAACCTGTCCGTCGATCTGCACCCGCGCCCACCGCCCGGCACCGGCTTTGGCGATGGTTTCCTCTGTCTTCTTCTGCAACTCCAAAGGCACGGCATTCACGCCACGCCAGAATGATTTTCCGTGCGCGTAGAAGGTCGCAAAGTAACCGGTCACGATCAGCGCCGTGAGTCCGGCGAAGATGATCCACCGCGTCATGAGCCTTCCGCGAAGTGCAGCGTGTTGTGGGGCCTGGGGATTTCTACCACCGCCGGGTCGATCCGTGAACCTGCCGGACGTACGGTCTCGCGCCTTAAGGTTGCAGCAGGCCGGATTGAAGCGCGTTAGGCGCTCACCTAGTGTCCGCGAGTCTTAACCAAATCACCCGGATCACGATGAAAAGACTCTTCGAAACAAGCACGTTGGTCGGTATTGCGGCCGTAGCCGCGTTAATCTGGGTTTCCGTCGTGGCCATTCATTGGTCGCGCGAGAACCGCCAGGGCACAGCCCCCATTCGCCTGCCGCCCATTCAAAATGTGACCATCGAGCCCGGCTTTGTCGGCAAGCAAGCCTTCGGCCTTTGGACGCTGAGCTGTCACAATGTCGGCCAGCCGACGTCGAAGCGTCTTTGCCTCACCAACGCAAAGATGACGGTCCGCGGTCCGAACAACATGGCCGTCTTGGCTGCGGGGTTCAACGTCGTGATGATGAACACCCAGCCCGCGCCCGGCATTCTGTTCGTGCTTCCCATCGGTGCAAAGGCGTCGGACAGCGTGAGCTTTGCGGTCGACAAGAACGAAGCTTTCAAGGCCCCGATAAAGTGCAACGCGAAGCAGTGCTTGGTCCAAGGCGCTCTCCCCGCCGAAGCCGTCGAACAGCTCCGCGCCGGGCGCACGCTCTCGCTCGTTTACACCGTCAAAGACAAGAAGCAGCAAGACCGTAAAGTTCGCGTGGACCAGCTGCTGCATGGCTTCCGCCAGTCATTCGACGCGATGTCCCGCGCCATTACCGCGTGAGACGGCAGAAGCAGTTAGAAAGAAGTTGCACCACGAAACACGAAGGTCCGCTAAGAGGCACGAAGATGTTTGCGCCACTTTGGCGGATGGCGCGAATACTCTAAGCCGGTTGGCGCTTCGCGCCAAGATTTCTTCGGCGCGAAGCGCCATTCGGATTCCGGCAGATCGCACCAGCGGCAACGCAACTCAAGCCTCTTCGTGCTCCTTTGCGGACCTTCGCGCCCTTCGTGGTGCAACTTTCTTTCTACCCGACTCTCCAGGGCGAGAGGGGATCAGACCAGGTCGCCAAGCTCGGCGAGCAGAGGACCCAAGAACTTCTCATAGTTCCGCCACCGTTCGACCGACGAGCCGTAGATCGGTTGGCGCACCTGGCGTGCGCTCGCTGTCTTCACAGGCCGCACGGTTTGGTGGAAGTCGAGCACGCGCGGGTGCCACTCAAGGCCGCAATGCTCCAAGAGGCGCCGCGCCTGACCCTCAGTGTCTGCCACGACCTCTTCGTACTGCACGTCCAGGAACGCGCCTTGCGGCAGCACTGCGCGCCAATGCGCCATCAGTCCGTGATAGGCGCGATAGTAGCGCCCGAGTTCCGCCAAGTCGTACGTTTGGCTCTGCTCGCCCGCGAACAGCTTGGAGAAACACGACACGCACGTGTCGACGGGGTTGCGCTTGGTGTGAATGATCTTCGCCCCCGGCAATGCCAGGTGAATGAGCCCGAGATAGTAGAAGTTCGACGGCATCTTATCCGTGATGCGCTCGGCACCGGGCGCGTGCCGCTCGAGTTTCGCGACGTAAGCCTGGCCGATCTTCGCCAACTCGGCGAGCGATGTGACCGGCACGAATTCCGGATAGGCGAGCTGTTGTCCGTCGTGGTTGCGCACGCTCGTGACCGTGTCGTTGAGATCTTTGAGTTCGCCCGCGCCCGAAACACGCGGATGACTCGCCAAAATCTGCTCGACCAGCGTCGTGCCGGAACGCGGCATTCCCAGCACGAAGATCGGCTTCGCGCTGTCGGACCCGCCGCCCGTCTTGCTTTGCACGGCGTCGGCCGTAAACGTACGCCGGATTCGCTCGAACAGGCCGAGCGTTGTCGGTTCGTCATAGGCGATCGTCTTGCGTTTGAGCGCGTTCGAGCGGATCAGATACGGATAGCCTTCATCGTACCGCTTCAGGTCGTCGTACGCTTTGGCAGCCGCAAATCCGACGTGCATCTGCTCTTCTTCGTCGAGGCGGTCGTACTTCGCCAGGAAGCCTTCGATCGCCACTAGGTGCTTGTCGTCGTTGCTGCGGAACTTCTTCGCGTCCGCGAGGTTGACGTAAACGCCCACAGTGTCCGGCTCCAACGCGATCGCGGTATCGAACGCGGCCAATGCTTCGTCGAACCGCCCGAGTTCCTTCAACGTATTGCCCATATTGTTGTAGGGGTCGGCGAAGTCGGGCTTGAGCGCGATCGCCCGCTTGTAGGCCTCGATGGCCTTCTCGGGCTGGTTCAAATCGAACAGCGCACGCCCCAGCATATTATGCGTCTCGGCCTTGTCGGGCTTGAGCGCCAACGACTTGCGCAGCGCGTCGAGCGCAAGTTCCGCCTTCTTCTGGTCGACATAAACCGCGCCCAAATACGAGAACGAGTCCGCGTTCTTGGGGTCCACTTTAAGCGCTTGTTGCGCCGTCGCGACCGCTTCGTCGAACTTCTTCAAGTCCTTCTGCGCGAGCACGAGGTTGTTCAAAGCCTCGACATACATCGGCTTGATCTCGACCGCGCGCTTGTAGGCGATCTCGGACTCGCCATGGCGTTCCAAGTCCCGCAGCACGCTGCCCAGATTGTTGTGCGCCTCGGCATAGTTCGGGTTGATCGCGATCGCTCGCCGGTACTCGCCTTCGGCTTCCTCATACCGCTTCAGCTGTCGAAGAGCATTGGCGCGGTTGCTGATCGCCTCGGCGTAGCGCGAGCGCAGCGCGATCGCCTTGTCGTAGCAGCGCAGGGCCGCTTCGTAGTCCGCGATATCGAAATAGGCGATGCCCAGGTTGTTGTGCGCATCAGCCGAATCCGCCTTCAGCGCGATCGCCCGCTGCCCGTGCTCGATCGCCTTCTGCGGTTGACCCAAGCGGCGCGACATCTCGGCAATATTCGCTTGATAAACGTGCACGTTCGGATTGACGCTAAGAGCGCGCTCGATCAGCTGCACCGCCACGGCCAGATTGCCGACCTGATAGGCGAGAAGCGCCAACTGGTGCAGCGCCTCCGTATCGTTCGGTCGTTGCTGCAACACCTGCCTGAGCACGCCTTCGGCCTGCGCCAAGCGGCCCGCCTGTTGATGCTGGGCCGCAAGCTGCATGGCCTGCGCAGGGCTCATCCGCTGACCACCGGCGGAATCATTCGCGAGTTGTGGCTTGTTCATTGATCTTGGTCCCACATCTAAAGTGTTTAAGCGTTGAGCCGCCCGGCGATCTGCGCAACGACCTTGTCCCAGCCTTCGCCGCTCCTCTGCTGGCGCACCAGTTCAAGCGTCGGATACCAAGGCGTATCGGCTCGTTTCTCCAGCCACCGCCACTCGCCGGCATGCGAGAGCATCACGAAACAAGGCTTGCCCAAGGCACCTGCCAGATGCGCGATCGCCGAGTCGATCGTGACCACGCAATCGAGCGCGGAAACCAACGCCGCCGTGTCGCTGAAGTCTTCCAGTTCGTCCGCGGCATCGATCACCCGCGCGCGCGCCGGATGCTTGGCGAGCTGGTCGCGCCCATGGCCGACCTGCAGCGAGACCGGAAGAATGTTCTCAAGCTCGATCAGTCGCGTGAGTGCATCGAGCCCGGTCGAGCGTACCCGGTCGTTCGGGTGCGCAGGCCGCCCCTGCCACACGAAGCCGACCTTCTTGCGCCCTTGCGCCGCCGCCTCAAGCCGCGTGCGCCAAGCCGCAACCTTCGCCGTGTCGGCGCTCAAATACGGCCCCGGCGCCGGAATGGTCTCAAGCGTCGTGCCGAACACCATTGGCAGGCTCGAGATCGTGATCTGATACTGAAACGGCGGCAACTGCTCCCAGCGCTCGTGCGTTTCGAACGCCCGTCCGCCGATGTTTGCCATGATCGTCCGGATCTCTGGCCCGCAACCGATGACGACGCTGGCCGCGCGGTCGGCGACCATCGGCAGATAGCGCGCGAACTGGAAGCAGTCGCCGAACCCTTGCTCGCAAATCACCAGCAACCGGCTCGCTTTGAGCGGCATGCCGTTCCACACCGGTTGCTTGAATTTCGGCAGAATGTCCTTCGTGTTGGCGAGCTTGTAGCGCCACTCATACTCGGTCCAGCCCGCGCGGAACTCGCCCTTCATCAGCAGCGCATGCGCCAATCCCAAGTGTGCCCGCGGTAGAAGCGGCGTACGTGCCACCGCGTGCTCGAACGCTTGCAGCGCCATGTCGTGCTCGCCCAAGGCGGTGAGCGTGTCGCCGAGATCCGAGATCGCAGCCGGCACGGCGCCGATGCGAACCGCTGCCTCACCAGCCTCGCGCGACTCCTTCAACCGCCCCTGCGTGCGCAGCGCGCGGCAGAGATTCATCAGGGCCAACGCGTCGGTGTTCGCGCCGGTCAGCGACTCGCGCAGAATCTGGATCGCCCGCTGCGGATCGCCGCGCCGCTCGGCGATGGAAGCAAGCACTTGCATCGTCTGCGGCTGCTTCGGTTGCTTTTGCAGGATCGCCAGCGCGATCTTCTCGGCCGCATCAAGCTGGCCCTTCGCGCACAACGCTTCGGCCTGCTTCACCGCATCGGAAATTTTCATTTGCACAGGGCTTGGCTTCGCCTGACCGCCCGCCGCCGATGCCGCCAAATTGGTCATGAGGCTCCCCCCCGCGCGTCCGCGAATCCTTAATCAAAGGTTAAAGCATCGTATTGCACGCGGGATTCCGGGCGCATAGCAGTCCGCCGCAGTCAATTCACAGCTATGCACGCAGCGTATAGTAACGGAGCGTCTCTTAACTACCTGGTGTAGAAAAATCACTACTCTTAGAGGATCGCGTTAACGCATGCCCCCAGCGATAGACGCACTTTGTTAACCCGCGTATCCCGGATTCGAGGGTTGATTCGGTGGATTCCGGGGGGAATGCGCAACCCATAGCGCTCCCCCTGTGTGCCGCCAGCCAACCGCAACCGACACCGCTGGGGAGCGCAGAGCACATGATCCGCATTCGTTCGAAGAAGCTTTTGTCAGGCGTATCGACGCTGGCCGTAATGGCCGCCTTCGGTGCGGCGACTGTACCGGCGCAAGCTGGCCAGACGATCCCAGCCGGACCGAACCCGCCGGTCGTGATCGGCGCCGGCACGACGACAAGCTTCGTCACGGTATCGCCAGGCGCAATCGTCGACGCCGACGGCAACGGCAACAGCTTTACGAACTCCGGCTCGATCTTCGGCAACAGCACCGCGCTCTGGGTGAACAACGCGCTGCTCTCCGGCGGCGTGTCGAATTCGGGCGCCATGCTCGGCAGCAACTACGGCATCCACGTTGAAAGCAACTCGCTTATCGGCGGCAACATCGCCAACACCGGCACGGTGGGCGGCAGCTTGATCGGCGTATTGATCGATAGCTCCGTGGTTAGCGGGTCGCTGACCAACTCGTCTGGCGCGCTGCTTGCCGGATCCGCCGTGGGTGTTTCGTTGAACAACGCCGTGATGAACGGCAGCATCTCCAACGCCGGGAACATCACGTTCGGCGATGTGGGCGTGCGCCTCAGTGGCAATTCCGTGCTCGTCGGTGGAATCGTGAACGATGGCACGATCAGTGGCGACGGGGCGGTTCAAGCGGGCGGCATCGAGATCACCGGCGCCGCAACCGTCGCCGGTGGCGGTATTGTCAACAATGGGTTCATCGGCGCCTTCAGCGCGACGAATGCCAACGGCATCCTCATCAACACGACCGGCGCCCTCGTCGGCGACATCAACAACAGCGGCACGATCCTTTCGCTCTTCGCGTCACAGGCGGTGGGAATCAACCTACAGAGCGGCGTGATCGCAGGATCGATCCTCAACTCCGGCGCCATCGGCGGGGGTAACGCCAACTCCGGCACCGGCATTCTTTTGGCCGGCGGCACGTTGGCGGGCAGCATCGACAACTCCGGCTCGATTGCTGGTCAAGACCGAGGCATCGCGATTACCGGCGCCACAGTGGCCGGGCAGATTCTCAACCAGTCGGCTGGCGTCATCGCGGCGACGTCTAGCAGCGCGGTGGCTATCCTGATCAGCGGCGGCAACCTGACCGGCGGCATCGACAACCAGGGCAGCATTATCGCCAACGGGACAAGCGGCGTCGGCATCGCCGTTGGCGGGGCGGCAACGGTCCAAAACGGCATCACGAACTCAGGCGTGATTTCGGCAACCGGCACCAGCGGCATCGGCATCTTCATGCTGGGCGGCACGTTCTCGGGCGGCATCGAGAACACCGGAGAGATTCAGGCCGGCAGCACCGGCATCTTGATCATCGGTACGGCATTCACGGGCGGGATCACGAACGATGGCACGATCGTGGGCGGTGGCGGCGCCGGCATTTTCGTCGGTGGCACGGACCTGAACGGCGACGTCGTCAACGGCCCCGACGCTTTGATCTCCGCCAGCACAGTCGGCTTCGGCTGGTCGGGCACGAACTTCACGGGCAGCGTGTTGAACGACGGCGTCATCACGGCGGGCAACCAAGGCATCATCATGACCGCGACCGGCACGATCGCCGGCGATGTCACGAACAACGGCGACATCACCGCCTCGAGCGGCATCGTCCTGACGGCGGCACTGGTCGACGGTTCGGTCTCGAACACCGGCACCATCAGCACCACGGGTAACGGCATCAACTTAAACGGTGTCGTTAGCGGCGGTGTGTCAAACGAAGGTCTGATCACAGTTTCGAACAACGGCATCTTCCTCAACGGTACGATCCAGGGTGCGCTCTCGAACACGGGTGACATCACCGCGGGCACGGGCGTGAGTGTCACCGGTCAGGTCGCGGGCGGCATCGCCAACTCCGGCAACATCTCCGGCACGAACCTGGGCATCAACCTTGCCGGCGCGACGGCGGGTCACACAATCACGCAGACAGCGGGATCGATCGCCGCACCGACCGCACTCTTCATGGTCAACGGCGACACCGACACGTTCGTCGGTCAAGGTGGCGTGGTCAGCGGCAACATCTCCGCCGACGGTTTTGACGCGTTCAATGCCTCCGGAACTGGAGCCTTCGCCTACGCCAGCGGCACGGCGACAGGTCTCTTCGATCTCGACAACAACGGCACCGGCGTGTTCGTCCTCGGCTCAACCGCTCGTGGTGTCGATGGCCTCGGCGTGACCGTTACCGCCAACAACATGCAGGGCAACGGCGTCGGCGCGCAGTTCTATCTGGACGACGACACGACGATCACGCTGACCGACCTCCTGGTCAACGCCGGAGATCTTCTCGAGTTCCACGTGAGCTTGCCCGCCGGCGTCGAAGACGCGGGCGTGATCAACACGACGAACGGCACGATCACCGGCGCGAACGTTGCCGCCTACATCGATCCGGCAACGATGGCGTCAGCGCCAATCCCAACCACCACCACGCTGGTCTACGACAACGTGATCAGCGCGGGCACATTGACGGGCACATTCGCAAACTCGGGAACGATTCTCACGTCCTCGCCGTTCTTCGAAGGCTTCGCCCAGTATGACGGCGACGGCACGGTCGACTTGTTCCTGAACCGTCTCGCGTTCGGCGACGTCTTGGTCGCCGAGTCGCACAATCAGCAAGCCGTCGGTGGTGCGCTCGAAACGATCTACACCGCGGGTGGCTACTCGGGCGACTTGCAGGACGTGTTCGAGGCTCTGTTCTCGGCCGCCACCACGCCCGAAGCTCAGGCGATGCTGATCGAACTCTCCGGTTCGCAGCACGCGCAAGTGGGTCAGGCCGTGCACAACCTGACCAACTCGATCAACGGCATGGTGCGCGAGCGTCTGGACGGCGTCGTGCTCAGCCAAGACGGCGTGCGTTGGGCCGGCACACCGGGTCAGCGTTACGCGCAAGCCGCCGCGGTCGCATCCGATGCGGCAAGCGCCTCCGGCCTGCGCGGCAGCCAAGGCATGACCCGCGGCGCAAGCGGTTGGTCGGCATGGGGCCGCGCCTTCGAGAACGAGATCAACGTCGACAGCGATGCGGACGCATCGGGCTACGATCACGACTCGCAAGGCGGCATCGTCGGCGTCGACTACGCGACGAGCCCGAACACGACGGTCGGCGCATCGGTTGCCTACGCAACGTCCGACATGTGGTTCGACGCGACGCCGGATACGGCCGACATCGAATCCTGGCAGGTCAACCTCTTCGGTTCGCACGGCTTCGGCCGCTTCTATGTCGACGGTCAGGCAACCTATGCCCAGCACGACATCGGCACGCTGCGCTCGATCGATCTGCCGGCGCCCGCCGGTTCGGCGCTCGCCACCGCGAGCTACGAAGCATCGTCGTGGTCGGTCAACGGCGAACTCGGTGCCATCTGGCGCTTGGGCCGCGTGAACATGCAGCCCTCGCTCGCCGTCGCGTATGTCGACACCAGCGCGGACGGCTTCACGGAAACGAGCACGGCTGGTTACGCCTTGAACGTCAGCGGCGCAGACGGCGAAAGCCTGTCGACGACGTTGGCTCTGCGGGCCTCCGGTCAATGGATGATGGCGAAGACGCCGGTCGTTCCCGACTTCAAGATCGGCTGGCGCCACGAGTACCTGGACGATGTGTCCAGCTTCGGGGCTTCGTTTATCGACGACCCGGCGGTCTCGATGTCGATCGTCTCCTCGAAGATCCAGGCCGACAGCCTGGTCATCTCCAGCGGCGCGACGTTCGGCGTGACGAAGAACTTCGAAATCTTCTTCGACGTGAACGGCCAGTACAATGCGGACGCCTCGGCCACGAATGCCTCGGGCGGCCTCCGCGTGACCTGGTAAGAAACGAATCACCCTCCTCAATCGCATGGCGAAGGGCGGCTCCAACGAGCCGCCCTTCGTCGTTTCTGTGCTCTCGCGACAACACGGCCGTCGCCGCAGGCCAGGTTCTTAGCGAAATACATACGGCCGAAGTCGCGATTAAGAAGTTGGTAGGATTAACCACCTATCCCCGAACGTGACGATGTTGAGCGGTGATGGGTTGGCCGCGCTCCTGGGGCAGGAGTGCGGCCAAGGCCTCCCCAAGCATCACGTGTTAACGCGAGGGGAAGTCATGCGCGCTCATTCGAGCAAATTACTGTCCGGTGCATCCGCAATCGCCGTGGTTGCGGCGTTGAGCGCCAGCGTTCCGGCACACGCCGGCACGACCGTCACCGGCCCGCTGCCCGCCGACGCGATCGTCAACACCATGCCGGACTTCGTGACGATCAACGGCAACGCGACGGTCTACGCCGACGCGAACGGCGACAGCTTCTATAACGGCCTCAACATGAACGCGCCGACCGATGCGCTTCTTGTCGACAGCAGCTACCTCGCCGGTGCAATCACGAACGTCGCTCAGATGCTGGCCGCCAACAACGCGATCGCGATTCAGGCTGGTTCCCAGGTCGACGGCGGCTTCTCGAACACGGGCACGCTGGACGGAGGCGCCTATGGCTTTCTCCTCGATGGCGACAGCTCGATCGACAACGGCTTCTTGAACAGCGGCACGATCGTAGGCGGCACTGCGGGCATCTTCTTGGGCCTGAACAGCGACATTAACGGTGGCCTTACGAACAACGGTCTGATCTCGGGCGCCATCGGCATCGACATGGCCGGCGACTTCTTCGAACTGCGCGGCGGAATCGACAACAACGCCAACGCGCTCATCGTCGGCACCACCACCGCGGCGATCCAGGTCACGGGCGCCAACACGCAACTCAAGGGCGGTGTCACGAACGATGGCACGATTCGTGGGCAGAACTCCGCCAACGGCATCCAGATGCTCGCCGGCACGATCGCGGGCGGCATCACGAACAGCGCCGGCGCTCTCATCGACGTCACGGGCACGAGTGCGATCGCTATCCTGGTCAGCGGCGCGACGTTCAACGGCAACATCACGAACTCAGGGCAGATCCTGGGCGAAAACACGGGCTCTTTCGGTATCGTCATCAACGGCGCGACAGCCTACACCGGCAACATCGCGAACAACGCCTCCGGCGTAATCGGTGGCGACGCGACTGCGGTGGCGGTCGGCGGTGCGTCGTTCACCGGCAACGTCGTCAACGACGGCACGATTCGAGCGGGCACGGGAGCGGGCGTTCTGGTGAACGCGGCTGCTTTTACGGGTAACGTCACGAACAATGCCCGCATAACGTCCGTCTCCGGCGACGGTGTCGTTGTTGCTGGTCCGATCACCGGCACGATCGTCAACGCGGGAACGATCATCGGTGGCTCGGACGGCGTTTCAGTCGGCGGCGCGGTATCGGGCGGCATTGTGACATCCGGCACCATCATTGGTGAAACCGGCGTTGGCATCGACGTAACCGGTGCGACGGTCGCGACGATTACGCAGACGGCGGGTCTCATCCGTGGCGGCGACGGCGTGACCGTGGGAACCGCGCTCAACCTCGCCAACGGTTCCACGTTCAACGGCGACGGCGGCACGCTCGACGGCGACGTCACTGCCGGCGGCACCGACGACTTCATCATGCACGCCTCGGGAACGTTCTCCTACCTGCGCGGCACGGCGACCGGCCTCGACCAATTCGACATGCAGGGCACCGGCACCGCCGTCATCGGCGCGGCTTCGCGCGGCGCTAACGGCGTCGGCGCGACGGTCAACGCCGCCAGCATGACGCACAGCGGCACCGGCCGCGTTTACATCGATGACGACACGGTCGTGAACTTGACCGGCGATTACACGCAAACCGCAGGCACGCTCGAATTCCAGCTGACATCGGACACGACACCCGGCGCCTACGGGGTGATCAACGTCGGCGGCACGGCGAACCTCGGCGGCAACATTGCGGCCTACATCCAAGGCGACACATTCGCCTCCGTCGGTGGCGATACGTTCACGTACCAGGACGTGATTATCGGCACGACGAATGGCACGTTCGCAAATACAGGGACGATCGAGACGAATTCGATCTTCTTCACGGGCTCCGCGCTCGTGAACGCGGGTGACGTCGACATCGTCCTGAACCGCCAAGGCTTCAGCACGGCGCTCGCGCTCACCAGCCTGTCGCAGAATCAGACCACGATCGGCAACACGTTGGAGACGATCTACAACGCCGGCGGCTACAGCCCCGAGTTCACCGCGCTCTACAACTATCTCCTGAGCATCCCCGCGGGTTCCGAGGAAGAGGTCGCGCGCGTCTACGACGACATAGGCGGCTCCGAACACGCAAGTCTGCAAGAGGCGGGCCTGCGCGTCAGCCAAGGCTTCAATGACGCGCTCGGCGCCCGCCTCGACGATCTGCGCGGACCCACGGGCAACGCCCGCAGCGCCGAACTTGCACTGCGCCGCTACGCCGACGCCGCGCCCGCTGCGAACACCGCAACCGACGCCATGGATCGTCCCGGCAGCGCGATGCGCGGCAGCATGTCGATCTGGGGCCGCGGCTACGGCGCCTGGACGACGAGCGATGGCGACGCCGAAGCGGCAGGCTACGACCAAGACACGGGCGGCTTCGCGGGCGGTCTCGACTTCGCCGTCGACAGCCGCTGGAACGTCGGTGGTGCAATCGGCTGGTCGACAACGGATGTGGAGTTCAACACGCTGCGCGACAGCGCCGACATCGACACGTTCCAATTCGCCGGCTACGGCGCCTACACCGGCCAAAGCTTCTACGCCGACGCGCAAATCGGCGTGGGCTTCCATGATTTGAGCTCCACCCGCTTCATCGACGTGACGGCGAACCCGCCGGTCGTCGCTTCCGCCAACTACGACGCCAACGCCTTCGGCGTGCGCACGGAAGCCGGCATCATCTACGACACCGGCCGCATAGACTTCACGCCGTTCCTAGGTCTCGCCTACGCGTCGACTTCGACCGATGGCTTCGTCGAGTCGGGTGCGGGCGCCTTCAACCTGCTCGTCGCCGAGTCGGACGCCGACAGCCTGACGACGACGCTGGGTATGCGCCTGTCGGCCGCGTGGCAGGCAGGCGGCGTGCGTCTCGTGCCGGTCGCCGAAATCGCTTGGCGCCACGAGTTCCTGGACGACAACCAGAGCTTCGGCGCCGCGTTCCTCGAAGATCCGGCGACCCAGTTCCAGATCGTCTCTGCCGAACAGGTCCGTGACACGATCGTCGCCAACCTCGGCATGGGCGCCCAGGTCTCCAAGAGCGTCACACTGTTCGTCGACTACAACGGCTTGTTCTCGAGCAGCATCAACACCCACGCCGCCTCAGCCGGCCTCCGCGCCACCTGGTAGCGGGACACACGGAGCCATCGAAGAAAGGGCGGCCAACCAGCCGCCCTTTTTGTTTTTGGCAATGCAGCAAGGAATATCTGCGAAGCCACGAAGTTTATTCCGCTGGAATCGACGCCCGAGTCGCAACTTCCATCCCAACCTCCCGGCGCGAAGCGCCATTTCCTTCCTTGGTGACCCTTGTGGCTTTGTGGTGAACATTACAGCGTCTGAACAGCCGCAAGGTTCGAAGTGCGCGCTTACTCCGGCCCGCCGCGGCCGTCTTGATCGAGTGCGGGGATCGCTGGCAGCGCATCTGCAAGTTTCACCAACTGCACGAATTCAGCGCGATAGCCGAACGAGTCCCGCCCTTTGGCGCCGTTCGCAAGCTCAGCCACGTCCTTGTAGCCGAAGTTCTTCATGTAAGGATCGTTGCGCAGAAGCTGACCGAACCCCGCCACTGCCGCCGCAAACCGCAAGTCGTCGCCCGCCCCGCGAACGTCTTCGACTTTATCGCGGTCCGTCACCGGCCGCTCGATCAGGCGGCTCTGATCTTCGGCTGGCAGCTTGTAGCGCATGCGCAGGAAGGCGATCTCCCCGGTCGAACTGGCCGGCACCGCCGGCGTCTTTGATTGGTATCGCAGCGGATCCATCAAATGCCCGTTCGAGCCCGCGGGCACGATCTCGTAAAGCGCCGTCACCGCATGACCCGCGCCGATATCGCCCGCGTCGACCTTGTCGTTGTTGAAATCCTCGCGGTTCAAAAGGCGCGTCTCATAGCCGACGAGCCTGTACTCGCTCACGCGCGCCGGATTGAACTCGACCTGAAACTTCACGTCCTTGGCGATCGTGAACAGCGTGCCTCCGACCTGCTCAACCAGCACTTTCCGTGCCTCATTGATCGTATCGATGTACGCGGCGTTGCCGTTGCCCTTCTGCGCCAACTTCTGCATCAGCGCATCGTTGTAGTTGCCTGTGCCAAATCCAAGGCAGGTTAGCGTCACGCCGCTCTCGCGTTCGCGCGTGACGAAGTCCTCAAGCTGGTTCGGGTCTGTGATACCAACGTTGAAATCGCCGTCCGTCGCCAGAATCACACGGTTGACGCCGTTCTTCACAAAGCTCGACCGCGCCAGTTGATACGCCTGGCGAATGCCTTCCGCACCCGCCGTCGATCCGCCTGGCGTCAGATCGTCGATCGCGGCCAAGATTTTGCCCTTCTCCGATCCCGGTGTGGGTTCAAGCACCGTTCCGGCCGCACCCGCATACACGACGATCGACACGCGATCCTTCGCATCGAGCTCCTCGACCAGCATCCGCATCGCCTTCTTCACAAGCGGCAGCTTGTTCGGCTCGTCCATCGATCCCGACACGTCCAAGAGAAACACGAGGTTGGCCGTCGGCCGCTCGCTGCGCTGAACATCGAAGCCCTTGATCCCGATATGCACGATCTGCGTGTCGGGATTCCACGGCGTTTGATAGACGGCAACCGTCGGCCGGAACGGCTGCGCGCGATCGCCGGGCAGCGCGTAGCTGTAGTCGAAGTAGTTCACCATCTCTTCGATGCGCACGGCATCGGCGGGCGGCAGCGCGCCGTCGTTCAGGAATTTTCGCACGACAGTATAGGACGCCGTATCGACATCGGCCGAGAACGTAGAGACCGGCTCCTCACTGACGAGCTTCACCGGGTTGGGCTTCGCATCGGGAAACTTATCGGTGACCTCGGGTTTGGGCAGAAGACGCGCGGGTGGCGGCGGTGCATACACAAGGCCGTTTAAGCTCTCGACCGGTGCTGGCGAGTCGGCCGTTGCTTTGTCTTCGTCCTGCTCGGCCACGGCGCGGCCGCTCTGATCCTTCAGCGGCTTCTTCGCGTCGGTGGCTTGTTGTTGGTCGCACCCGGCAAGCAGCAACACGCCGACCAACAGCGCCGCGATGGCGGCCGACGAGGTCAGCGATTGGCGGAACGAAACATGCGGATGGGTCGCGAACTTGCTCATGGGGCTACACTCTCCTGGCGGGGTCTTCAGGGAGAGAAGCTCATGCCCAAATGCGCCTCACGAAGGGCGCGTGTGTGGCAATCTTGCGGCGAAGCAGAGCGCGCCTGGCGGCTTTCCGCCGCAGGTCAAGGTTGCGCCAAGGTTATTGAGATTACGGCGTGGGCTTCGTGCTGGTTGCCGGTTTCGCCGGCGTCGCCGGTTTAGCTGGCGCGGCCGGCTTCGCTGGCTTCTGCGCGACCGTCTGTTGGATCCACTTGCCATCCTTGCAATCGGAATCCGGAATCTTGTTCGCCGCGTTGTACTCGCAAACCGCGTTGTTGAACGCGGCGCCGACCGCTTCCTTCTCGTCCTGGCTCACTTTCAGTGCCGTAGCGAGCAGGCGCTTGTCGTTGTCCGTGAGCACGGTCGCGTTGGTTTCGGCCAGCTTGTAGACGCACTCCTGATAAACGTCGGCTTGCGTGATGAAGCTGGTCACCTGGAACTTCGCCTCTTCAAGTTCGTCCTTCGAGGCTGTCTTCCCGTTCAGATCGACAAGGCCGTACGGCGCCGAGCCGCACTTGTCGCCGAGCTGCTTCTTGATGTCGACGGTCTTCGGCGGCTTGCCGGGCGCGGCAGCCGGGGCCGCGAGCGCAGCACCTGCGAATAGAACCGAAACGACGGCGACGAAAGCAACCCGCATGGCACGACCTCGAACAACCCAGGAACGATGGAGGAGGGGTCTATACCCCAAATCGGCGCCACAAATCCACGCCGAACGGATTTGATCTTAACCCCATGGTTTCCAAGCCAAACCCCGGCAATCCCGACAGCGCAGGCGCCATCACTGTTGCGCGCGAAACGCAGCCGCCCAACTCGGCACCGCGACACCGGCCTCATACCGTGTCACGCACTCGACCAAGCTCGCGACATCGAAGCCGTGCCCGTCGGCCATTCTGCGCAAATAGGCTTCGCTGTGCCGGTAGCGCCGCTTTTCGCCCAAGCCGAAGTCGCCGGTCTCGCTCTTCTCCGTCGTGAACAGCCACAGTCCGTCGACCGTCAGCCGCGCACGTACGGCAGCAAACAGAGGCTCCAGATTTCCGAGATAGACAAGCACATCGGCCGCAACGATCAAATCGAACGGTCCCTCCGCACCGCGCGGCGGCGCTTCGACGTCTCCTTCGAGAAGCGCGTCGTACGTCGCATGCTCGCGCGCCTTTGCCAGCATCTTGGGCGACAAGTCGACGCCCACCAGCTTGTGCGCGATCGGCTTGAACGCGATGCCGCTCAATCCGGTCCCGCAGCCAAGATCGAGCACGTCGTGTTTCGCTGTTGGATCGATCAACAGCGAGGCCAAGTCGCGCAGGATGCCCGGCGCCGCATAGCCAAGCCGCCCGCGCATGCGCGTGTCGTAGTCAGCCGCGAACTGGTCGAACAAGTGCCGCACATATCCCGCATCGGAACGCACCGCAGAACGCATACGCTGGGCCGCCGTGGTAAGCGTCAGCAGTTGTCGCTCGTCTGCGCCGCCAAGCTCGGCCGCCGTGCGCGCCGCAGCCTCCGCCTTGTCCGCCTCGCCTGCCGCAAGCCAAAGCTGCGCGATCTGCCAATGCGGGCGCCCGTCATCGGGCATCAACCGAGCCGCGCGTTGAAACTCGGCGATCGCCGTCGGTAGAGCGCCCGACGCAGCAAGGGCCTCGCCGAACGCAAGCACGATCTCCGGCGTGTTGGGCGAAAGCAGGCTCGCCTCGCGCAATTCGTCGACCGCCTGAGCCGCCTCGCCCGCCGCCAACAACGCGCGCCCCAGAGCGACACGCGTCAGCATACCGCCACGTTGCGCAGCGAGCATCGCGCGCGCCGCAGCGACAACTTCAACTGCGCGACCCGCGGCGATCAGCTCAGCCGCAACGCCGAGAGGGTCGCGCGCTAGCTCTTCAGCGTGCATTTGCCGTTGTTGAGCACGACCACATCGCGCTCCTTCACTTTCGAGCGGAACGACACGACGTTTCCGTCCTTCCACATCTCAGTCACGATCGTCTCGCCCGGAAACACCGGCGCCGAAAAGCGCACGTCGAACCCGGTGATCATCGTGTGGTCGTAGTCGCAGATTGTCTTAAGCACCGCCCGGCACGCGGTGCCGTAGCTGCAAAGTCCGTGCAGGATCGGCCGTGGGAACCCTGCCATCTTCGCAATCTTGGGATCCGAATGCAGCGGATTGCGGTCGCCCGAAAGCCGGTAGAGCAACGCTTGATCGACCCGCGTATCCGTCTCGCACACAGCATCCGACGTGCGCTCCGGAATCGCATGCGGCTCCGGACCGCCCGTGGCCGGCCCGCCAAACCCGCCATCGCCGCGCGCGAAAATCGTACCGCCGACTGTGCAGAGCTTCTCGTTCGTGTCTTTGAGGCGGATGACTTTCTCCGTGTAGATCAACGCGCCCTTGCCCGCGCCCTTGTCGACCGCCGCGACGACGCGTTCGTCGGAGACAATTGTCGCTGCAGACGGCAAAGGCTTATGCATCGTCAAGCGCTGCTCGCCATGCACGACCATAAGGTAGTTGATTCCCGCTTGGCCGATCGTCCGCTGCCCCCAAGCGATCACGCTTGCCAAAGTTGGCAGAGTCTTGAGATCGTTTTCATAAACATAGCGCAGCTCGGCTTCGTTCATAGGATCGCGCCCCATTCCCACGCCAAGGGCATAGAGCATCGTCTCTCTATCGCCATAGGTGAATACGTCGCCGTCCGAGCGTAGCGACATGAGGCCGTCATAGGTCACGGGCATGAGAGTCTCTCCTGGCGTTAATAACTGTTACGCCAATCAACCTCAGCCAGGTGTGCACTGCAATAGAGATATCGCTTGTCGCACGATACGCACGCGCTATTCTTGGCGTCGGTATGGTCAAAGTAGAACCGTCGCTTCGCGAGTCTCAGTCGGCAACGGACACGATCAATCGTATCCTTGATGCGGCCGAAGAACTGTTCGCCGATCACGGCATAGCCGGCACGTCGGTCCGCGACATCACCCAGATGGCGAAAGTCAACGTCGCCGCAGTCAACTATCACTTTGAAACCAAGGACAATCTCGTCCATCGCGTGCTTGAGCGCCGCGCAGGTGACTTGGAGCACGAGCGCACGAAAGCGCTCGATCGCATCGAAGAACGTCTGGCGAGCGAAGGTCGCGAACCAACGGTGCACGATCTCGTCGATTCGATGATAGGGCCGATCGTCGATCTCGCGCTATCCGAGACGGGCGGCTGGCACCACTTCATCCGCTTCGTTTCGCGTCTCTCGTGGGAGCCGGGATTCGAAAACATGAAACCGCCGGAGAGCCAGATCCGCATCTACGAACGTTTTGACAAGCTATTGCAGCGTGCGCTGCCTGCGCTGTCCGAGGCTCGGTCGACGCGGTTGTGGCGCATGGTCTTCATGCGCTCCGCCACCCAACAGACGTTGATGCTGATCACGTCGCTAAGGGCCGGGAAGTACCCGCAAGGGATACCGTTTCTCGACGCGGCCGCAGCGACGCCTGCCGACACGATTAAGCGCGAGTTTACGGCCTTCATTGCCGCGGGCGTATCGGCTCCAAAGCTTTAGCGCAGAATCTCACCCTCAAGCGGCACCGGCGCGCCCTTGAGCCACGCCTCGATCATGGCGTTGACGGTCTCCGGCGCCTCTTGCTGCACCCAGTGCGACACGCCGGGCAGATAGCGCAGCGTCAAGTTCTTCACGTACTGGTCCGTGCCGATCGTCGTCGCCTTGCTGAGCGCGGTATCTTCCTCGCCCCAGATCATCAGCGTCGGAGTGTCGACCGTACCTGGCGCGGGGTTCATCGCCCTCTCGCCCGCGCGCACGCCTGCGCGGTAATAATTGATCATTGCCTTGAGCGCGCCGGGCTCAAGCGCGTTGCGCCGATACTCGTCGGTGACGGCCGGCGGAAAGCGGTTCTTGTCGATCGCCATGTCGCTGAACGCGCGCCCGATCGCACGCGCACCGCGCGCTGCCAGGGCACGCTCCGGCAACCGCGGAATCTGAAAGAATAAGATGTACCAAGACTTCTTACGTTGCGCCCATGTGCGCAGCTCGCGCACCATGCAAGCGGGGTGCGGCACGTTCATGATCACAAGGCGCTCCAGCGGTCGCACCTTCCGGATCGCGAAGTTCCACGCGACGACGGCGCCCCAATCGTGCGCCATGAGCAACGTGTCCTTGCCTTTGGCGGCGTCGATCAGCGCGGCCGCGTCCGCCACCAGATGATCGATGTGATAGTCGGCGACAGCACCCGGCTTCGACGATTTCCCATAGCCGCGCATGTTCGGCGCCCAGACCGTGTAGCCGAGATCGGCGAGCAGCGGCATCTGGTAGCGCCACGAGAACTTCGACTCCGGGAACCCATGCAGCAGCAGCGCAAACTTGTCGCCCGTTCCGCACTGGTCGACCTCGAACGTAAGCCCGTTCGCCTTCACGAGCGCGGTGCGGATCGGTGTTCCCATTATTCGCGCCTCAAGATCTTGTCGACCAAGACGTTCCCCCACCACCCGGCACGGAACTCGGACTTGAGCTTAACCGGATCGTAGTCGCGCTCCATCCATTCGATGAGCGAAAGCCCCTTCGAAGCGCCATGTGCCAGATACTCTTCGAAGAAGTGATCGATGACCCCGGTCATCCCCTGGCGCACGTGCCCATAGCGCAGGCTCAGCATCCGCATAGCCTTTTCGATCGGCTCGCCCTTGCGGAAGTGAAGATAGAGCACGCTCATGAGGCCCGCGCGGTCCGCGCCTGACTTGCAATGCATGAGGGCAGGGTAGGCGATGCGCTCGAACAGGTCCTTCGCGCCGCGCACTTGCTCGATCGTCGGCGCCCCGCGCGAGGTGACGGTCCAGTTCTCAAGCGCAATGCCCGCGCGCTCGCAGGCCTCCCGCTCCAGTTGGTGAAATGCGGTGCCGAGCCCGCCGCGCAGATTGACGATCGTCTTGATCCCGATTCGCGCGCGGGCGCGGACCTGAAACGGCCACGGCTGGTTCGCCCGCATCATCTCCTCGGAGATCCAATGCGCGTTCTGCCACCACAGGCGCAAGAACGCATGGTCGCGAAACGTCATGTCGACGTGTGCGGCCAGCCGTCCGGATGTTGTGGAAAGGTCGTACGCGGACATGGGGGCGCTGAAATAGCCTCTCACCCCCAAAAACGCAAAGGGCCGCCGGCGTGTGGTCCGGCGGCCCTCGGCTCGGATGCCCCTACCCAGGGGTCGGAAAAGTTAAAGGTGCCACTGAATCCCGAGATCGACGCTATGCTGCGTCAGGTCGGTCTTAAACACTTCGCCGGTCGTACCCGTGCGGTCGAACTCTTCGGTGGTGAAGTAGTGATAGCTCGCCGTTAGCGACCAGCCGTCGCCGATCGGGAAGGTGAGGCCCGCCATCAGCTGATAGGCGAAGATCCATGCCTTGTCGTTACCGTCGAACACGCCGAGCGGGTCCGCGACGTTGTACTCGACATGCGCGCCGCCCGCGCCCGCGCCGATCCACGGCACCACGTCGCCACCGAACACGTCCATGTCGTAGTAGAAATTCGCCATCACCGTGCCTGCTTGAGCATCGGCGCCGACATCCACCGTGTCGCCGGGGAGATAGACGAGCAGCGGGTCGCCGGTGACGATCGTCACCGTGTCGATATCGGCGCTGCGGAATCCGCCCTCAAGCTCAAGGCGCAACGCATCGTGCAGCGCCCAGCCGATATAAGCCGCCGTCGCATAGCCGCCATCGTAGGATTGGTTGTAGCTGAACAACGCCGTGCCGGTGGTCGAACCGTCGTCTGTCACGACATAGGATCCGCGCAAGCCGATATAGGCGACGCCGTGCGCATTGCCTGCCGTCGCGGTCTGGGTTATGGCCGCGCCGCAAACCGCAAGCGCCGCCGGAAGAAGTGTGAAGCGCATAAGTCGAATTCCCTTCGCAAGGACCGCCAAGCGTCCTGTTAACGTCCTCTTCACTTTGGGTGGTCGTGCTTAAGGCCGGGTTAAGCGGGTGCGAGCGGCGCGTCGTGTGTGTGCGCAAGGCAACGCCGCCGTACGGGCACGCCCCGGCCATTTTCCGGCCAAACTTGCAAACGAAAGTCCCGCGCACTAGTTTCCGCACCCGCTCGAAACGGGCGCCCGACACGTGCAGTTGTAGCTCAGCTGGTTAGAGCGCCGGATTGTGGATCCGGAGGTCGGTGGTTCGAACCCACCCAACTGTACCACTCCCGATCCGGTCCCTTTCTCATTTCGTCATTCCGGAAGCCGCGAAGCGGCTGTCCGGAATCCATACTCCGCAGCTTGAGTTGGGCGAAGATCAGAAGTGGTTCTGCTGCTCTCGCAGCAAGTCCAAATGGCACGGGGGTTATGGATTCCGGGCTCACTCGCTGACGCTCGCGCCCCGGAATGACGAGTAACGTTAGGTCTTCGCGGCATCGTCTCAACACACTTTGAATTGCACGTCGATGCACAGTCGATTGTTCGCATCCGTTGCAAACGCGCATCGGCAAATGATTCTGCGCGATGTGAGTCGCGCGACAACGCAGCGGTACTCGAAGATGGGATCGGCAAACAGCATTCGCGCGATGCGCTTGTGATGCATTCACGCTTCGGTTCCCAGCTACCGCTCGTAACGTTTTGTTAAATG
>CAYXQB010000010.1:0-25349 GCA_964466435.1 uncultured Flavobacteriaceae bacterium | reverse complement strand
CGTTTTCTTCGTCATCTCCCGCAAAACCTCGCGCGCGAACACGAACAGCACCTCTTCCGGCTCGCCACTTTTGGCCTCGGCCTCGACGGTACCGCGCAACGTGTCCGCGCGTTCGCTGAGGAGCGCATGCAAAATCTCGGTCTTGCTGCCGAACCAAGCGTAGAGCGTCTCCTTCGATGCGCGGGCCTTGACTGCGATCTCGTTGAAGCTCGTTCCCTCAAAGCCGTTCTTCGCAAACAGGTCGGCTGCAGCCTTGAGGATCTCCTTGCGCCTCTGCTTCTTGCGATCCTCGGAAATTCCCATTTTCTCTGCCCGTTGATCCGCCGCCTATGTTGGGCTACTTAATACCGTCCCGTCCCGGTCGGGACGGATATCTAGACCGCCTCGTTCGTGGCCAAACATAAGGGGAAATGCCGTGAAAGTCGCCCATAAATCGGCCCTTTCTGAGCCCCTGACCGGCATGTTTGCGCAAACGGTAAACGCCGGATCCGCGGACCGTTTCGCAAACAAAAGTCCCGCTTTCCCAACGCCCCGGCCGGCAAGTTCCGATGCGCTGGCCACCGCTTTCGATGTCAACGCTGAGAACGGGTCTCCTCACGGGGACAAACAGCACGCCGAGCGCGACGCCTTGATCACCGCCATCGATGCGCTCGCGGCGGCCGTGTTCGTCGTCGATGCGAAGACGCGCGTGACGCTGTGCAACGCCGCAGCCGAACATCTGGTCGCGCGCGGCGACTTTGTCGTGCGCGATGGCATGCTGGCCCCTTGCGGCCCAACCGGACATACCGCCCTGCGTGCGGCACTGGCAAAGGCCGAGGGCCGGCCGGCTCTGTTTGCGCTACAAGCGCCGTCGGGTCCGGCGATCGCAGCGCTCGTGCCTGTGCGCGCCGACGGAACATTTGCGGTCATCGTCAATCTTCGCGAAAAGGAAAGCCCGGCCGTCGATCAGGCGTTGATGCAAGCGTTCGGCTTCACACGGCGCGAGGTGAACGTCCTCATCCCGCTGCTGCGCGGCCAGTCGATCGAAGCCGCAGCCGCAGACTTAGGAATCGCCGTCTCCACGGCACGGTCGCATCTGCACAAACTCCTCGCCAAAACCGAAACCACCCGGCAAGGCGAACTCATACAGAAAGTGTTGGGCCTGCTTCCACCCGTGGCGCTCGAGGTATAACTTCAGAGATCGGAAAGAGCCGCAACGCCCGACACGCCGCCGTTCGGCTCGAACTTGTGCAGGTGGATGTGCAAGAGCGTCGCGCCGGCAGCCGTCACCGCGGCTTTGAGCGCCCTTTCGATCTTGGCTTCGTCGTCCAGATCACATGACGCCAGCCACCGAGGAACAGAATGGCAACTTTTTGCTGGCGACCCAACCAGGTCTGAGAGTAGTATGTCGTTCTCAGCGAAGGGCAGCGACTGAAAATGGCCGAGATGACATTGACGCTCAAAGGCGACGCAGCGATACGGCTTCAGCGATTGCTCAAGGATGCCGCCTACCCGAGCGCCGAGGCCGCAGTCGCGGAAGCGTTGGAAGCGCTGGAAGAAAACCGCGCACCCGATCTCGACAAGTGGCTTCGCGAAGTCGTCGGCCCACGCCTGGATGCGATGCGGTCCGCGCCGGGCGCCTCGCTCACGTCCGATCAGGTGCGCGCGCGGTTGTTCGGCAAGCCCTGAGGCATGCAAACGTTCACCGTGGTTTTTTCGCCAGCAGTGGCGGACGACCTCGAATCCGTGCGCGACTACATCGCCGATGCGGCAGGCCGAGACGTCGCCGATCGCTTCGTCGCCCAACTGGTAGCGCATTGTGAGAGCCTTGCCCGCGCTCCATTGCGCGGGACACGGCGCGACGACATCATCGGGATTGCGCCTCACGGGTTGGCGGCGAACAGCGACAATCGCCTTTGCCGTCGACGAAACCGCGGGGCGGGTCGATATCGCAGGCGTGTTCTACCGCGGGCGCGATGTGGCAGGAGCGATGGCGGCGCGGAGTTGACGGCGCACGATGCAACAGCAGTTCCCAAACGAAAACCGCCCGGCTCATCACCGGGCGGTTTCTGTTCGTCCAAGCGGTAACCGTCCTTACACGATCCCGCGCTTGTGCTCGCCGACGACCACGCGCTTCGGGCGGAATGCTGCCTCGAGCACTGCGATCGTCTTCGTCGGCTGGGCCGCGCCGCACATGAACACGTCGAACGCTGCAAAGCCCTTCTCCGGCCACGTGTGCACGGAGATGTGGCTCTCTGACAGAACCGCCACGCCCGACACGCCGCCGTTCGGCTCGAACTTGTGCAGGTGGATGTGCAAGAGCGTCGCGCCGGCAGCCGTCACCGCGTCCTTGAGCGCCTTTTCGATCTTGGCTTCGTCGTCCAGATCGTGGGCGTCCCACAGGTCGAGGATCAGGTGGCTGCCCGCAAACGTCACGCCGTTGCGGGTGATGAAATAGTCTTTACGGTCTTCGTCCGCTTCCACAGTGGGAATTGGAGCCGGAACGGGCTTCGTTCTGGCGCGGTTCGCGGGGAACTGCGTTACTTCGACAGCCGCTCTTTTGCGTGCAGGAAGAGCCATGTGGCGCCTCTCCGAAACAGAAGAACAGTTGCACCTTTAGGGTGACCAAGTGGCGTGGAACTCACGCCGCCAAAGCCCGCCTCTTGGTGATTCCACCCGAATTGCGGAAGGGGGCGGAATATAGGGACGCTCGCCCCCCATGCAAGATTTTTTGGACCCAAGTGGCTAATTTTTTGTTCACCTGATGCACCCGCACGGCACGAAGCGACAGGTGCGGCGTTGCGCGCGCATCGCGGCGGCACTATATGAGCGCGCCTTTCGAGCACCTTGAGCGCGCAACGCGCGCCTCTCTTCGACGCTCTCTTCTCTCTCCGACACCTTAAGGAGCCGACGCCGATGACGAACACTTTTCTGGAGAAACTTCACCCGGGTTTCGCTCAGACGATCGAGCTCGAAGGCAAGCCGATAGTGTCGGAAAAGAGCCGTTTTCAGGACATCAAGATCTTCGACACGAAGCGCAACGGGCGCGTGCTGGTGCTCGACGACATTGTCCAGCTGACGACGCGCGACGAGTGCGGTTACTCCGAGATGCTGACGCACGTGCCGATGCTCGAACATGGGCAGGTGAAGGAGGTCATGATTGTCGGTGGCGGCGACATCGCCATCGCCGAAGAAGCGCTCAAGCACCGCGGCGTCAAAACCGTTTTCAACGTCGAAATCGACGAGCGGGTGGTCGATTTGTCGCGGCAGCACTTGAGCGAGGTAAACGCTGCCGCCTTCGCCGACCCACGCCTCAAGATCCAAATCGAAGATGCGTTCGTCTTCCTCGCCGACAAATCGAGCCACGGTCGCTTCGACCTTATCATCGCCGACCGCCCGGATCCCGTGGGCCCGGCCGAAGTGCTGTTCGGCGACACGTTCTATGAGCGCATCGCCAAGGCGCTCGCCCCCGGCGGCTTCGCCGTATTTCAGAACGGAGTCCCCTTTTTCCAGCCGGAGGAACTGGTCGACACGCTGAAGCAAATGCAGCGCACGTTCCGCTATTGCGGCGTCTACCTCGCGGTGGTGCCGAGCTACATCGGCGGCTTCATGGCGCTAACCTGGGTCTCGAACGACGCGATCCTGGGCGACCCGGCGAAGTGGCAAGGCCTGGAAGCCGCATTCAACGCCGCCCGGCTGAAGACGGACTACTACACCCCCGCCGTCCACCGCGCCGCCTTCGCGCTCCCGGCGTGGATCGAACGGTTGGTTCGCTAGCACTTCCCTTCCCCTCTCTCGTCCGCATCGGGACGGGAGAGGGAGAAGAAGAAGAAGCTACTGCGGCCGGCTCATGTACTCGGTGAGCGCCTTCGTCATTTCGCCGACGACCTTTGCGACGGACGGGTCGGTCGTGACCGCGCCCCAATAGGCCTTCACCTTCGGCGTCGCGGCCAGCAAGTCGCCCGCACCCAGCATCGGCCCCAAGCCCGCGGCAAAGAACAGCGACGGCACGAGGGCGCAATCGGCAAGCGAGGGCGAGGCGCCCATTGCGTATTTGCCGGGCACGATAAAATGCTCAAGCCCCTTGAGGCCCTTGGCGAGCTCCGTCAACTGCTCGTCGACGACCTTCGCGTTGCGCACCTTCGGGTCGATCTGCTCGAACAGTTCGAACAGCGGGTTCAGGATGTACTGGTCGGCGATGTTGAACATCACACGCATCCGCACGCGTTCCTTCGGGTCGGCAGGCCTGAGCGACGGCGTGGGCCGCGTATCCTCGATGTACTCGCCGATCACCCCCGACTCCGGCACATAAAAACCGCCATCGTCGAGCGTCGGAATCTTCTCGAGCGGGTTCATCTTCGCGTAGTCGGCCGTGTGGGAGCCGCCTTGCGGCACGTCGATCAACTGCGCGTCGATGCCCTTCAGATAGAGCTGCAACCGCACGCGGTTCGCATAAGGCGAAAGCTTGGAATCATAGAGCTTCATGGGATGCCTCCGTTGTTCGCCCCATGGGGCATACCGCGAGGCGTGCGGTCAACTACCTACGATTTCGGAACTAGGCCGCGGCCGTGGCGCTCGGGCGCGTAAGCCGTTCCACCGCTTCCGGCGCAACCGCCAGCGGCAGGCGCAACGTCACCGTGGTGCCCTTACCCTCGACACTGTCGATGGTCAGGCGAGCGCCCATCTGTGCGGCAAGCTTCAGGCAGATCGCAAGCCCGAGCCCCGTGCCTTGCTCGCGCCGCGTATAGACGCCGTCCGCCTGCACGAACGGCTGACCGAGCTGCTGCAGCGTCTTCTCCGGGATACCGCACCCTTGGTCGATGACGCGCAGATCGCACAAGCCCAGTTCGCGCATCACCGCAAACTCGACACGCACTTGGGTGTTCGCCGGCGAGAACTTCAGCGCATTGCCGACGACGTTGACGACGATTTGCACCAGCGCCTGCCGATCTGCCGTGACCAGAACGCTGGGCGGAATGTACTGGCAGGTCAGTTGCACGCCGCGTTGCTCCGCCAGAACGCGAAGCATGCGGTACGTGGACGTCACTTCCTCCGATAGGCTCACCGCCTCCAGGCTCGACTGATGCTGTTTGGCCTCGATCTTCGAGAACAGCAGCAGGTTGTTGACGATGCGCAGCAAGTGCTGGCCGCTCGCCAAAATGTCCCCGGCGTACTCCTTGTACTTGTCCGGCACGCCCAAACCCAACGTATCGTCCTTGATCAGCTCCGAAAGTCCGTTCACCGCGTTGAGCGGCGTACGGAATTCGTGGCTCATGTTCGCGATGAACAAGCTCTTGGCGCGGCTGGTCTCTTCGGCGGCTTCGACCTGCGCTTGCACCGAGCGCACTTCGGCGTCGCGCGCTTGATTGACGACGGCAACCCAACCGAACGCGAGCGCGATCAGCATCGCGGCAACGACGGGCGCAACCGCGAGTAACATGCCGGTCGAATCCGACATGAACTGCTTGCCGCCCGGCGAAGAGTCCCAGGTAAAACCATATGCGGGTGGCAGCCCCGCCGGCCCATGCAACGGATCCAGCCAATCCGACATCGGCACGGCCAACCCGCCCAAACTGAAATCCTCGCCGAACGTCGCCAGATAGTCGGCGTCGATCGTCTTCATATAGATCAAAGCGAAATTCGGTCGCGCGCCGCGCGCCTTGCGCTTTTCGCTCGCAACAGAAATCGGGTGGGCGGCAACAAACTGCGGTTCGCCGGAAAACTCGATGACGCCGGTCGCCGTCCGCGTCTTGCCCATCCGCGCATCGACGATCAGCGGCACCGCGATCGTCTGCAGCCGCTTCAGATCCGCCTCGCTCAGCGGCACGGCGGTGTCGACCTTCGCATCGTAGCTGTAAGCCAGACTGCCATCCGCCGCGACCACCAGTACGTGGTTCACCTGAAACGTCGCTGCCCCGTAACGGCCCAGGTTCTCGACGTCCCATTGCGGATCGGCCTTGCGCTCGAACCGGTCGTACATGTCGTCCCAAATTGCATAGTCGCGCACGTTGGCTTCGAGCTTCGCGAGCTGCCGCTTGACGACCGAGCGCACGATGACCTTTTCGCTCGCCAGCTGCTGCCGGTCCAACTGGTCGGCAGACGATTGCAGAAGGGTCGCAAGCAAGCCTGCCGCGATCGCTACGATCGCGACAACCAGAACGGCCAGTATGGTCGTATATTTGCCGAGCTTGCCGGTCATTCTTGTTTGCAGTCGGCACCGGGCAAGAACCCTGGCCAACCCTTTCCCCCTCAAGGCCTCAAGAATGGCACGGCGCGCCTTAAATCGCGGTTGCCGCCACCGGTTACCAAAGCCTTACGAAACCCGCATTCATGGGCTGGATTCCCGCATTGGGGCACGGCTAAGCTTGCGAACGGGGACAGTTCATGGACGACACGGACAAAAAGATCGCAGCCCTGCTGCAGCACGACTGCTTCCTGCCCCAGGCGGAAATCGCCCGCGCCGTTGGCCGCGTAACCTCCAGCGTCAACGAGCGCATGCGCAAACTGAAGGAGGATGGCATCGTCCGGGCTTACCGGGCCGACCTCGACCCCGACCGCGCAGGCTTCCCGATCTTGGCCTTCGTCAATATCCTGATCGACGACGCGGTGAATGCGGCCGCCTTCCCCAAACGCGCTGCCAAAGTGCCGGAGGTCCTGGAACTGCACCACGTGACGGGCGATTGGAACTTCCTGATCAAGATCCGGGCCCGCTCCACCGCCGACCTCGAGAACATCCTGACTGCCAAGCTGAAGAAGCTGCGCGGGGTCGTGCGGACGAACACCCAAATCGTGCTCGTCGCGCATAAGGAAACCCGCGCGCTGCCGCTGTAGCGTCACATCGCCGTGGTGATCGTATCGAACGTGTGCGCGACCGACGCACAGTGATCATCGTTGGATGAACGTCGACGAAGAGCTTCGGTACCCGCGGACGCTGCCAAGCCGAAAATTCCCACAGCGGCGTGACAGATGAACACTTTGAGGCGCGAGCCCCGGCGCATACAAAACCTGCCCAAAGCGAAGTCGAAGGGGCAGGAATCGCTTGCCCCACGCGCTCGGACGCAGCGCTTGGACTGCGCCAGACGAACTATGCGCTGTGCGAACGCACGCTTGGTGTCACGAACATTTTTCGGCATTCTACGAATTGAATTCCGAACACTGCTGTTGCGCGACACAAGGGACTAGCGGCATGAGTCTTCCCGCCCGCCTTCCATCGACGAACGAAGGCCCCCTCGAACGGCACGCCGACCTTTGGCGCGAGCGCGTGGCGGACAAGCTCCTGCGCATCGTGTGGGACGTGCCTGAGGATCGCCCGTTTCACGCCGCCATGACTCCTATCTTGTGCGCAGGCGACGTGGAGGTCGCCGGGATCGAATCGGGCCCTTGCCTCCTCACGAACACGGAGGCGCACGCACGCGAGAAGCTGCACCGCTGCAGCATACACATATTGACGAGCGGTCATCGCGCAATCACCCGCCGCGTCGAGGGCGAGGTCGAACTGCGCAAAACGATGGGCGTTGTCCTCGACGAAGGGAAGTACTACCGCCATCGCTCCGACAACGAACTCATGCGCGCGCTCGTGCTCATGCTGCCGAAGCCGCGGATCATGGAGCGCGTGCCGGACTTCGATCGTTTGATCGAATCGCCCCTCGACATCTCCTGCGAGCCGTTCCGGCTGCTGCAATCGTTCCTGAACTTGCCGAGCGCCGGCATTGACTTGAACGTGCCGGAGCTCGCTCGCGTCAACGCCGACTATGTCGTCGACCTCGTCGTCATGACCCTCTCCGGCCGCGCCGACGACTGCGAAGCAGTGCAACGCCGCACGCTCCCTGAAACCCGCTATCGAGTCATCTTGGGCGAGATCGAACGCGGCATCGGTGATCCCAAGCTCTCCGGCAAGACGGTCGCTGCCCGCGTCGGCATCACCGAGCGTTATTTGCAACAGTTGATGGAAACCCACGGCGACACATTCTCTCATTTTGTCCTGCGCCAACGCCTCGATAGGGCGGCCGCCATGCTGGTCTCCAAGCGCAACCTCCGCATTTCCGAAATTGCGTTCCTGTGCGGATTTTCCGACCTGTCCTATTTCAATCGCACCTTCAAGAAGCGATTCGGAGAAAGCCCCAGGACCTACCGCAAGTAAGCCGCCTCGGAACCTTAACCACTGAGATTCCGCCCTGTTGCGGGATTGGCCGCTTTCTCCCAAGATACCGAAAGAGGGGGCTCGGAAACGGGGCCCGTACGGGGAGTGATGACGGCCAACACCGCGCCAGGGTTCTTCGACCGGCTCCGCGCCTTCTACCTGCGCTCCGACGCGGCGAAAGGCTACGCCCTGATGTCGCCTGTGATGATCACGATGATCGTCTTGTTGGCAGCGCCGCTGATCATGCTCGCGCTCTACTCGTTTTGGACGCAAGTCGGCTTGAGTGTCGATACGACCTTCACGACGGATCGATACCAAGACGTCATCGCAAAGCAGAGCTACCACGACATCTTCTGGCGGACCATTCTCACCTCAAGTCTGGTGACGCTGGTAACGGTCGGCCTTGCCTACCCGATGGCTTACTACGTCGCGTTCGGTGTGAAGAAATACAAGTTCATCTGGCTGATCTTGCTGACGATCCCGTTTTGGACCAGCTACCTGCTGCGCGCGTTCTCCTGGAAGGTGATCCTAGGCTTCAACGGCGTGATCAACTCGGGGCTTATCTCTACCGGCATCATCACCGAACCGCTTGAGTTCCTTCTCTACAACCAGTCCGCCGTCATCATTACGCTGGCTCACGCTTATGCCGCATTCGCAATCCTTCCGATCTACGTCTCGCTCGAAAAGATCGATCGCACGTTGCTTGAAGCCGCCGCCGACCTTGGCGACAGCGCCTGGGCGCGCTTCTGGCGCGTGACGTTCCCGCTCTCGCTGCCGGGCGTCCTCGGCGCGGCAGTTCTCATCTTTGTGCCCACAACGGGCGATTACGTGACGCCGCAGCTGGTTGGCGGCCCCACGGGACAGATGATCGCCTACAGCATCCAGGTGTTGTTCCTGAAGGTGAACGATTGGCCGCTAGGCGCAGCCCTCGCGTTGTCCTCCATGGCGGCGGTCGGCATTCTCGTGATTTTGTTCGTGAGCGCGATGCAGCTCGCCGTGAGGCAAATCCGATGACGAAGCCGATCCGTGCAGCAAAACGCATGGGCGACCCGGGCGGCCTGCTTGGCGCCTTTGCCGTCGCATATCTGCTGTTCCTTTACTTGCCGGTTCTCTTCCTGCCGATCTTCTCGTTCAACGACTCGATTTTTGTCGCGTTTCCGCTCAAAGGCTTCACGACGAAGTGGTACGAGCAGGCCTTCGCCGACGACAATATGCTGCGCGCGTTGACGGCAAGCTTGCAGGTTGGCGCGGCCGCCTCGATCGTTGCGACGATTTTGGGGTTGCTTGGCGCAAAGGCCATCACACGCTACCGCATGCCCGGCCAAAGCCTTGTCACCGGGACGATCATGCTGCCGCTCTTCATCCCCGAGATCATCTTGGGCATCGCGCTGCTGATCCTGGTGAACAGTCTTTCGATCCCGCTCTCGCTCTTCTCGATCACGATCGGCCACATCATGCTGTGTACGCCCTTCGCGATGGCAGTCTTGACCTCCCGCCTCGACGGCTTCGACAAAAGCCTTGAAGAAGCGTCGATGGACCTCGGCGAAACGCCCTGGATGACGTTTTGGCGCGTGACCTTCCCGCTCGTCGCCCCGGGCATCGTCTCAAGCTTGCTGCTCTCCTTTATCGTCTCGTTCGACGAGTTTCTGCTCTCGTTCTTCCTGCAAGGTCAGCAGCCCACCCTGCCCGTCTTCATCTGGAGCCAACTGCGCTTCCCGAACAAACTGCCCAGCGTCCTAGCGCTCGGCGCCGTCATCCTCGTTGTTTCGTGCGTACTGGTCGTGCTCGCCGAATGGGTCCGCCAACTCGGCACGACCGAACGCAAAGTAGGGGTCGCTTGAGCGCCACCATGGCCGACAACATCATCCGCATCGAAAACGTCACCAAGCAGTTCGCCGGCGGCGTCAAGGCCGTGGACAGCGCGAACTTCAGCATCGAGCGCGGCGAGTTCTTCTCGCTACTGGGACCCTCCGGCTGCGGCAAGACCACGCTCCTGCGCATGATCGCTGGATTCGAGTTCCCGACCGACGGCGAGATCTACATCGACGGTCAGCCGTCGGCGCTGATCCCGTCGTACAAGCGCCCGACGAACATGGTGTTCCAGTCGTACGCGATCTTCCCGCACTTGAACGTTTTCGACAACATCGCCTACGGCCTGCGCAAAGACCGGCTCTCGGGCCGCGAACTGAAGCGCCGGGTGGACGAAGCGCTCGGTATGATCAAGCTCGGCGGCTTCGGCACCCGCCGCGGCGACCAACTGTCAGGCGGCCAGCGTCAGCGCGTGGCACTGGCTCGGGCGCTGATCAAGCGCCCGAAGGTCCTCTTGCTCGACGAACCGTTAGGGGCGCTCGACAAGAAGCTACGCGAAGAAATGCAGATCGAATTGCGCCAACTTCAGAAGGAAGTCGGCATCACGTTCGTCTTCGTAACCCACGACCAGGAAGAAGCACTTTCGATGTCCGACCGGATCGCGGTCATGGGCAAAGGGGTCGTGCTTCAGATCGCCAGCCCCAAAGACCTGTACGAAGTCCCGAACTCCGTGGAAGTGGCGACGTTCATCGGCACGATCAACCTGATCGACGCAACAGTGCGTGCCATCACCGGCAGCGAAGCGACGCTTGACGGTCCGGGTTTCGGCCAGTTCCGCGCCCCCGCGATCGACGGTCTCAAAGTCGGCCAGAAAATCACCGCCGCCATTCGGCCGGAGAAACTCACGCTGACGGCAAGTCGTCCCTCAGGCGCCTTCGTCGAAGGAAAAATCAAAGCGACCGCTTACCTCGGCGACCGGAACCACTTCCACGTCCACATCAAGGGGCGCGAGGCACCGCTCTCCGTCGCCGCCCAAAACATCGACCGCGCAATGGGCTCAGGCTTCGACCAAGCGGCCGCGGTCTACGTCGGCTGGGACCCGCGCTCGCTGCTCCTGCTCAAAAGCTGATCAGGCAAGCGCCAAAGCGCCGAACGGCACGATCTTGTTGTCGGCGTCGTGCCCGATGTCTGCGCGCCCCAGATAGGCAATCCCAGACCGCGAGCACCAGTACTTCGCGACCTCTGCTTCGGTCTTTCCAAAATCGGGATCGTTCGCGGGAATGTCGTTGCACCGGCCGAGCTTGATGCCCGCAACGCGTCGCAACGCCGGCGTCGACGTGATGTGAAACAGCATCCGGTCGATACTGTACATGTACTCCGCGACGTCCTCGAGCAGCAGCACGTGGTCGCTCAAATCAGGCAAATACGGCGTGCCGATCAATTCGCCGAGCGTCTTGATATTGAACGCCGCGCACTTCGCACCCGATAGAACGGTGGGTTCCAACCCGTCCGGCGCACGCGTCGCCAAATAGGCGAGCGAGCGGCGGACGGCGGCCTCGCCGCCCGCTCGTGCCATGTCAGTCGGCATCGGCCCGTGCACGATGTTCGCAAACCCGGCCCCGTAAAGCGCTCCCATCAGCGAGCCCATATCGCTGTAGCCCAGATAGGTCTTCGCGCGCGCGCTAGCCCCAAGCCTGGATAATGCGCTCTCCAGAATGCGGCACGACCCATACCCGCCACGGGCAAACCACACCGCGTCGAACGAGGGATCGTTGGCGACCTCGACGAACGCCTCCGCCCGCGCCTTGTCGTCACCCGCGAAATGTCCCGACGACAAATGACACTGCGGATGAAACGAGAGTGCCAATCGCCCGGGGTAGAGCTGTGCGGCAAGCGCCTTCACCCGCTCCGCAACCGCCGGATCCAACCGGTTCGCGGGCGCCACGACGCCAATATTCAAAGCCTTTTCGGTCATGAACGAGCCATTGTCCGCCTAGCGTCCATGTGCGATCACAGCCCATGGGTTTGAATCGAAACGCACGATATTTCTTCTGCGGAATAGGCGGTAGCGGAATGTTGCCGCTCGCCCTGATTCTGCGCGGCCAAGGCTACACCGTGGACGGATCGGACCGCTCGCTCGACCAAGGCCGCCTGGGCACGAAGTTCGAGTTCCTGAAATCGCGCGGGATCGGCCTCTTTCCCCAGGACGGCAGCGGTATCACCGCCAAGGATCAAATCCTCATCACCTCGGCCGCCGTCGAAGACACTGTCCCCGACGTCCAGGCGGCCAAGCGCTTGAACTTGGCTCAAATGCGCCGGGCCAACCTTCTCGCCGACCTGTTCAACGCCGCCCCGCAAAGCGTTGCCGTCGGCGGCACCAGCGGAAAGTCGACGACCACCGGCATGGTCGGCTGGATCCTTCACGAAGCGGGCCTGAAGCCCACGATCATGAACGGCGCGGTGATGAAGAACTTCGTCGGCGCCGACAATCCGTTCGCAAGCGCGACCGTCGGCGCCGGCAGCACCTTCGTCAGCGAAGTCGACGAAAGCGATGGCTCGATCGCGCTGTACAATCCGCGCGTCGCCGTCGTCACGAACATCTCGCTCGACCACAAATCGATGGACGAGTTGCGCGCGCTTTTCCGCGACTTTGTGGGCAAAGCCGCAGTTTCCATTCTCAACCTCGACAACGAAGAAACCAAAGCGCTCGCAGCCTCGACCCCGAACGCCGCCACCTTCAGCCTAACCGACCTGCGCGCCGACCTGTTCGCCGGCCGCCTTCGCCCTGCCCCAAACGGCGTCGCGTTTGAGGTCACCGAACGCACGAGCGGCGCCAAACACGATGCAAGGATCAACCTCCCCGGCACGCACAACGTCGCCAACGCGCTTGCCGCCCTCGCGGCGGCGCGCGCCTGCGGCGTCTCTCTGAGCGACGCCGTCGCCGCCCTCGCGACCTTTGCCGGCATCAAGCGCCGGTTCGAGTTCGTGGGGACGAAGAACGGCGTCACCGTAATCGACGACTTCGCCCACAACCCCGACAAGATCGCGGCGACCTTGAAGACTCTTCACGCGTTCCCGGGCCGCTTGCTCATGATGTTCCAGCCGCACGGCTTCGGCCCCTTACGGCACATGAAAGACGAGTTGATCGCATGCTTCGCGCGCGAGATGCATCCGGACGACATTCTCGTGATGCCGGATCCCGCCTACTATGGCGGCACGACAACACGCACGATCGGCAGCGAAGACATTGTGCGCGGCGTGCACGACGCCGGCCACACCGCGCTCCACATCGCCGCACGCGCAGACTGCGGTGAGAAGCTGATCTCGCTCGCCAAGCCCGGCGACCGCATCGTCATCATGGGTGCGCGCGACGACACGTTGTCCGAATTCGCGGCAAGCCTGCTGCAAAAGCTCTAGCCGGGCGGCTGTCCGATCAAGGCCCCAAAGCGCGTACGCACGTCACGCTCAATACCGCTGAGTGCCTGTTCCAAGTCTTCAAACGACGGATACCCTGCAACACGTGCGATCAGATTGCGGAGTGACGGCGAAGCCTCCGCCGCATTCACTTCGCCCTCGATGGTCAGGCGCAGGACTTGCGTGACATTCTGATAGAGGCGCGCCGCAATCTCGAGCCGCTGCGCGTCTTCAGCGTCCAAATACCCCTTCCCCGCCAGACCTTGCAGCGCAGCCAGCGTATTCACGTTCAGCACCGACGCGTCCGTCATCCCGTGCACAAGCTGCAAGCCTTGCACGATAAACTCGATATCGAACAGCCCGCCCTTCGCTTCTTTCAAATCCCACGGCGACTTCGCCGGCCGCTCGCGATCGAGCCGTCCCCGCATGTCGGCGACATCGGCCAACACGCCCGCCGGTTCGCGCTTCGCCGTGAGCGCAGCACGCATCACGCCCTCGACCCGCGCTCTGAGATCTGCCGATCCCGCCACGACACGCGCGCGCGTCAACGCGAGGCGCTCCCATGTCCAGGCCTCCTCCGCCTGGTACTTCGCAAACGTCTCGAACGAAACGGCCACCGGCCCCTTGTTGCCGGACGGCCGAAGCCGCATATCGACATCGTAGAGCCCGCCTTCTCCGGTCATCACGGTTAGCGCAGAAATAAGGCGCTGCGACGTCCGCGCGTAGTAGAGGCTCGGGGCCAACGGCCGCACACCATCGGACCCCGTAGCCTCCTTCGGGTGATCGTAGATGAAGATGAGATCGAGGTCGGACGCGGCCGTCATCTCGCGCCCGCCCAAACGCCCCATCGCGATCACGACCATTCCGCCGCCCGGCACGGTCCCATGCGCAGCCACCGTCGACTCCACCACCGCCGCGTCGAGCGCCACGATTACGGACTCCGCGACATCGGCGTTCGCATAGCCCGCCTGCATGCCGTCGATCTCGCCGCGCAACAGCTGAAGCCCTACGCGGAACTGCTGATCCTTCGTCCAGCGTCGCACCACGTCGAGCTTGTCCTCGTACGTCTTTGCCGGCTTCATCAGCGCAGCGAGACTTTCCCCAAGCTCCGCCAGCGTCGGCTGATGCCGCAGAAAGTCGATGTCGATCAACACATCGAGCAAGCCGGGTCGCGCCGCCAAGTGATCGGCGAGCCGCGGCGCCGTCCCCACGATCTCCGCAATCAGATCGAGCAGCCTGGGGTTGGAGTAGAGCAGCGCAAACACCTGCACGCCCGACGGCAGACCGCTCAAGAACTTGTCGAACCGCGTGAACGCGATATCCGGGTTCGCAGTCTTCCCCAGCGCCTGCAACAACAGCGGCATCAACGCCGTCAGCTTCTCGCGCGCCTTCTCGCTACGCGTCGCGCGGATGCGCCCGTGATGCCAACCGCGGATCGTGGCCGACAATGCCTCCGGCTGCGAAAACCCCAGCTTGCGCAGCGTCGCAACGGTTTCGGGATCTTCGTCCACGCCGGTGAAGACAAGGCTACCTGAGTCTTCCGACAGCGACGGCTTGCCTTCGAACAGCTTCGCGTAGTGCCCCTGAACCCGCAGCAGATGATCCCGCAGCGTGTCCGAGAACGTCTGCGTCACCGCAAAGCCCATGAAACGCGCGATGTTGCTCAATCCCTCAGCCGTCTTCGGCAGCGAGTGCGTCTGCTCGTCCTCGGTCATTTGCAGGCGGTGCTCGAGCGTCCTGAGGAACTCGTAGGTCTCGGCGAGATCGGCGCGCGTCTCTTCGGCAATGATGTTGCGCGTACGCAGCGCCTCCAGCGCTTCGACCGTCCGCGACCGTCTAAGCGACGGAATGCGCCCACCCAGTATCAGCTGCTGCGTCTGCGCAAAAAACTCGATCTCGCGAATGCCGCCGCGCCCAAGTTTGATGTTGTGCCCCGCGACGGCGATTTCGCCGTGCCCCGCGTGCGCATGAATTTGCCGCTTGATCGAGTGAATGTCCTCGATTGCCGCATAGTCCAGATACTTGCGCCAAACGAAGGGTTCCAGATTCGCCAAGAACGATCGGCCCTCGGCCAAGTCGCCCGCGCACGGTCGCGCCTTGATCATCGCGGCGCGCTCCCAGTTCTGCCCCATCGTCTCGTAATAGCTCTCGGCCGCCCGCGTCGAAACCGCGATCTGTGTGGAGCCGGCGTCGGGCCTGAGGCGCAGGTCGCATCGGAACACGTAGCCGTCCGCCGTCGCCTCCTGCATCAACGCGACCGTCGCCTGCGTGAGCCGCACCGCGAACTCGCGCGGCTCCACGTTGCTCGCGACGGGCAGCCGTTCCGCGTTGAAATAGCAACTGAAGTCGATATCGCTGGAGTAGTTCAGCTCGTGAGCGCCATACTTCCCCATCGCAAGAAAGAAAAGCGCACCTTCGTCCGCCGGTTCGATCGTGTCGGCCGGTGCAAACCGCCCGCGTCCGATTGCCTCGATCATCGCATAGCGCAGCGACGAGTTGAGCGCCGCATCCGCAAGGCGCGTCAACGCCCCGGTAACCTCGTCCAAGTCCCACACGCCGCCCAGATCGGCGAGCGCGATCAGCAGCGATGCGCGCCGCTTCACCTCGCGCAGACGCCGCATCATGTCGCCGCGCGCGGGTGTCTCGTCGAACCTGAGGCTAGCCAGCATCGACGCCAACGCAATACGCGGATCGCCCGCCAGATCGTGCTCGATATTGTCCGCTTCGCGCTCCAACACTCGTGCGAGATAAGGGCTGTTCGACGCGGCGGCACCAATGAGTTCGCGCAACTGTCCGTCGCCCGCGCGCTGGCCAAGCGCCTCCAGCGTGCGCGCGCCGCGCGCCGCATCGAACACATGCGGCAACCGGCGAATACGAGAGATAAAGGATCCGCTCATCGTGCCCGTTTTGCCCGAACTACCGGCAACGCGCACGCCAAAAAAAGAAAGCGGCCCGAGCGTTGCCGCTCAGGCCGCCTCAAACGTCTGATCGACGAAAGGCTTAGACGATGCCCGCCGCCGCCTTCAGCGTCTTCGCCGGGCGGAAACGCAGCTTCTTCGACGCCTTGATCTTGATCGCTTCGCCGGTCCGCGGGTTACGGCCCATGCGCGCCGGGCGCTTGGCAACCGTGAAAACGCCGAAGTTACCGATCGGGAGCTTTCCACCGCCCTTGAGGCCCTTCAGGCTGGCTTCGATCGTGCCGAACACGAGTTCGATCACGCGCTTGGCTTCCGCCTTGGGGAGGTCTCCGCCACGTTTGGCGACGGCGAGGATAAAGTCCGATTTGCTCATTTGGGTTATGCCCCTCAACTTGGGTGTGGGTTGCGCGACCTCGGAACGAGATCAGCGATGAGCACGGTCTAACAGACAGACCTTAAGCAATCTACAAAAATACGTCATTTTACCTCGCTTTTTCGCATGCCCCCGCCCGCAAAGTGTTTGTTTTTGCGGATTTCTGGGTATCAGATGCAAAAAAGCATGGTGCCATATTGCCATTTTGCCGGTGACAGGGCTGTTTGCCGCGTTACTTCTGATTCGCCAGGTGCTTTTCGCGAGAACGCCTGCTCTAACTGAAGCAAGAATCTCGACTCAAGTCGGAGCGCAATGAAACTCGCGACCTTCACCGAAAGCCACCGCCGACGCATCGGCCTCGTCGAGGGGGACACTATCGTCGACCTGGCCGCCGCGGCCCCCAACCTGCCGCACGCTATGATTCCATTCTTGCGCGCCGGCGCATCTGCACTGGAGGCCGCGCGCGCGGCGGCAGCCACCGGCAAGGGTCGCTTGCCCCTCGCCAAAGTACGCTTGGAAGCGCCCGTGCCGCGCCCGGGCAAAGTGCTCGCCATCGGCCTCAACTACGCCGACCACATCCGCGAGGGCGGCCGTCCCATGCCCGAGCATCAGATCTGGTTCGCCAAGCAAGCAACCTGCATCGTAGGCCCCGCCGACGCCATCCATATCCCGAAAGTCTCGGACAAGATCGACTACGAAGCTGAGCTTTGCGTCGTCATCGGCCGCCGCTGTCGCCACGTTCCCGCCTCGCGGGCATTCGAAGTGATCGCGGGGTTTATGTGCGGCAACGACGTCAGCGTCCGCGACTGGCAGCAACGCTCGCCCACAATGATGATGGGCAAAGGCTTCGACACGCACGGCCCCACAGGCCCGTGGATCGTGTCGCCCGACGAGATCAAGGACGTGCACGCCCTACCCATCCGCTGCATCGTCAATGGACAGACGCTGCAGAGCGCCTCGACCGCCGAAATGGTCTTCAAGATCCCGGCCCAGATCGAGCATTTGACCGCAGCGTTCACGCTCGAACCCGGCGACGTGATCTTCACGGGCACGCCGGCGGGGGTCGGCATCTATCGCAAGCCGCCGGTGCTGCTGAAGGCAGGCGACAGGGTTCGCGTCGAAATCGAAGGCATCGGCGCCATCGAAAACGTCTGCGAAGACGAGCGCGGGGAAACGACGATCGTATGACTGCTGACACAGGCTCCGCCGCGGCACCGCCCGTCACGCGCGCCGGCCAACTCGGCTGGGCCGCATATCAGCTCGCTGCGAGCCCCTACTTCGTCATCATCAACATCTTCGTCTTCAACGCGTACTTTCAGAAGCACGTGGTCGGCGACAACGTGCAGGGCCAGGTCATCTGGGGCTACACGCAAGCGCTCGCCGGCGTCATGATACCGATCCTGGCACCGATCTTGGGCGCGCTCGCCGACGCGTACGGCCCGCGCAAACCGGGCCTGATCTGGTTTTCGGTCGCAGCGATCCCCGCGATGATCGCACTCTGGTTCGTGACACCCGGTGCGGTCGCACTGGGCTTCGCGGCGATCGTCGTCGCGGCGGTCGCGATGGAGTGCGCTTCGCTCTACCACAACGCGATGCTCACCAGCGTCGCGAGTGAACGCAACGTCGGCTTTGTCAGCGGCCTTGCCTACAGTTTCGACTACATCGGCAGCGTCAGCGTCTTCCTGCTGTGGCTGACGCTCCCGGCGCTCGGCATTCTGACGCTGTTCGATGGCCCCTTCGCGCATGAGCGCCTCGCGGGCCCGCTTGCGGTTCTCTGGCTCGTCGTCTTCTCGCTCCCACTCGTTCTCTTCACGCCGGATGCCCCGCGCACCGGCCTGAGCATCATGGGCGCCATTCGCAAGGGTTTGAGCCAACTCGGCTACACGATCTCGCGCGTCAGGCACTACAAGAACCTAGCCAGCTACCTCGTCATCCGTGCGATCTACGCCGACGGCATGAGCGCGGTATTCTCCTTTCTCGCGGGCTATTTGAGCGGCATCTTCGGCTGGGAGACGATGAAGATCGGCCTCTACGCGCTGATCGTCCTCACGGTACCGATCTTCACCTCGTTCGCAGCCGGCTGGATCGACGACAAGATCGGCTCGAAACGCGCGATCCAAATCAGCTTGACGATGTTCACGCTCGCCGTCTTGGGCTCGATCAGCACCACGCCCAACGAATATCTGTTCTTCTTCCCCGTGACGGAAGAACTGCGCAATCAGCAACTGCCGCTCATCGGTCCGTTCCTGAGCATCTTCGGCTTCACCCAATTTCCTGAACAGGTAAGCCTCGCGTTCTCGATTGTCGGCGGCGCCTTTGTCGGCCCCGTGCTCGCCTCAAGCCGCACGATGGTCGCCCGCCTCGCGCCGCCGTCGATGATCTCTGAAGTCTACGGCCTCTACACCTTGACCGGCAAAGCAACCGCCTTCGCCGCGCCGTTCTTCGTCGCCGTCGTTACGTCGGTAACGCAGAACCAGCGGGTAGGCTTTGCCGTGATCCTTGTGTTTCTGGTTGTGGGTTTGGCTGGCCTTTGGTTGGTGAAGGAAGAACGCGCCGAGGTTGCCCCGCGATAACCGCGGGCACCTCCTCAAACTCGGGGAACGACAGCGTCGCCAGCAACCCGGGTCTCGCATCCTCAAGCTTGATGACCGCATCGTGCATCCGCGCGACGGCCGCAACCAAGCTCAAGCCCAAACCGGACCCCGGCGTATTGCGCGAGCGCTCCAGCCGCACGAATCGGTCGAGCACGCGTTCCCGATCGCCTTCCGGGATTCCCGGGCCCGTATCGCGCACCGTGACGGTAGGCCTGTGATCGCGCGCATTTATGCTGGCGGAAACCGTCACCGCCCCGCCCTTCGGCGTGTACTTCAATGCATTCTCGACCAGATTTGCCGCCGCACGCGCAAGCAAGCTGCGATTTCCGCGCACCATCGCCTTCACCGGCGCGATGAACTTCAACGAAATGCCGCGATCCTCGGCCACCGGTTCGTACAGATCGGCGACATCATGGATCACTTCGGTCAAATCGACAGGCTCCAGCGTGTCGCGATGCGCCCCGGTCTCGGCTTCCGCGATCAACAGCAGCGAATTGAACGTCGAGATCAAACCGTCGGCTTCCGAAATGGCACTCTCGAGCGCTGCCATCGTCTCTTCGCGCGATTGATTCCCGATCATCGCGCCCTCGAGCTTGTTCCGAAGTCTGTTCAGGGGCGTCCGCAAGTCGTGGGCGATATTATCGGCCACCTCGCGCATGCCCATCATCAGCCGCTCGATCTGCTCGAGCATCTGGTTCAGGTTCGTAGCCAGACCATCCAACTCGTCGCGATTGCCCATCACCGGAATGCGCCGTGTCAGGTCGCCCGACATGATGTCCCGGCTGGTGCGATTGATGGTCTCCAGGCGCCGGAGCACGTTGCGGCTCATCCATACACCGCCCGCAATCCCGATAAGACCTGTGATACCGATCGCCCACATCAGCGTCGAACGGATCGCGTCGCCGATCGCACTTACCTCTTTGGTATCGCGCCCGACCAACAAGCGGTATCCGCCCAGCAAGCTCACATGAATGGCGCGGCCTGGCCGCATTTCGCGCTCGGGGTCGTCCTCTCGCTGATAGGTGAAGTTGATCCAATCACGCTCCGTCTGCACGGCATCGGGCGGCCAAAGCGACAGATTCCCGGCCAGCGGCGCATCGCCTATCACAAGCAAATAGAGGCTGTTGCGCATGTTTTGGCGCGCAGCGCGCTCGCCGATAATCGTCCGCAGACCATTGATCCCAAGCCGCTTGTACTGCTCGCCAAGGCCCTGGATCTCGGCCCGGATCGCTTCGTCTGAAAGCGTTGAAAGCGTTCCGGTGGTCCGCCAGTAGATGAAGCCCAAAACAACCAGCACCGACACGGCGAACAACATCAGGTAGGCCGAGGCCAACCTGAATGTCGCCGTGCGGAAGACCTCAAGAAAGCGCACGGAGCGAGTATCCGGCGCCGCGCACCGTGTGGAGTAAGGCCTCTTCGAAGCCCTTGTCGATCTTCGCCCGTAAACGCGAGATGTGCACGTCGATCACGTTCGTCTGCGGATCGAAGTGATACTCCCACACATTCTCCAGCAGCATCGTGCGCGTCACCACCTGGCCGGCGTGCCGCATCAGATACTCAAGGAGCAAGAACTCGCGCGGCTGCAGGTCGATCCTCTGGCCGGCGCGCGTCGCGGTGCGCGACAGGAGGTCGAGCTCCAAATCGCCCACGGCAAGCTTTGTCGTGACCGTGTCGCTGCCGTTGCGGCGCACAAGCGCGTCGATCCGCGCCAAAAGCTCGACGAACGCATACGGCTTCGCCAAATAATCGTCGCCGCCTGCGCGCAGACCTTTCACACGGTCGTCCACCTCGCCGAGCGCGCTCAAGAACAAGACCGGCGTCTTGTTCCCTTCGTCGCGCATCCGGCGCACCATGGACAGGCCGTCGAGCCTCGGCATCATCCGGTCGACGACGGCAACGTCGTAGTTGCCGGCCATGGCGAGGTGCAATCCATCCTCGCCGTCGCCGGCATGATCGACGATATGACCGCTCTCCTTCAGGCCGCGTGTCAGATACGCGGCCGCTTCGCGGTCGTCTTCAACAACAAGAATTCGCATTCTTGGTCCCGTCCTTCGCTGGGGGTTAAGGACGAGGGGACGGACATTTCCGCCCCCCGATGTCGTTAGGTCCTATTTAATCTTGACCGGAACGTAGACGCGCTGGTTCTGCCCGCGCTCCACGAACAACAGAACCGAAGGCCGCTTCTGGCTCTTGGCTTGTGCGACAGCACCGCTAACGTCGCTCACCGCGCGAACCTCCGTGCCGCCGACCGCAACGATACGGTCACCGGGGCGCAAGCCGCGCTCCGCCGCATCGCTGTCCGGATCGACGTCCGTGATCAGAACGCCCTTCTCGCGTCCATCAAGACCGAACTCCTGACGCACGATCGGCGTGATCGCCGAAAGATTCAGCCCGAGTGCCTTCACCGCGGCCTGTCCCGGCTTGCCGTCCGACCCGCCACTGCCCTTCGAGTCGAGCTGCGACAGCCGCTGCTCATCCGGGCGTTTGGCGATCGTGACGGTGATCGACATTTCGCGGCTGTCGCGCCAGACGACGAACGTTGCCGTCTCACCCGCGCGGAGCAACGCGACGCGGCGCGTCAGGTCACGGTTGTCCTTAATCGACGTGCCGTTCATCTTCAGCACGACGTCGCCTTGCTTGAAGCCTGCTTTCTGCGCCGGGCTGCCGTCGATCACTTCGGCAACGATCGCGCCGTTCGCATTCGGAAGACCAAGCGCCTGCGCCGCGTCTTCGCTCAAGCTCTGAATCTGCACGCCAAGCCAGCCGCGCGTGACCGAGCCCGATTTCTTGAGCTCTTCGACGACACGCTGAACGGTCCCGGATGGGATCGCGAATCCGATGCCAGCGCTCGCGCCCGACGGCGAATAGATTGCGGTGTTCATGCCGATCACGCGCCCCGACATGTCGAACGTTGGGCCGCCCGAGTTGCCGCGGTTGATAGCGGCGTCGATCTGCAAATAGTCCGTATAAGTCGTCCCACCGACCTCGTCGCGACCGCGCGCCGAGACGATACCGGCCGTCGCCGTGCCGCTGAGCCCGAACGGGTTGCCGACCGCGACCACCCAGTCGCCGACGCGCACGCGGCTGTCGTCCGCAAAGGTAACCGCGCGAAGCTTGCCGCCTTCGACTTTCAGCAACGCAACGTCCGTCGGCTCGTCGCGCCCGATCAGCTTAGCTTTCAGCTTCTTGCCGTCGCTGAACGTGACTTCGATCTCGGTGGAATTCGCAACGACGTGGTTGTTCGTAACGATATAGCCGGACGTGTCGATGACGAAGCCCGAACCCTGCACTTCGCCGCGCGGGCGGCGCTGCTGGTTCGGCCCGCCGCGGCGATACTTTTCGAAGAAGTCGCGCAGCGACGGCGGCAGATTTTCCAGGTCCTCTTCCGATGGCTCGGAATCGCTGCCGCCACCGGTCACCTTCGCCTTCAAGCTGACGACCGTCGGCGCGACTTCGTCGACGATATCCGCGAGGCTCGGCAGGTAACCCCGCGCGCCCGCCATCATCGGCGCTGGCGCCGCAACGCTGACGGCCGCCGCAGGCGAGGCGCCGCGCGTGTCCGCAACAGCGGCGGGCCCACCGCCACCCCAAATAAATCCGCCGACGGCGCCCGCCGTCGTGGCGAGCGCGAGAGCAGCAGCGCTTGCAACGAGAACGCGCGAACGAGGCTTAGCTGCGGGGACGGCTTCAGACGAACCATCGGCGGACATAGACTTCTCCTTGAACCACTGTGGCGGCCCGCCCCATCCGGCGGCCCCACGAGGAGAAGTATATAGGACCAAAATGATGGCTCAAATCTGTCGGGAGCATTAACTCCCAGTTATGTCACGCGGATTTGAGCGGATTACTCGCCTTTGTGCTGCCAAAGCCCCTGCTCTTTCAACGATCGGGCGACTTCCGGCGGCATGTAGTTCTCATCGTGCTTGGCGAGCACTTTCGTCGCTGCGAACACGCCGTCCTGCCGAAACGCACCGGTTACGACCACGCCTTGCCCCTCGCGGAACAAATCCGGCAGATCGTCCGAGTACGTCACGACAACTTCTTCCGCATTGTCGGTGACTTTGAAGCGGACTTCGACGCCACCCGGCCGCTCGATGCTGCCTTTCGAAACCAGGCCGCCGAGATTGATCGTCTTGCCCGCTTCGACGCTGCGCGCCTTAGCCTCGCTCGGCGAATAGAAATAGAGCACCGCATCGCCAAGCGCGAACACGACCAGTACCGTCGCAAGCGTGGCCGCGCCCAAGGACGCGATAAGGAACGCAAAGCGGCGCTGACGGCGGGTCATCACGGCAGGCATATAGGCATGCGCACGGCCCGAGCAAGCCTTAGGCCGGGACGAGCCGTGCGGCGAAAAATCCGTCCGTCCCATCCCGCGCAGGCGTCAAATCCAGGGTTGCACCAAGACGCCACGCCGGATGCATCTTCAGGAACGCATCGACCTGTTCGAGGCGCTCCGACGGCAGGATGGAGCAAACAGCGAAAACCAACCTGCCGCCCGGACCTACCATTTCCGCCGCGCGATTCAGCAACTGAACCTGTGCCTGGCGGTAGGTCTCGAGGCGCGCGGCATCCAACGTCCACTTTGCTTCCGGATTGCGCCGCCAAGTCCCGCTGCCGCTGCACGGCGCGTCAACGAACACAACATCCGCGCCGCTCGCGGCTGCGCCATAGGGATTGCCCGCTTGCTCGACGATCGTGGCGCCCGAGCGCGCGATCCGCGGCTCGCTGTGCCGAAGACGCCCAGCGTCGATATCGCAAACGATGACCCGCCCGCTGTTCGCCATCGCCGAAGCGAGCGCCAAAGCCTTCCCGCCGGCACCGGCAGCCAAGTCGATGACCGTCTCGCCAGGCCGAACGTTGGCAAGCGCAACGGCGCGTTGCGAGGCCTCGTCCTGAACCTCGAACTTGCCTTCGCTATAGCCGGCGAGAGCCGTGACCTTCGCATCCACGCCCGCCGCAACGCGCAAGCCGTGCGTGGTGTTCGGCAACGGCACGGCCTCGATGCTGGCGGCCGCAAGCTCGCGCAAAACGTCCTCACGCGAAGCTTTCAAGGCGTTCACCCGCAGATCGAGTGGTGCGCGCTCGTTGAGCGCACGCATCTCGCGCTCAAGCCTATCGCCAAATGCAGCAGCCAATTGCGGGTGCAGCCACTCGGAATAATTCAACAAGACCCACGGATCGGAGGACACCTGCGGCGTCGCCAGTTGAGCGCACTCAGCCTCGCTCAATGCACCCAGCGCATGAGACCCGTCCATGGAAAGCGCTGCAATCGCGTCCAACCCCAACCCGTCGTCGATCGAAAGCGACGCGACGACCAAGGCCCGTGCGTCGTCGCTCTGCATGCGGAACGCGCATTCGTTCCGCCGCCGCAAGACCGTGTAGACGCGCGCTGCGATCGCCGCGCGGTCCTTCGACCCGGCAAAGCGATGCGCCTTACCCCATGCCGAAAGCACGCGATCCGCCGCCGCTTTGCGCGCGAAGATCTCGGTCAATACCTCCGCCGCAGCGGCAAGACGCGCCCCAGGTGTCAGCTGGCTAACCCGACATCGGATAGTTCGGCGACTCGCGCGTCACCGAGATCGAGTGCGGATGGCTCTCGCGCAAGCCCGCCGCTGAGATGCGCACGAACTTCGCATTCGCTTGGAAGTCCGCGACCGACTTCGAACCGGTGTACCCCATCGACGCGCGCAAACCGCCAACGAGCTGATGCACGACGCTTGAGATCGGCCCTTTGTAAGGCACCTGACCCTCGACGCCTTCCGGCACGAGCTTCAGCGTGTCGTTCACCTCCGCCTGGAAGTACCGATCCGCCGACCCGCGCGCCATCGCACCCAGCGATCCCATGCCACGATAGGATTTGTACGAACGACCTTGATAGAGGAAGACCTCGCCCGGGCTCTCATCCGTGCCCGCAAACAACGAGCCCAACATCGCGCAGTCGGCACCCGCCGCAATCGCTTTCGCGAAATCGCCCGAATACTTGATCCCGCCGTCCGCGATCACCGGCACGCCGCGCGGCCGGGTTGCGCTGCCCACATTGACGATCGCGGTGAGTTGCGGCACGCCGACGCCGGCCACCATCCGCGTCGTGCAAATCGAACCAGGCCCGATACCGCCCTTGA